>JABZGZ010000003.1 GCA_015259105.1 Atopobium sp. | reverse complement strand
GTCTTCGCGTAACCGATCGTGTTTCCGCAGAGACTCAGAACGTTGTTGACGAGGCTAACGACGTTGTCGCTGAGGCTCGTCGTGAGTCCAAGATTGATGCTGCAGTTCGCGCTCGCCTTGCTGAGCTCGAGGAGGGTATCCGCGCTGAGGTTACCAAGCAGGTCGACGCAGAGGGCGCACAGGCATAATTCATGCGCTTCACAATTACTAATGAAATCTCAGGTCGCATTCGTGCAAAATGCGACCTGGGTCATATTGATGAGGCTGAAGCTCGTGGTATCTCCTATGAGCTGATGCGTGTTGACGGCGTTCGTCACGCAGAAGTTCATATGGCAAACGGCTCTCTCTTGCTAAGGTTTGATCCTCTTAAGAGAGACCAGGTACTTGCGGCTGTTGGTGCTTTTGATGTCTTGAACTTGCCACGAGAAGAAGAGGCAGGCCTTGAGGACTTCTGCAGCTCAATTGAGATGGCTCTTGAGAACAATCGTTTCCAGATGGAGGTTGTGACAACATTTGCACGCCGCTGGATTATGCGCTCTTTGCCACTGCCTGCAGTTGCTAACTACGCATACGTTATTCTCCGCGCCATTCCATTTGTTGTGGAAGGCGTTAAGCGCCTGTTTAAGAAAGAGCTAACCGTTGAGGTTTTGGACGCAACTGCTATCACCACTTCAATTCTAAGAAATGAGTGGGCAGATGCATCTACGGTCATGTTCTTGCTTGAGTTGTCTGCTGCTATGGAGAACCACGTGGCAAGCCGTGCTCGTCTTGCACTTCGTGATGGCCTAATTACCCGTTCTGAGAACGTCTGGGCTCGTATTGACGGTAAGGACGTTATGATTGCCCTTTCTGAGGTTGAGAAGGGCATGATTTTGCACCAGCGCGCTGGTGGTGTTCTTCCTGTTGACGGCAAAGTTGTTGAAGGCATTGGCCAGATGAACGAAGCTGCCATGACAGGTGAGTCTCGCCTTGTTACCAAAGAGCCTGGCTCAACCGTTTACGCAGGCACCGCCCTTGAAGACGGTGACCTCATGGTCAGTGTTACCGCTCCTCCAGGAATGTCTCGTATCGACAACATTGTTGATATGGTTGAGCAGTCTGCTGAGCTTAAGGCAGGCGCACAGTCAAAGGCCGAGCGCCTTTCTGACGCGCTGGTTCCTTACAGCTTCCTTGCCTTCTTTGGTATTTGGGGCATCACCCGAAACATCACTAAGGCTATGACCGTTCTTATGGTTGACTATTCCTGCGCCATTAAGCTTTCCACTCCTGTTGCAGTGGGTAGCGCTATGGATGAGGCAGCTAAGTTTGGCATGACGGTTAAGGGTGGTAAGTACCTCGAGAAGATCGCTGCAGCAGATCTTATCGTCTTTGATAAGACAGGCACGCTGACCAAGGCAGTTCCACACGTTGAATGTATTGTCAGTTTCTGCGATCGCACCGAGGACCAGCTCCTGCGCCTTGCTGCATGTATTGAGGAGCACTTCCCACACAGCATGGCTCGCGCAATTGTGAACGAGGCAAAGGTACGTGGCCTTAAGCACAAGGATGAGTTCCACGCAGAGGTCAAATATGTTGTTGCTCACGGTATTCGTACCAAGGTTAACGACAAAGAGGTCTGCATTGGTTCTGCTCACTTCATTTTTGATGACGAGAAGACCCCAATGCCCGAGGGAATTCAGGACGACCTTGCACAGATTGCTCCAACCTCGTCCATTATCTTTATGTCCGAGGATTCAAAACTTATTGCAGCAATTTGTATTACCGATCCTGTAAGGGAAGATGCAGCAGCAACTATTACGCAGCTCCGTGCTCTTGGTGTTAAGCGTATGGTTATGCTGACCGGCGACTCAGAAAACGTTGCAGCAAGTGTTGCAAAGAAGCTGGGTCTTGACGATTACGTGGCACAGATTCTCCCAGAGGATAAGTGCGAGTATGTTAAGAAGTTCCAGCAGGAGGGCTACACCGTTGCAATGGTAGGCGATGGTATTAACGATTCACCTGCTCTGGCTGTTTCTGATGTTTCGCTGGCTCTGTCTGATGCAACTGATATTGCTCGCGCTGTTGCGGATATTTCGATTAAGAATGATTCGCTTGAATCGCTGGTAATCATGCGTCTTTTAGGCCAGCAGGTAATGAAGAGGATTCATGCTGACTATCGTACGATTGTTGCGCTGAACAGCTCTTTCATTGCTGCAGGCGTTGCAGGTCTTATTACCGTAAGTGCTGCTGCATATATGCACAACCTTTTGACGCTTATGGTAACGCTTGCAAACACAAGGTCGCTGCTTACTACTGCAGCTCATAATCCAAATGTTCCTTCTGAGGTTAAATTGCTTTTAACTGAAGGACAGGCTGCTTAGAACGTACTTGTGCGTTAGCAAAGCGTTTCTTAGATCACGTTAAAGTTCCCGTTTCTTATTCGTAAGAGACGGGAGCTTTTTTCTGTCAAAAAGTAAAAATATTTTGAGTTTTCACTTGCAATTAGTTAGCTATGGCTTACACTTTAAATAGTTAGAAAAGGTTAACTTGTTAAGGTTTTTATATAACAGGAGCTAGTTCTAACAAATTTGCTTTATCAGCCCGGAACCTTTCCCCTCTCCAAGGGTCCGGAATCCAGGCGCCGTCGGCTCCCTTTTAGTCGACGGCGCATTTTTAAGAAGGGAGCAAGTACGGTATGGATTGTCTTACTTCTTTTGAGAATTCATTGCTCCTTGACGTTACTTCTCCCTGTGGATATCCCGCTGATAAAAAGCTTGCTTCTACCGGAAGCAGAAGAGCGTATACGCCTGAACTTTGTCATGATTTTGCAACAACGTTTGTTCGCTGTGCCGCTGGCGTTATCGCTCACGTCAAGCCAGCCGCACTCTTTTCATTTGCGTCCCACAAGTCTTGCAGTTCTTGCACAGGTCTTATCTGCACTGATCCAACACTGAGGACATTTCTATGCAACGCTACTCACGAGCTCTCACTGTTTGGGGTAACGCTTCTTGCTACCTCTGCTATTTCTGGCGGAAAGGTGACGTTTGTTGCCTATAGACCTGAGCTTGTTGAGGATATTCTCGCCAAATCAGAGCACTGTGAGTTTCTGGCTGCCTTTGGCCATTCCACTGAGTCAGTGCAGGCGTTGATGAAGAGCATGCGTTCAAGAATTTTTGCTTTTCACGCAAGAAAAGCCGCGTTTCCGCACGAGATTGGACTGGTACTGGGCTATCCACTTGCTGATGTTCAGGGCTTTATGAATGGACAGTCTGAGCTTTTTACTGGTGCTTGGAAAGTCTATGACAACACGGAAGAAACTCGCCTTCGTCTCGAGAGACTTAAAGATGCAGAAGACCAGTGTAAGCATCGATTTTATCAAGGGGAATCTTTAGCTCAAATTCTCTCATCGTATGGCAATACCAAGAAACGCCAGGTTGCATAAGGGGTGTGCTTGGATTTCTTGTTGAGGTATTGAAAGTAATGTGTAGTTTTCCAGGGGGAACCTGGACACAGAAGGAGGAAATGTATGAGTAAAGTAGCAGTTGTGTATTGGTCCATGACGGGCAATACTGAGGCAATGGCAAAAGAGCTTGCAAGTGCAGCAGATACCGAGGCTATTGAGTCTTCTGAGTTCTCTGCTGATATGTGCGATCAGTACGATGCATTTGCTTTTGGTTGCCCTGCTATGGGTGACGAGGAGCTTGATCCTGATTTTGAGGAGCTCTTCAATGACTGCGCAGGCAAGCTTGGTCAGAAGCCAACCGCTCTCTTTGGTTCTTACGACTGGGGAACCGGCGACTGGATGGAGACTTGGAAGCAGAATGCTGAAGCAGAGGGTGTCAATGTTGTTGAGACTTTTATCTGCAACCTTGAGCCAGATGACGATGCTCTTGAGGCTCTTCGCGGCCTTGGTGCAAAGCTTTCTGCTTAAGCTGCATTACGATTTTTGCTGTTGCTAAAAATTTTGGCGAGAAAAACATCATTTTTTGAATAATCTAGAAAATGGTGGGTAGTAAAACAGCAACAGAAGGGAAGTTTGTATGTCACCAATCAATATTATTGTTATTCTTGCTGTTGTAGCACTTTGTGGTTTTGCGGTTTATCGTGTTTACGGAATTGCTGCAGGTAAAAAAGGCTGCTGCTCTGATGAAGGAACAGGTGTTACTACCTGTAACACAGAGCAAGTTGCGGCTGCAGAGGGTCCAGAAGACAAAGATGAGTCTCATTACCCTTATGTTCAGACATTTGAGATTGGTGGTATGACTTGCCAGAACTGCGTCAACCATGTGACTCGAGCACTCGATAGTATTGAGGGAACATGGGCGCAGGTTACTCTAGCAGGTGGCCAGGCACGTATCCTCAGCAAAAATCCAATTAATGTCGATGCGTACCGAGCTGCCGTAGAGAAAGAAGGCTACCGTCTTCGTGCTTAAGCACAACAAGATCTTCTCGCAAGAAACAAACTTTGAAGAAATTTTGTAAAACTTGCGTAATAGCTGTGCAAAGTAGCGCTCTTTGGCTTGTTTAATCAGCCGAAGAGCGCTATCCTATTGCCCGTATGGCGTCAAGCTATGCACTGTATCTGTTGGCCCCCGAGAGCATGTAAGTTTCCGAGTAGAGAAGCCCACGTATTGGCACTCTGGCAGCAACCATGTTGACCGGGGCCCCGTTTTGGAAGGGGTCCACCTTTGAGTGAGATTCAGAACTCGTCCATCTTCTCTTTGGATGAAATTTCCGATGAGGAAATGAACAGCCTGATCGACGGCACTGTTACCGATTTTGATGAGGGAGATCTTGTCAACGGCACCGTCGTCAAAATTGAGCGCGATGAGGTCCTCGTAGACATTGGCTACAAGTCTGAGGGCGTTATTCCTGCTCGTGAGCTTTCTATTCGTAAAGACGTCAATCCTGCAGAGATCATCTCCCTGGGTGAGGACGTCGAGGCTCTTGTCCTTCAGAAAGAGGACAAAGAGGGCCGTCTGGTTCTCTCCAAGAAGCGTGCTGAGTACGAGCGTGCTTGGAAGGCAGTTGAGGATAAGTTCAACGCCGGTGAGACCGTTGAGGGTGAGGTTATTGAGGTTGTTAAGGGCGGCCTGATTCTTGACATTGGCCTCCGTGGCTTCCTGCCTGCATCCCTTGTTGACCTTCGTCGCGTCAAGGACCTTGGTGCATTCATGGGTACTCGTATTGAGGCTCGTGTTATCGAGATGGATCGCAACCGCAACAACGTTGTTCTTTCTCGCCGCATTGTTCTTGAGGAGGCTCGTAAGGCAGAGCGTCAGGACATCCTGGGCAAGCTCCAGGTTGGCATGAAGCTCAAGGGTACTGTTTCCTCTATCGTTGAGTTTGGTGCATTTGTTGACCTTGGCGGCATTGACGGCCTGGTTCACATCTCCGAGCTTTCTTGGAACCACGTTAACCACCCATCTGAGGTTGTTAAGGTTGGCCAGGAGGTTGAGGTTCAGGTTCTCGACGTTGACCTTAACCGTGAGCGCATCTCCCTTGGTCTTAAGCAGACTTCCGAGGATCCATGGCGTGTACTTGTTTCCAAGTACCCAGTTGACGCTATCATCGAGGGCACTGTCACCAAGCTTGTTACCTTCGGTGCATTTGTTGACCTTGGCAACGGCGTTGAGGGCCTCGTCCACATCTCCGAGATGGCTAAGCAGCACGTCACCGCTCCATCCCAGGTTTGCAAGGTTGGCGACGTTGTACAGGTAAAGGTCATGGAGATTGATCTTGACCGCCGTCGCATCTCCCTGTCTATGAAGGCAGCTGCAGAGACCCTTGGCATTGACATTGAGGTCACTCCACTTCCAGAGGAGGAGCGCGCAGCAGCAGAGGCAGCAGCAGCTGAGGCTGAGGCTGACCTTGAGGCTCACCTGGTTGAGTCTGAGGCTAATGCACAGGCAACCGAAGAGGCTGCAGAGTAACACGCTTTGCGCATCTAAGTAATTGTCAAGAGACGTCATCGAAAGATGGCGTCTCTTTTTTTATGTGAGTAACAAATATCTCCATTCCTTCAGCAGTACGTTAATGCGAAAATACACTGCTAAGTTTTTATTCTGAGGAGGAATACGCCTATGACATCAAAGATGCAGGGCCGCAGTTTTCTTGCTGTTATGTTTGCATTTTTGGCAGCTTTAATCTTTATGCCAAATATTGCATACGCTGCAAGTAACAATTCGTTCTATAACGGCACTACTACTAACGTGTCTCCATCTGTGAGTGCAGATGGTCTTATTGAGCGTTCTATTTACTTTACAGATGCTTCTGGTCAGACATCTAACTACGCTTATAAGGATAATGACACCACTCAGATGAACCGCTCCATTGTAGATATTGATAAGTATCAGAATCTGCAGGCAGTGGTAAAGATTACCAACATCTCTTCATCTCCAGTTTCTGTAAACGAGATTATGCAGCTGCCACTTACATACTATGTCAGCTCTAGCCCAAATCCAGATTTACGTGCAACTGGATTTACCTTCTCGTCAACTAATGCAGCAACTGCAATTAACCTGAACATTAACGGACTGAACGGCGGTTCTGGTTCTCAGCCTGCAGCTAATGCATATGCCGCATACCAGGGAGCTGGTCAGGACAATGCTGAGATGCGTTCCGTTTCTATTTCTGGTACTCTGGCCGCTGGTGAGACCATTACACTTACTGTTCCTCTGACTCTCACTAATGGTTCATCTCTTAATCTGTATGGCACTAACTATGTAGGCCTTACCCAGTATCTGCTCGACCACAGAACCTCTTACGGAAACCCTCGTGTTTCAGTCAGGTTTGCAAGGCAGGTCCTGGAAGAGGGAACAAACAATTCCATTCTGAGCAGCAACAAGAAATATCTTGGCGTCATTATTAGGCCTGACGGCAGCTATTACGCTATTCCACAGGACGAGTGGAATTACATGCCAACTATTTCTGCAAGTGATATTCACGTTGACAATATCCTGTATGAAGATCGCCACGGCGCAACGGAGAACGATGCTCTGTATACCGGCGGTGCGTACTACATTGATTTGACCAACATTAAGAATGCCATGAGGGATTATGGCTATTCAGTTCACACTGGAAATTCCAATAGGGGACTGTACCTTAATCTTCCTGGCTGGCAGCTTGCTGTTGATAATGACCTTACTGATGATGTGTATCAGGAGTATTCGTACACTTCTCTTTCTAGCGGCAACCTTGTTATCAATGCTTCTGAGAATTCAACTGACGAGCTTGATCTTAACAACGGCGTTATCTCTCCTCTTTATACAGAGCTCAGGCAGGTAGTTACGGCACACGACAGCACTATTACTGCTAATCAGGATTCCTGGACTATTCTTGATAACCTTGATGCTATGGTTGATCACAGCGCTGGTCAGGTTACCCCTGCTGCTGGTTCTGCTGACGCTCGTGTTAAGGTTGTTGATCAGAGCGGTACCGTTGTACTTGACACAGCAACTATGGATGCAGCAACCGTTGCTCAGAAGGCAGAAGAGATTTCTAAGACTCCAGGCGCTTATTCCGTCACCTATTACTATTACTTCAATGGCAATGCTGCAGCTGCAGGTAATGACTACGAGGCAGCAAAGACGGTCACCCTAACTGTTGAGTCTGATACTCCAACTCCAGCACCAACTCCAGCTCCAGAAGAGCCTTCTAACCCTGCTTCTCCTGTAAAAGAGAAGAAGACAAAGAAGAAGAAAGCACAGCTTCCTAATACGGGAGAAGAGCTTCTGGTAATGCCTCTTATGGTTATGGGCGGAGCTGCTTTAACAGCCGCAGGTCTTATGAAGCGTAAGCACTAAGACAGAAAGTTCTTCTTGTCACATACATTTGTATTGGCAGGTATCTCTTTGGTACCTGCCAATATTTTTATAGACAAAATGGACAACTGTCCAAAAATGCTTAGTCAATTTTTATGTTTCAATATAGGCAATTCCTATATGGTTAGACAAAAAGTGCAGGTAAATAGATTTTGCTGTTATCGGCGCAATTTAATGTTTCATGTCTATTTCATCCTAGGTATATATGGGTAGATGCTGGTAATTGTTTTGTATAGTTATCTAACCCCAGCAGGGTTGTCTTATAAATCGTTTTAATAAGAAAGAAGGGTTAACATGCTGGAGAACTCACTAAGCCGTCGTAATTTTTTGAAGGCATCAGGTATGGTAGCGGCTGGTGGTGGCGCATCTATGATGCTGGCTGGCTGCAACTCTCCTTCTACTGATACTACTCAGACATCTGATAAGAAGAAGATTCTTCGCTATGGTTCTGCAAATTCTAAGCAGGGCCTTGATATGCAGCGTGCAAACAACTCACAGTCCGCATGTGTTGCAGACTCTGTTTGCGAGTCTTTGCTTCGTTGGACTGAGGATAACGAGCTTGTTACCTGCCTGCTTAAAGAGATTCCAACCTTTGAGTCTGATGGTGTCACCCTTAAGTGCGAGCTCAAAGAGGGTGTTAAGTTCCACGATGGTACTACTCTGACCGCAAAGGACGTTAAGTACACCTTTGAGCGTATGTTTAAGCCAGAGACCAAGGCTCTCTCTACCAGCTTCTTTGACAAGATCAAGGGCGCTCCAGAGATGCTTGCTGGTAAGGCTACTGAGCTTGAGGGTCTGACTGTTCAGGACGACACTCACTTTACCTTTACGCTTTCTGAGCCTTACATTGTCTTTGTAAGCGTTCTTGGTATTTCTTATGCTTGCATCTTCCCAGAGAAGGCTTGTGAGGCTGCTGGTGCTGATTGGGGTACCGGTACTAACCTCATTGGTACTGGTAAGTACAAGATTAAGAGCAACGATGACACTACTGAGGTAGTTCTTGAGCGCTTTGATGACTACCATGATGGCAAGCCTGCCCTGGATGAGATTCGTATTCACTACTACGATGACTCCAACACTCAGCTGCTTGCATTCAAGAACAACGATATTGACTTCTGCGATCTTCCATCTTCTCTATATCAGCAGTATTCAGGCGATGCTGACGTCAAGGATCTTATCACTGCATATCAGACCCTTGGTGTTAACTTCATCAACCTTAACCTCAAAGAGGGCTTTGAGCTTACCGATCCTAAGGTTCGTCAGGCACTCTCCTTGGCAATTAACCGCCAGGAGCTTGTTGACAACATTGCTTCCGGTAACGGTACTGTTGCAAGCGGTTGGCTTGCACCAGCAACCCCTGGTTACGACAAGAGCGCACCTGCTTTTGCGTACGATCCAGAGAAGGCTAAGTCTCTTCTCTCTGAGGCTGGTGTTTCTGGTCTTAAGCTTTCTGCAAAGGTTAGAAAGTCTTACGAGAAACTCCTTGTTGCTGTCCAGGAGTACTGGAGCAAGATTGGCGTTACCCTTGATGTCCAGGTAGAGGACAACGCAGTTTGGAACACTGACTGGGCTGCTGGTAACCTTCAGATTACTACCCTTGGTTGGTATCCACTGTTTGCTGATGGCGATCAGCACCTCTACACCTACTTCTACAGCACCAACGCTGCAAAGAAGTCTTCCTTCTACAACAACCCAGAGTTTGACAAGCTTCTTGTTGAGGGTCGCTCTGAGTCTAACAAGGACAAGAGAACAGAGGATTACAAGGACGCAGATAACCTGCTCACACGTACAGACTTTGCAACACTTCCTCTGTACTGGCCAAAGAACTCCTTTGTCGCTAAGAAGTACGTCAAGAACGCTAAGGTTGGAAACTTGATCTATCACTTCTTTGATATTGATATTGATACATCAAATTCCGATTACACCGTTCCAGAGGACTAAGTAGCAAACTTGCTATAAACTTTAAAGCGGCATCTAAGATTCTTGGATGCCGCTTCATTTTCTTGAGGGGAGAGGAGCTCAGGAGTGAGATCGTTTCTAATCAAACGAATCCTTCAAGCAGTGAGCGTTGTAGTTTGCATTTCTGCTTTAACGTTTTTTGTCTTGAACATTGTCCCAGGTGACCCAGTACGAGTCATGATGGGCGATATGGCTGATGAAGCTACGGTTCAGCAGGTCCGTCATACCATGGGTCTTGATAAGCCAATCCCAGAGCAGTATGCAAACTGGTTTGTAAAAATGCTTGGTGGAGATTTTGGAACTTCTTACACTCAGAAGCGACCTGTCATTGCACTTCTGACCAAGGCCTTAGTTGTTACGCTGCGCTTGGCGGTGTTTGCATATCTCTTTGCCGTAGTGCTTGGCCTTTTGATGGGTATTCTCGCCGCGGTAAACCATGGCAAATGGCTTGATAGAACACTTATGTCAGCTGCAATCTTTGGTATTTCTGCTCCATCATTTTGGGTGGCATTAGTACTGCAGATTATTTTTGCTTTGACGCTCAAGTGGTTCCCACTCTCTGGCGTTAAAACTCCTTCCGCCTATGTTCTTCCTGTTATTGCGCTGGGCTCTCGCTACGCAGCAAGTATTGCCCGCGTTACCAGGACCAGTATGCTGGATGTATTAAACCAGGACTACATCAGAACTGCTGAAGCTAAGGGCTTAAAGCGCTCCGCTATTGTTTTGAAGCACGCGCTCAGAAATGCTCTTATCCCAATCATTACCATTGCTGGATCTCAGCTGGGAGACATTCTTACTGGTTCCATCATCATTGAGCAGATCTTCAACATGAACGGTATGGGTAAGCTGCTTATCGACGCAATTAATGCTCGTGACCTGCCGCTGATCCAGGGTAGTGTCATGTATGTGGCAATTATCTGCGTTGTGATTTATTTGCTTGTTGATATCTTGTACGCGGTAGTTGATCCACGCATTCGTCTTGGAGAGGAGGCATCAGAGTAATGGCTTTGTTTACAAGTGATAAAAATAGCGAGAGGGTCCAAAAGACCGAAGCTGTGCTTGAAGATGCCACCAAGGCTCAAGAAGCAGAACAGGCTGCCACGGGAAAAGTTCGTGCGCAGAGCTATTGGCAGGTTAGCTGGAACATCTTTAAGAAAAATAAACTGGGCATGATTTGCTTGGGCATTGTTTTGGCTTTGGTGATTATTGCAATTCTTGCTCCTGTTCTTGCTCCATATGGCTACAAAGATCAAAACCTTTCAATTCAGAATCAGAATCCAACATTTGCGCACCTACTTGGTACTGATGAGTACGGTCGAGACATTCTTTCTCGTATTATTTACGGCTGCCAGATTTCTCTTTCTGTTGGTATTATTTCGCAGGCAATTGCCCTGTTTATCGGCTTTGTAGCAGGAGTTGCAGCAGGATATTACGGTCGCTGGGTGGATGCAGTTGTATCTTTTATCATCCAGGTTTTCTCCAGCTTCCCATTCTTGCTCTTTGCAATTTTGATTATGTTTGTTATGGGTCCAGGTCTCATTAACCTCTATATTGCATTGGGTCTTTTGATGTGGACTACCACCGCAAGGCTGATTCGTGGCGATGTCATGCGCCTGAAGAATTCTGAATACATTCAGTCTTGTATTCTGTCTGGCGGTAATAGCTTCCGCATCATCATGAAACATCTCTTGCCTAACTGTATGTCAACGCTGATTGTTGTTTCTACCTTGGGCATTCCAAGCGCAATTCTTTCGGAGGCAACACTTTCGTTCTTGGGACTAGGCGTTCAGCCACCTGAGGCAAGTTGGGGCCAAATGATTGCAGCATCTCAGCCATACCTTGCATCACAGCCTCTCTACAGTATTGCCCCAGGTATTGTCATCATCATTACAGTTATGTCCTTTAACTTGCTCGGCGACGCCCTTCGCGACGCCCTTGATCCAAAGATGCGTTCTTAGAAAGGAGGTTACGTTTATGGCAGAAAAAACAGATGCTCTTGCACAAGAGAGTGATCAGACAAAAGAAACCAAAGATGCGTCATGTGAGCACGTCATTGAGGGTCCAAATGGACAGTCTGTGCAATTTTGCAGCCTTGAGGAGCGCAAACTTGCACAAGAGACCGCTCAAAAGGAGCGAGAAGAGCAGTGCAAGAAAAACGTTCTTCTCGACGTCAATCATCTTGATGTCACGCTCTTTACCGAAGATGGCGCACTTCCTGCAGTAAGTGACCTCTCGTTTATCATGCGAAAAGGCGAGACTCTTGCGGTAGTAGGCGAGTCTGGCTGCGGTAAGTCCATGACGGCTTTGTCTGTTATGGGATTGCTCCCCACACCTCCTGCACAAATTACCGGCGGAGAAATTATTTTTGAGGGAACTGATTTAACTCAGCTTTCTCGTGGTGGCATGCGTGACTTCCGTGGTAATCGCATTGGCATGATTTTCCAGGAGCCTATGACCTCCTTAAATCCTGTTATGAAATCTGGTCTTCAGATTCGTGAGGGCATCCTTGTTCATAATCCCAACATGAGCAAACAGGAGGCAGATCAGAAGGCCCTTGATATGATCAAACTGGTGGGTATTCCTGCACCAGAGAAGGTCTTCTCGTCATATCCTCATGAGCTTTCTGGTGGTATGCGCCAGCGTGTCATGATTGCTATGGCACTTGCGTGCCAGCCTTCGCTGCTTATCTGCGATGAGCCAACAACCGCGCTTGACGTAACGGTTCAGGCACAGATTCTGCAGATCATCGACCGCATGAAGCAAGACCTAGGTACCGCCGTCATGCTGATTACGCATGATATGGGCGTTGTTTCCGAGATGGCTGACTGGGTTCTTGTTATGTACGCTGGTCATCGTGTTGAGTATGCGCAGTCTGCAGAGCTCTTTACTAACCCTCTGCACCCCTATGCTCAGGGCCTGATTGCATCCATCCCGTCGTTTGACGAGCACACCAAGGAACTCTATGCAATTCCTGGCAGCGTTCCTATGCTTTCTCACATGCCTTCTGGCTGCCCGTTCCATCCACGTTGTCCGTTTGCTAAGGACATTTGTAAGAATCGTCGTCCTGGCTTGACTGCTGTTGGTGAAGACAATTGCCATACTGTCAGCTGTTGGAAATACACTGATGAGTGGGGTGAGTAGTCATGGCAGAAGAGAAAAACACAGACGTTAAGGACCTTTCTGGCGAGAAAACTATCTTGTCCGTAAAGAACTTGGTTAAGCGATTCCCCATTAAAAACGGTGTTTTTGGTCGTTCAAACGCTTCAGTTCATGCTGTTGAGGATGTTTCGTTTGACCTTAGGCGCAAAGAGACTCTGGCTATTGTTGGCGAGTCTGGCTGCGGAAAGTCTACAACCGGCAAGTGCGTGCTGCGCCTCACCGAGCCAACCTCTGGTACGGTTGAGCTTGATGGGGAAGACTTCACCTCACTTAAGGGAGAAGACCTCAAGCGTGCGCGTCAGAAGATGAAGCTTATCTTCCAGGATCCTTACAGCTCACTGAACCCTCGTATGACCGTTATGGATATCATTGGCGAGCCTATTGATATCGCGGGTACGTACAAGACAAAGGCAGAGCGTGACGCTCGTATTGAAGAGGTTATGGAGGAAGTTGGCCTTAACCTTGAGTTCAAGTACCGCTATCCTCATGAGTTCTCGGGCGGTCAGCGCCAGCGTATTGGTATTGCGCGCGCTATTGTTCTTGAGCCAGAGATTGTTGTCTGTGACGAGCCTGTTTCTGCACTGGACGTTTCTGTTCAGGCCAAGGTAATCAACCTGCTTGAAGAGCTGCAGAAAGATCATGGTCTGGCCTATATCTTTATCAGCCATGACCTTTCCGTTGTTCGCCACATTGCAGATACTGTTATGGTCATGTACCTGGGTCACCAGATGGAGTTTGCTACTAAAGATGCCCTCTTTGAGCGTCCTCTGCACCCTTATACTCAGGCACTTCTTGACGTTATTCCTCGTATTCGTCACGAGCGCATCCAGGAGAAGCGTATTCTTCAAGGCGATGTTCCAAGTCCTGCAAACCCACCTTCGGGTTGTGTATTCCACACGCGCTGCCCTAAGGCAATGAAAGTTTGCTCCGAGCGCATTCCTGAGCGCATCGAGGCTGAGCCAGGTCACTTCTGCGCCTGCCACCTGTATGACGCTTCGCTCTCTGATGCCGACCGCACACCTCAGGTTGCGCATGCTATTGAGGCGGCTCAGAAGGCCGTAGAAGAAGCGCGCCTTGAGGAGAAGATTTCCGAGTAGCGCATTTTATTGTCGTGTCTTAAAACGGCATACAAACACAAAAATGGCGAGAAGACCAATTGATCTTCTCGCCTTCAGTTTTGTATGGAGGAAGCCTTACTTCTTCTTAACCTTATCGAAGTGAGGGTTAACCAGAACGCTGAGTCCGGTAAACTCTGGCTTCAAGACGTAAGGCATCTGTGGCCAGTCGATAGGCAGGCATGCGTAGTCAGTGTGAGTCATGAGGCTGTCTGCCTGGCGGGTGAGCTCAAGTACCTTGTCGTTGTTGTTAACGGTTGAACGAGCCTGATCAACAAGGCTGTCAAACTCGGTGCTGTTGTAGAAGGAAGACTTCTTTGCGGCGCGGTCAGAGCGGAAGTAGGAGCCCATGTGCTCAACACCCTGGAAGGAGAGGGTAGACCAGGTAACAAGAGTGACTTCAAGGTCACCGTTAGTACGTGCGTCGCTCCAAACACCAGAGTCAATAACGCTTACGTTACAGGTAACGCCAATCTTTGACCAAGCATCCTGAAGGGCAACCATGAGGTTCTGATCCTGGCTTCTGACCTGTGCGTTAAGAGTGAGGTTAGAAACACCAGCCTCTGCAAGAAGCTGCTTTGCCTTGTCTACGTTGTACTCAAACTCTGGAGCGGACTCGTTGTAGCCGGTTTCAGAAGATGGAATAAACGACTTAGCAGGCTTTGCAACACCAGAAAGAATGGTGCTACAAATGGTGTCTCTATCAATTGCCATAGAGAGAGCCTGACGAACGCGAACATCTTTGAGGTTCTCGCTCTTAAGGTTCAAGTTTACAAACTGCGTGGATGCAGGAGTGTAATTGACAATTTCTTTGGAAATAGACTCATCATTTTGGTACTGCTGAATAAGAGACTGAGAAATAAAGACCAGGTCAACATCATTGTTCTTGTAGTTAAGAATACGGGTGTTAGCATCGTCAATGTAGACAAATCTGAGCTCATCCAGACCAGGCTTGCCCTCATGGTAGTCAGCAAATCCCTCAAGAACAACTTCTGTGGTGCTGTCATTAGAGACAAGCTTGTAAGCACCGGTACCAATGAAGTTGGTCTCAGTACCCCATGCCTCACCGGCTTCTTTGCAAGCCTTCTCTGGGTAGATAACAGCGTAGAACTGAGCCATAATTGCATTAAAGGTTGAATAAGGCTGTGTCAGCTTAATATCAAAGTGACGGTCATCCTTAATAACAACACCAGAAAGCTCTTCTGTTGTGCCGGCAATGATGTCTTTAGCACCCTCGATGTATGCGTACGAGTCAATTGAGGTTGCCTTAGTAGCAGGCAAGAACATACGCGTGAAGGTGTATTTAACGTCAGAGGACTTAAGGGTTTCTCCATTGTGGAATTTGATGCCATCCTTAAGCTCATATGAGTAGGTAAGGCCATCTTCAG
Organism: Atopobium sp.; assembly: GCA_015259105.1. GTDB lineage: Bacteria > Actinomycetota > Coriobacteriia > Coriobacteriales > Atopobiaceae > Lancefieldella. The sequence goes on along the minus strand of JABZGZ010000003.1, from coordinate 27,810 downwards.
AGACAGTAGGAAGGCCGGTTACCAGGTTTGGCTCAATCTCTTTTGTGTCTGGATTAAGTACCAGCAAAGACTCTGCAACTGCCTCAGATACACCAACAGAACCAGAAGTCTTCTGAGTATCAAAGGTTACCTTTGGGTTGTTTACACCAAAGCGCAATACCTTTTTCTCTGCGTCTCCGCCAGCTGAACCGCCACAAGCAGAAAGTAGTGAAGCAGAACCGGCGGCAACGGCAGCCGCCAAAGATCCACGTAAGAATGATTTACGGGAAAGGTTATTAAATACGTGCTCTTTCATAGGGCGCCTTCCGTTTGCATCTTCAAAATATGAAGCTTAAATGTAAAGAACTGGCTTCTTAATACCCAAATTAATTGTACGCAATACAGAAAAATGTTTCATTAATGAAAAAACATTGTGGAGGAGGGCTTGATAGAGTGGCACGAAAAGCGTAAAAGCGATAAAGTCAAAGACTCAATAAGGGTCAACCTTTACTGTTATGTTGTTTGAAGAGCTGAGTGTTAAGAGGATTTTGTGGTTATTCCAGATATTGTCAAAGATGCATTTAGTGATGTTCCCAAGCTTCCTGCTTCTGAGCGTCCTCTTATCTGTGTGACTCCTCGCTGGATGCCTGAAGAGAACTTTTCTGATTCTGCTTCTGTATCGCAAATTCAGTTTGATGCCATTCTTGCAGCTGGCGGCATTCCAATCATGATGCCTCTAACAGAAGATCCAGAAGTCATTGGTCAGTTTGTTGAGATGTGTGACGGCTTTTGCCTCACTGGTGGTCATGATGTTGACCCTCGTAATTGGGGAGAAGAACCACGCGACCTCAATCGTTTGTGTCCTATACGAGATGCGCTTGAGTTTGAGCTGGTAAAGCAGGTACTTGCTGCAGATAAACCTTTACTTGCTATTTGCCGTGGCCTTCAGCTTTTAAACGTTGTGCTGGGCGGTACGCTTGTACAAGATTTGCATACCCTTGAACCAACAGAAAATCATGCATTCTGGACTCATTCGGCAAATTTGTACCATCCAGCTCATGCTGTTCATGTTCAAAAAGATTCTTTGCTGTACAACGCTCTGGGTAAGGTTGAAGACATTCAAGCAAACTCGTATCACGATGAGGCTCTGAAAAAGGTTTCCGCTGAGCTTAATGTAGTTGCGTATGCTTCAGACGGCATTATTGAAGGAGCCGAGGTCAAGGGCAAGACGTTTGCTCTAGGTGTGCAGTGGCATCCAGAGTATGGTTGGCATTATAGCAAGGCTGATTGCGAACTTTGGAAATCCTTTGTTACAGCTTCACGAGCCTCACGGTCTTCTCGTTAATACATTGGTACTCTAAACTGCGTTAACTATTTGGTTAGCGCAGTTTTTTGTAAGGGAGTTTTATGAGTGACGTTTTAGATAGATTTATTGCGTATTGTAAGGTTTCTTCTCAGTCTAATCCGCTGACGGCAGATACGGTTCCTTCAACTGAGTCTCAGCACCAGATGGCTGAGGTTGTTGCAGCTGACCTTCGCGAACTTGGCGCAGAAAATGTAGTTGTTGATGAGCACGCCTACGTGGTTGCTCACTGGCCGGCAAGCAAGGGTTTGGAGGACCTTCCAACTCTTGGTTTCTGCTGCCACATTGATACGGCTTGGCAGTCTTGGGGTAACCCCGTTCATCCTCAGGTTGTCACGTATGAGGGCGGCAAGCTAGTAGTTGGTTCTGATCGTGAGGGCAGAGAGGTCTATATCAGCCCTGAGACAAATCCTCAGCTTGAGCACATGGTTGGTTGGCAGCTGGTTACCACTGATGGCACCTCGCTGCTTGGCGGCGATGACAAAGCTGGCATTGCCATGCTGGTCAGCTTGCTTGCTCGCTACAAAGAGCATCCAGAGCTCAAACATCCACGTATTGCACTTGCCTTTGTTCCTGATGAGGAGATTGGCCACGGCGCAGCTCTTCTGGATCTTGAGGCTTTTGGTGCTGCGTATGGTTATACCATTGACGGTGGTCCCTTTGGCGAGTTCTGCTACGAGACCTTCAATGCTGCTGAGGTGTTTGTGCGTGCTCACGGACTTTCGGTTCATACAGGTACCGCAAAAGGCCAGATGATCAATGCATCCGAGGCAATTATGCGCTTCCACGAGTTGCTTCCACCTGCGGAACGTCCTGAGTTTACTGAGGGCTATGATGGCTTCTTCTATCTGGAGCGCGTCAACGGTGATTGCGAGTCTGCTCGCGCTGATTACATTATTCGAGACCATGATCAGGCAAAGGTTGAGCGCCGTAAGCAGTTGATGGTTGACGCTGCAGCGTATGTAAACAAGCAGATTGGCTCCGAGGTACTTTCTGTTGAGATTCACGACCAGTATCACAACTTGGCTGACATCGTATTAAAGCCTGATTATGCGCACTTAATCGAGAATGCTCGCACTGCATACGAGAAGGTTGGCGTAGAGATGACCTGCATTCCAATGCGTGGCGGCACCGACGGATCCCAGCTTTCCTTTAGAGGATTCCCTTGCGCTAATCTTTCTGCCTGCTACTACAATGCTCACGGCGTCAGAGAGTTTGTTCCTGTCCCCGAGCTTGAGGGTATGGTTGACATGCTTGAGCACCTGGTAGAGCTTTACACCCATCCACAAAACTAGGAGATAGTCATGACTCATTTTGAAACTGATACACAGTATTTGATTGATACTACAAAGAAGCTTGTTGAGTGCGATAGCCCTGTTGGCTACTATGAGCGCATCCATGAGCTGCTTCGAGAGCTTGTTGCCGAGGCGGGCTATGAGCTTCAGATTGACAACAAAGCTACGGCGTATGTCCTGGTAGAGGGTAAAGATACCAGCAAGACTGTGGGCGTTAATGCTCACCTTGACACCATTGGCCTGATTGTTCGCGGCTTCAATTCAGACGGCACACTGCGCGTTCGCCAGCTGGGCGGCATCAACTACCACAGTATTGAGGGCGAGACCTGCCATGTTGTCTGCAGAGATGGCTCCGTTGTTGATGGTCAGGTAATCTGCAATCACCACTCCGTTCATGTCTTTGAAGACGCTCGAACTATGGAGCGCAACGAGGACAACATGTCCATCTCGCTTATCGCTGATGTTTCTTCTGCTGAGGAAGCTCGTGCGCTGGGCGTCTCAGAGGGTGCAGTTGTTGCCATTGATCCTCACTTTGAGATGTATGACAACGGCTATATGGTTTCTCGCTTTATCGACGATAAGGCTTGTGTTGCCGCACAGCTTCATACACTCCGTTGGCTTGCGCAATCTGGCGAGAAACCCCTCTATAACACCTTGTTTGCATTCCCAATGTACGAGGAGATTGGTCACGGAGGCGCATTCTTGCCTGTTGAGGTGGATGAGTACGTATCGCTGGACATTACCCTTATTGGCCCTGACTACAATTCAAACGAGCACCACGTAGGCATCATTGTTTCTGATATTCGCTCGCCTTACGATTGGGAAGTTTCCAACAAACTTATTGCGTGTGCGCAGAAGGTTGTTGAGCCAGAAAAGTGGAACCAGCAGGTTGCCTTCCACTTCTCAACTGATGCTAACGCTGCATATTTCTCCGGCAACGATCTTAAGAGCGGCGCATTTGGTCCAGCATGTCTCAACACTCACGGTCGCGAGCGTTGCCACATCGATGCAATTATCGGCACCGAGAACCTGTGTCGTGCGTACGTCCTTGGATATGGCGAGAAGAACTAGTTTTTCTCGCCATGAGTGCGTCTTATTCTCATAGATGTATCAAATAGTTTGTAAGATATGCTGTATATCGTGTGAATTTTGCCGTAGACGTGATAAGGTAGCCTTAGTTAACTTTTCGAGTCAGGAGTGATTCATGGATAGACGTTCGTTCCTTAAGCTTGCAGGTCTCATTCCAGCTACAGCACTGTTTGGCTGCAAGGGAACAGACCAAGAGAAGTCTCAGGACGCCACAAAAGATGAGGCTAAGAAATCTGAGCCTGTTGCCGTAAGAGTTGCAACGCTCAAAGGACCTACTGCCATGGGCTTGGTTAAGTTCATGAGCGAGGTTGAGGCACAAAACATCACCGATAACAACTACTCGTTTGAGATTTTGGATGCCCCTGATCAGGTAGTTGCTAAGGTTGCTCAGGGTGACGTTGACGTTGCATCTATTCCTGCAAACCTTGCAGCTACGCTCTTTAACAAGACTAAGGGCGCTTACAAGGTAGCTTGTCTTAACGTACTGAACGTCCTTTACATTGTTGAGACGGGTAGCGCTATTTCTAAGCTTACTGACCTCAAGGGAAAGACGCTCTACGCTTCTGGTAAGGGCGCTGTTCCAGAGTACACATTGTCCTACCTGTTGAGCAAAAATGGTATGACACTTGGTGAGGACGTCCAGGTAGAGTGGAAGAGCGAGCATACCGAGTGTGTTGCTGCTCTGGCTCAAGATCCAGAGGGAATTGCGCTGCTCCCACAGCCTTTTGTTACGGTGGCACAAACCAAGAATAGCCAGATTCGCGTCGCAATCGACCTTGGCGCTGAGTGGGAGGCTGTCAATCCTCAGAGCAAGCTGATTGCCGGCGTAACTATTATTTCTTCAAAGCTCATCTCAGATTCTCCAGATGCGGTAACGGCGCTGCTTTCTCACTACAAAGACTCTGTTGCATTTGCGGTTGATCATCCAGATGATGCCGCCACACTTGTGGGCAAATACGGTATTGTTCCAGAGCCTATTGCTAAGGTTGCACTGCCTAAGTGTAATATTACGTATATTGATGGCGCAGATATGAAGAGCGCGCTTTCAAGTTACTTAGCCATTCTGGCTGAAGCTAATCCTCAGTCAGTAGGCGGACAGGTTCCTGGAGACGATTTCTACTTTGGCGCATAATCCGCACATAAACGATAGTATTTCTGACCGAGGCAACGCTACAACAAGCGCTGCCTCGGCAGATTTTTCTGCCGAGAAAAACGGTCGGGCTCAAAGTGTGGGTCAGGCCCAAGGTATAGGTCGCACCCCTAGCACGCAGACTGTTCACACAATTGCTTCTAACTGGGGTGTCCGTTTAGGAGCTCTGGCATTCTGGCTTGCCGTATGGCAGGTTGCTGCAGTTGTCATCAACCAAGATATTGTTTTAACTTCACCTGTTCAGACCATCCAGACGCTTTTCTCGCTAGCTCAATTACGCGAATTTTGGGTTTCTATTGGTCTTTCTCTTTTACGTATTTTTGCTGGTGGAGCGCTTGCTTTTACCGTTGGCTCCTTGCTGGCTTTTTTGAGTTTTAAGTACAAGCTGATCAAGATTCTTTTTGAGCCGCTGATTTCTACCATTAAATCAATTCCTGTGGCCTCATTTGTCATCTTGTTACTCATCTGGGTTCGTACGCCTTACCTCTCAATTTCAATTTCATTTTTGATGGCGCTTCCCATCATCTACATTGCGGTACTTGAGGGACTTCTTAGCACTGACCAGCAGCTTATTGAGATGGCTGATGTGTACCAGATTCACGGATGGCAACGCATTAAGGCAATTTATTTGTCGCAACTTATGCCCTCGCTTAAGACGGCAACCTCACTTGCTATGGGATTTTGCTGGAAATCGGGAATTGCTGCCGAGGTCATTGGTCTTCCCACATTTTCTATTGGCGAACATCTCTACAACGCTAAGGTGTACCTGGATACACCAGCTCTTTTTGCGTGGACACTTGTGGTTATTGTGATGAGCGCGCTTGGCGAGAAGATCGTGATGCGGTTGGTTTCATGGGTAGCCGCAAGGTTAGAAAAGAGCTGCTCATGAGTATAGATACTACAAATTGTGGCTACACAACTGAGCAGCTGCTTGAGGCAAAAAACATCTCTAAATCGTTTGATGGCACAGTTGTGCTTAATGACTTTTCCTACAAGTTTGACAGGGGAGTATACGTACTCTCTGAGCCCTCTGGAGCAGGTAAAACAACACTTCTTCGTATCCTTTGCGGCCTTGAAGTAGCTGACTCAGGCACAGTAGGTAAATCGCCTCATGCTAAAACAGTCATGATGTTTCAAGAAGATAGGCTGCTGGAAAACTTGAGCGTCAGGGCAAATATTATGCTTGCCATACAAGCGCACTCACAGGAGCAAAAACAAAACGCACGAGAGCGTATTACAGAAGCGCTTTGTGCGGTTGGTCTTGAGGGAACAGAAAACAAGCCTGTCTCTGAGCTTTCTGGTGGACAAAAGAGACGCGTTGCTCTTTTACGTGCACTCTTTGCCGATGCAGATATCTTGCTCTTTGATGAACCGCTCAAGGGATTAGATGAAGCGCTTAAGCAGCAGGTTATTGCCTTTGTCAAACCGTTCATTGAATCAAAAGTTGTAATTTGGGTAACTCACACTCCTGAAGAAGTAAAACTGCTAGGCTCTTATACAGCACTGCAGTTATAGGAGTGAGCTACATGTACAAGGTAATTCTCGCCGGCGGAATGGCGTCTGGCAAATCAACTGTTTCTAAAATGTTTGAAGCAGCAGGTGGTCTGCGCTTTGACCTTGATGAGGTTTCTCATAGGCTTTTGCGTCCTGGATGTGAATGCACGTATCGTGTGGCAGAGGCTTTTGGTAACGATTTGTTGGACCCCGTTACTCATGAGATTAATAGGCGAGAGCTTGGTCGTAGGGCTTTTGCCACTAGAGAATCTGCTGAGCTCTTAGAAGAGCTTGAGATGCCTTTTATCAGGGAATATATGCGTCAATTCCTTACAAAAGAAGCTCCTGCTGCAGATGCTCAGTTCTGTTTTGTAGAGGTTCCGCTGCTTGACCGCGTTGAAGACTTGCTTGAGCTGGTTGATGAAGTTGTCGTTGTTGTAGCGCCTTTGGAACTGAGAGCAGAACGCGCTGAACAGCGAGGATCTTCTCGCCAAGAGTTTGAGCAGCGTATAGCTCATCAGCCTTCCGATACGTATTTGCGTAATCAGGCAGATACGGTGTTTGTAAACTCTGAAGGCCTTGATGATCTTAAAGCACAGGTAGAGCTTTGGTTAAACGCTCGGTTTAACCAGCATTCAGAGCAATAAGTTATAGCTTACGTGCGCGGCCTCTAGAAGGGTGTCCTCAGTGAACTCTCTACCTTGGCAGCTGCATCATCAAAGGTAATTTCAAGGCAGTTCTTGAGCATGTTTTGGCCAACACAATAAATGCCATCGTTAACACATGCGCTGCCAATAGCAACTGCCTTGTTAAACACAGCTTTCTGATCAAAGACAGGAACACCATTTTGCTTAAGGAACGAGAAGACCTCTTGAGGGGTATCTAGTTTCTTAACAGAAGCGTCTGCCTTAAGAAGGTCTTCAAGCTCTTCTTTTGCAGGTTGAGCAACACTGCCACCGATAATTATTGCCATTTGATAGCAAGCTGCACAAAGATCAGAGCGTCCTAGCTTCCACTCCATATAGGCCAAGCGATAGTACACCAGAGCAACATCTGAGCTAGAGAAAATGTGTGCGATAAGGTCTTTGAGCAGCTTTGCAGCCTCAAAAACTTTTGACTGATCTTCTAATGTTCTTACCAATAGCAGCGTTGCATCAATTCCCAAAGGAGAAATTCTATGGGCTTCTTGTGCATAGCGTTCTGCTTTTTCTGGCTGTTCAAGCAGGTTGTAGGCGCGAGCCATTCTTGCTAAAGACATAAAATAGGTGTCTGGAATAAGTACCAGTTTTCTTGGCTCATTGGGGAATGCAAGGTTATAAGCTACGCGCTCTGAGAGAGAATCAAAATATCTGTAGATAGAATCAGAGTCATCCAGATACAGACCCATATCAAGGGTTGGTGAAACCTGAGACTCAAGCTCTGTAAGCACCTTTTCTAGAGCGTCTGCATCTGGCTCTCCGTCCATGATGTTATTTATGGATTGAAGCGTTTTTTGCAAAGGCGAACCAAAGAGGAATTTCTCGGCCATAGACCTTCTGTCCGAGAAATCTATAGTGCCCTCAACCAGGCCATGGATGACTCTATCAAAGCCTTCAATGGCATAAATATCAGAAGTTGAAGCTTTTGCTTCTTCAAACTTTCCAACCGCATCTGCGGTAGAGGCATCTTTTGGGATGTTGTTGAGAGTGGTGTTCCAAAGCCTAATGCGATGAGATGCCTCAGAGTAGCCAAGGTCACTTACCTTTTGGGCTCCACAAACAGCAGTAACTGCTGGCGAGCAGGGGCGATCAGAAAGGTCTGGCATTTCAAAGAAGCTACGAGGAGAAACCCACTCGTCCGTTTGCTTCATAAAAGGCTCAACCTCGCTAAACCAACCTTCAGAGTCAAAAGAAACTCTGAGCGCTGGATCTTGTGGGAAGCTGTTGCCGTCAATTTGAGTGTTTGCTGCAGTAGGCAAGAGGCGTGCGAGCGCAGCCTCGTTTAAGTCCATAGATAGGACAATACGCTCTTCTCCGCGCAAGCTGCCATTGATGCAGACGCGAGAGATTTTGCAGCTCTGAAGTGCCATACGAGCCACGCAAAGAGAAGTACGCAGCGCGTAAGCGCGCGCCGCTGCAATTTGCTCTGCCTTTTCTGCGGATAAGAAACTAAAGCAGCGAGGACGAGCTACAAAGAACTCGAATAACAAAATATCAAGTTGTGGATTGTAAGAGAAGTTGTATACCATCCTAAAAGGGAATGGCGTGTTCTCAACATAGTTGGCAAACCAAAGACGCTTCATCCAGTCTGAGCTGCCATCAGCGTTACCGCTAAAAGGAGCAACTTGCTCAGAAAGAGAAGCTGACTTGGGCATGAGACTTGCTACCTGCGAGAGGGTAGTACGAACAAGCTGAAGATCTGTCTCAGAAGCATGTGTATTCTTTAGGGCTTCAACATCTTGTGAAATGTTGAGAATAGCCTCAGTTGCAATAAAAGCATCGTACTCTTCTGGTGCACACTCCATCGTGTTAGCGTTGAACCACCAGCGACCCGTTCTGTCCAGCTTATGAACATCGCCCTTGGGCAGATTGGTATTCTCGAGATTTTTAGAGCGCATCAGCATCTCTTGAAGACCAGCCTCTGCAATCTGATTGTTTGCAACAAGGTCTTTAAGAGCGGCAATGACATTATTTGAGCGCAGCAAAATCTTCTCTAGGGTAGAACCCTGAGGTTGCTTTGAAGCTTTATTTAGCGAGAAAAGATCTGAGACGCCCAAGGTATCTCCTTTATCTGATGTAACTTGTTTATTTAAATGCTAGTTTAACGCATATAGGTAATGTATTTATTACCCGTCACACATTGAAACTATACTGCAATTTATAAATAGTATAGAACAAGTGTTTCAGTTTTGAGAAGTGGGGTATACTACTTTCACAAGAAAAGGAGAATCTCATGAATGCATCTCATGCTGAAGATCAACATAAAGAATATATAGGTGCTGAACTGCGCCGATTTGGTCGTGAAGCAGGAGAAGAGAAGCTTCAGGTAGTATCTCCTTTTGAACCCGCAGGTGATCAGCCACAGGCAATAGAAAAGCTTGCCCAAGGAATTGAAGACGGACTCAGGTACCAGACGCTCTTAGGTGTTACGGGTTCGGGTAAGACCTTCTCTATGGCTAAAACTATCGAGAAGCTCAACCGCCCCACGCTTATTATGGAGCCCAATAAAACACTGGCTGCACAGGTTGCTTCAGAGATGAAGGAGCTCTTTCCTAACAACGCTGTTGTGTACTTTGTCTCGTACTATGACTACTACCAGCCAGAGGCATATGTTCCGCAGTCTGATACGTACATAGAAAAAGACGCTTCCATCAACGAAGAGGTAGAGAAGCTCCGTCACCAGGCAACTTCATCGCTTCTATCTAGACGAGATGTCATTGTAGTTGCATCTGTATCGTGTATATATGGTATTGGTAGCCCTCAAGATTATGCAGGTCTTGCACCTAATGTAGATAAATCCGTTCCTCTTGAGCGCGATGATTTTATTAAAGATCTTATTGATGTCCAGTACGATAGAAATGATTACGATCTACAGCGCGGTATGTTTAGGGTTCGTGGAGACGTTGTTGATGTGTTCCCGCCGTATGCAGAAAATCCGCTGCGTATTGAGTTCTTTGGTGATGAAGTAGAAAGTATTTCAGAGGTTAGTAACGTTACGGGAGAAGTGCTTAGAGAGTTTGATGCTATTCCAATTTGGCCAGCATCTCACTACGTTACTGAGCGTCCAAAGATTACCCATGCTCTTACAACCATCTCGGAAGAGATGGAAGCTCGTGTTAAAGAGCTTAAAGAAAACGATAAATTACTAGAAGCTCAGCGTCTTGCTCAGAGGACAAACTATGATCTAGAGATGCTTGAGACTATGGGTTATTGCAATGGTATTGAGAACTACTCGCGCCATTTAGATGGGCGTGCTCCCGGTGAGCCTCCCTATACGCTCATTGATTATTTCCCTAAAGATATGATTTGTATTATCGATGAGTCACACGTTACGGTTCCTCAAATAAGAGGTATGTATGAGGGCGATAGGTCTCGTAAAGTTACGCTGGTAGATCACGGATTTAGACTTCCTTCTGCACTTGATAACAGGCCGCTCAGATTTGACGAATTTGAGGGACGTATTCCACAGTTTATTTACGTCTCTGCAACTCCTGGAGACTACGAAGAGACGGTTGCCCAGCAACAGGTTGAGCAGATTATTCGTCCAACTGGCCTCCTGGATCCAAAGATTGATGTCAGACCAGTAAGAGGTCAGATTGATGATCTTATTTCAGAGGTCAAAGAGAGAGTAGCAAAAAAAGAGCGCGTTCTTGTTACCACGCTTACTAAAAGAATGGCAGAAGATCTTACAGATCACCTGCTAGATGAGGGCATTAAAGTCAACTATATGCACTCGGATACCGCTACGCTTGACCGCGTAGAAATCATTAGAGATTTGCGTCAGGGAAAGATTGACGTACTGGTTGGCATTAATCTTTTGCGAGAAGGACTTGATATTCCAGAGGTTTCTCTCGTGGCAATTCTTGATGCAGATAAAGAGGGCTTCTTAAGAAACAGAAGGTCTCTTATTCAGACTATGGGCAGAGCGGCAAGAAACGCCTCTGGCCAGGTCATTATGTATGCCGATAAAATCACTGATTCTATGCGCATTGCTATAGATGAGACAAAAAGGCGCCGAGAAATTCAGGAAGCGTTTAACACAGAGCACGGTATTGTACCTAAGACCGTTAAGAAATCCATTACGGATATTGCAGGCTTTATTGCTGAAGCTTCAGAAAACGTTGATAAACGTAAGCGCAAAAACGGAGAGTTCTATACCGCCTCTGATGACGAAGATTCGCTTGAAGAACAGCAAGAATCAATTCTTGAGATGCCTGCAGAATTGCTTGCTGAAGAGCTTCAAAATCTTCCGCACTCAGAAGTTGAGGCTATGCTTTCTGGTATGGAAGCAGAGATGGCAGAAGCTTCTGCGTCAATGGATTATGAACATGCAGCAGAGCTCAGAGATCAGATTGTAGCCATTAGAAGCCAGCTTGAAGGTACTACATCAGATGATGTTATCAAGAGGCTTAAAACAGGAGCTAGAAAGGGCAGTGCTCACGCAACTCGCAGACGTTATAGAGGCAATCACTAAGCGTTGTTGTAGTTTTCTACTACAAGCTCAGCCATTCTAATGCCATCTGCAGCAGCACTCATAATGCCGCCCGCATAGCCAGCGCCTTCACCTACAGGCCATATTCCTGGTGTGTTAATGCTCTGTCCTGTTTCATCGCGAGTAATTCTTACAGGAGAGCTTGATCTTGTTTCAACACCCGTAAGCACAGCATCGGGATGAGCAAAGCCATGAAGCTTTTTGTCCATAATTGGAAGGGCTTCTCGCAAGGTTTGTAGGATGTAGGGAGGCAGACAGTTTTCAAGTGAGGTCCAGGTAACACCACGCGGATACGTTGGTTTTACCGAACGCGGTCCAGTAGAAGCTTTCTTGTTTAGAAAGTCACCAACTAGCTGAGCAGGAGCAACATAAGAGCCGCCGCCTGCTTTAAAAGCTGCTTGCTCACAAGAGCGTTGCAGCTCAATGCCAGCAAGTACGTCGTCTCCTGGTAGATCTTCTGGATAGACGTTAGCTAATAGGCCGGAGTTGGCATTTTTGCCCGCACGGTCAGACAGGCTCATGCCGTTTGTGACTACGCCGTCCTTCTCGCTAGCTGCAGATACAACATAGCCACCAGGACACATGCAGAATGAGAAAGCACTCCTACCAGAGGGAAGATGAACAGAAAGCTTGTAGGGGGCCGCTCCAAGTACGGGATTGGTTGCCTCGGGACCGTACAACGATTTATTGATTTGAGACTGAAGATGCTCAATTCGCACACCCATAGCAAAGGTTTTTCTCTCCATAGAAATACCTTTGTCTTTGAGCATGACATACGTGTCTCTACTTGAGTGACCAGTCGCAAGAATCATTGTGTGAGTCTTTATTGTTTCAGTTTGAGTTGAGCCATCTGGATTGGTCTTCTCAACCTGAATTGCAGAAAGAGAGCCATCTGAAGCTCGCTCTAGGGAGGCGAGTTTTGTCCTAAATGCAACGGTTCCACCCGCCTCTTCAATCATTGTGACAATGTTGGTCACAACGGCGGGAAGAACATCACTTCCTACATGGGGTTTTGCATCCCATAAAATGTTTTTCTGTGCACCTGCTTTTACAAAAGTCTCAAGAATAAAGCGGTGAGAAGCACTTTTGGTACCCGTGTTGAGCTTGCCGTCAGAGAATGTACCAGCACCACCAAGACCAAATTGGATGTTGCTCTCAATATCTAGCTGACCCGTTTGGTTATGATGCTCTACCGCTGCAGTTCTTCGCGTTGCATCATCTCCGCGCTCAATAAGCAGGGGATTAAGACCAGCTTTGGCAAGCGTAAGCGCACAGAACAAGCCTGCACATCCTGCTCCTACAACAACGGGACGATTCTCTGAGGGAGCAGGTTGCTTCGCTTTGGGAAGCGTAAAAGCATTTGCCTCAGCAAGCTTGATATGTTTTGCCGCAGGTTTGCCTTGAATCTTGTTAAGGAGTTTTTGTTCCGCTGCAGGCCCACCTTTAAGGTTTACGTGGTAGGTAAGGATAAGAACAATATCGTTTCTTTTACGCGCATCAATTGAGCGTTTATGCAGCTCATATGAGGTAACCTCATCCGCAGAGACTCGGAGAGTGCGAAGCAGCGCGTCAAACCCCACCTTTGATTCTTTAGCAGGATGCTTACGAAGAGGAGCAACATGAACTTTAATGTTTGATATTTCCAGCATGTTAGTTGTCCTCTTTCAAAGATTCGCAATGCTGACCAGCGCTTTTTGCGGCAGCCAGACCGGCAATCATACCGCTCTTCCACGCCCACGAGAGGTTGAATCCTCCACATTGAGCATCAATGTCAAGAGCTTCTCCAGCGATAAACAGACCTGGAATGCTGCGCGCCTCAAGTGTGTCTGTACTCACTTGATCAACGGAAATACCACCAACACAGACCTGTGGGACAACTTTGGAAGACGTACCCGTAACGGTAAAGGCCATTCTGTGAGCTTTGGCAACTGTGGCTTCAACTGAATTACTGACGCTCAGGTAGGCGGCAATTTGTGAGTCCAGAAGACCGTCGGTGGTGTGAGCTTCTACAGCCGCCGCAACTTCTTCATCTGTAAGCTGAGGGAGAAGGTCAATCTCAAGCACATCGCCTGGAAGAGCGGTGCGGGACAAGTTAAAAATCATGATGCCCGAGAGTCCAAATGGTCTAAAGAGCAGCTCGCCTGATTCCTGTTTAAGGACATTGCCGTCTCTTAAAAGCATCGCATGAGCACGGACACGTTTGCCATCCAGGCTTGCAGGTGGCTCAGGGGTGCAGGTAAGTGCACAGAGTCCAGGTCGCAGTGAAGTGGTCTGCAAGTTAAGGCTCTCTGCAAGTTTTGTGGTTGTGAGCCCGCCAGTGGCTAGAACTACCGATGATGCGTGGACCTTGTGGGTTTTCTCGCCAGCAAAGCATTCTTGAAAGGTAACGGTGAAGCCATTGTGCTGCGGATTTACCGATATTACTTCTCGTCCCAGGGCAAATTGGACACCAGCTTTTTGGGCACGTCTGAGCAACAGTGACTGGATGGAGCTTGCTTGCCTGGTAAGCGGGTACATTCTACCCTCGTCTTCAGTTGCCCACGCAAGACCGCTGAACCTAAAGAAAGCCAGGATGTCCGCAAGAAACGTGTCCTTGTCTTTGCAGACAGCCTGAACAAACTCTGGATGAGAGAAATTCTCAAAGCTCAAATCAGCATTGGTAAAGTTACAACGACCGCCGCCTGTTGCCAGGATTGTTCTGCCACTCTCTAGTGCTTTTTCAAAGACAACAACGCGCTTATTGGTACCAAGAACCTCAGCAGCAGTGATGGCAGCGCAGAGTCCTGCCGCGCCGCCACCAAGAATTGCTACATCAATGTTGTCTGGCACCATGAACGCCTGAGCCTGCTTGATACGTTGAGCTTGTGCCGCTTGACGTTCTTTAACGCGCGTTGTTTGAGCCATAGTAAGAATTACCTTTTGTATTGTGTAAGCACCAGCTTCTAGGACTTACAGGTCAAGAACGCTCTGCGTTGCGTCAGGGACAAGACCTTGAGGAAGCTCGGTGCTAAAGGTTCCCTTATCGGCAATCTGCGCAAAGATTGCATCCATAGGAAGCTGTCCTAAAGGCTTGAGGTTAAATGCCGCTGCGGTCTCGGCAAGCTTTGATGGACCATAAGGCTCAATACGCTCATCACAGTGAGGACAGGTGATATATGCCATGTTCTCAATCAAACCAAGTACAGGTACATGCATCATTTCTGCCATGCGCACTGCCTTGCCCACAACCATCTGAACAAGATCTTGTGGAGAAGAAACAATTACAACCCCCTCAACAGGAAGGGACTGGAATACTGTCAGTGCAACATCGCCCGTTCCTGGAGGCATGTCAATAAGCAGATAATCAAGGTCGCCCCAGTTGCACTGGCTGTAGAACTGCTGGATGGCACCAGCAACAACAGGACCTCTCCAGAGAACAGGGTCGGTTTCGTTTTGAAGCACCAGATTGGCGCTCATAATCTTGATACCGTTTGCATCCTCAATAGGAATAAGCTGCTCTTCAACGCCGTAAGAGCGCTCATCAGAGATGCCAAACATGCGAGGAATTGAAGGTCCGGTAATATCGCCGTCAAGAATACCAACGCGCTTACCTGCGCGAGCGAGGTTAGTAGCAAGAATGCCGGTGACAAAGGACTTACCAACACCACCTTTGCCAGAAACAACGCCAATAACGTGCTTAACGCTTGAGTGCTGATTGAGTTCAAAGCCGGCAGGTGGCTGTGGCTCTTTCTTTTTGCCGTGAAGTGCAGCGTCAATCTCTTTACGAAGCGCCTCACGATCAATATCTACGTCTGCCATATCTCTCCTTATGTAGCAGTTGTATACAGTAACTACTTAATTCTACCCATAGAAGTTTATGGCAAACGAGATGGCTATAATCTTTTCGGCGCACTTTAGCTGAACGTAGGAGGTTCACATGATTTTCTCGTCAATTAAGAATTTATCTGAGAATGACTTTGGTCAGAAATATATGGCTTGTGCTGCGGAGTTTCTAGCAACACACAATCTGGACGAGCTGCCTTTGGGCAAGACAGAAATTGACGGAGATAACGTTTTTGTGAACGTTATGGAGTTTGAGTCAGCTCTGCCTGGCGAGAAGGACTATGAGGCTCATAAGATTTACGCTGATATTCATGTGGTTATTTCTGGCACCGAAAGCATTGCCGTTGCCCCTCTTGAACAGTGTGTTCTTAAGGGTGAGTTTAATGCTGATGCTGATTTTGGTGCTTACACCAATCCTGGAGAAGAGACATGGGTTACCTTGCACGCAGGTGATTTTCTGGTGACACCTCCATCTGATGCTCACAAACCAGGCTGTACGCTGGAGAAATCTGGCTCAAAGCTCAAAAAAGCTGTGATGAAGGTTCGCATTAAATAGGGAAGCGCGCTTGCCGTGTTTTGGCGGCATTATCTTGGGTATACTAGAACATCAGTACGCACAAATTGCATCGGTGTGTACTGATGTTGTTTTCTGTTGTTTGGCAGTTGGCGCATACAAGAAATGCGCATGTCAAACTGGTTATGTGAGGAACTATGGCTTCAAGCAAAATTGCTATCCGTGGTGCACGAGAGCACAACCTGCAAGACATTGATATTGATATCCCTCGTGATCAGCTGGTAGTTATTACGGGACTTTCTGGTTCGGGCAAGTCGAGTCTTGCCTTCGACACCATTTACGCTGAAGGACAGCGCCGCTACGTTGAGTCCTTGTCCAGCTATGCCCGTCAGTTCTTGGGGCAGATGGATAAGCCAGATCTTGACTCTATTGACGGTCTTTCTCCAGCGGTGTCCATCGATCAGAAGACCACTTCCAGAAATCCTCGCTCTACCGTAGGTACCGTTACAGAAATCTACGACTATCTGCGCCTTTTATATGCTCGCATGGGCACTCCTCACTGCCCTGAGTGTGGTCGCGTTATTGAGCGCCAGACAACCGATCAGGTTGCCGATAAAATCCTCGAGGCTGGTCAGGGACGCAGAGCTTATGTTTTAGCTCCTGTTGTTTTGGGCCGCAAGGGCGAGTATGTCAAGCTCTTTGAAGACCTGCGTAAAGAAGGATTTTCTCGCGTTCGTGTTGACGGCGTTGTGCGTGAGCTTGATGAAGAAATCACGCTGGGTAAAACGCTCAAGCACGATATTGAGGTGGTTGTCGACCGTATTGTCATCCGCCCCGATTCTTTAGGTCGTATTGTTGAAGGCGTTGAGCAGGCAACTAAGCTTGCCCAGGGCAAGGTAGGCATATTGCTTCTGGCTGATAAATCCAATCCAGAGACTATGCCAGAAGAACTCCTGCAGTATTCACTGGCGCTTGCTTGTCCTATTCACGGTCACTCCATGGATGATCTGCAGCCTCGTGATTTCTCGTTCAATGCCCCTTACGGTGCCTGCCCTGACTGCGATGGTCTAGGAACTCGTAAAATTATTGATGCTGCAGCACTCATTGCAGATCCAAAGCTGTCTGTTTCCGAAGGCGTTTTTGGAAGTCTCTTTGGCCATTCAAACTACTATCCTCAGATTTTGTCTGCAGTCTGCAAGCATTTTGACGTGTCTGATACAACGCCTTGGAACAAGCTACCAAAGAAGGTACAAGACGCCCTTCTCGGTGGCCTTGGTTCAACTAAGATTCGCGTTGACTACAAGACGCGAGACGGCCGTAATACACACTGGTTCACCACGTTCTCTGGCGTCAGAAAGATCCTTTTTGACAAGTATCAAGAGACCACGTCAGAGAATATGAAGACGCATCTTGAGAAGTACATTCGCGAGATGCCCTGTACTACCTGCCACGGCGCCCGCTTAAAGCCAGAGATTCTCTCCGTTACGATTGGCGAGAAGAACATCTGGGAGGTCTGTGAACTTTCCTGTAAAGAGTCACTCCAGTTCTTCAAGCAACTGACTATTACTGATCGTCAGAAGGTTATTGCAGGTCCTATTGTCAAAGAGATTGTGGCAAGGCTGCAGTTCTTGGTTAACGTTGGCTTGGACTACCTCACGCTTTCTCGTGCAGCAGCATCGCTTTCTGGTGGAGAAGCCCAGCGTATTCGCTTGGCAACTCAGATTGGTGCCGGCCTCATGGGCGTTCTCTACATTCTGGACGAGCCTTCTATTGGCCTGCATCAAAGAGATAATAACCGCCTCATTGAGACGCTCAAGCAGCTCAGAGACCGCGGTAATACCGTACTTGTTGTCGAGCACGATGAAGATACCATTCGTGCAGCTGACTACGTTATTGACATGGGTCCCGGCGCTGGTGAGCTTGGTGGTCATGTTGTTGCTGCTGGAACTCCAGAAGATATTGTTGAAAACCCTGATTCTATTACGGGCGCTTATCTCACGGGAAAGAAGCAGATTAGGCTGCCAGAAGCTCGTCGTAAGCCTGGTCGCGGAAAAATCAAGATTACAGGAGCGAGCGCTAACAACCTTAAGAACGTTTCCGCCGCTATCGAGCTGGGCACATTGACAGTAGTCACAGGTGTTTCTGGTTCTGGTAAGTCTTCTTTGGTTACCGATACCCTTGCTCCCGCGCTTACCAATGCAGTTCAGCATTCAAAGCGTGTGGTGGGAGAGTATAAAAAGCTTGAAGGCGTCGATCTTATCGACAAGGTCATTGATATTGACCAGAGTCCTATTGGTAGAACACCTCGTTCTAATCCAGCAACCTATATTGGCCTTTGGGATGACTTGCGTGCACTGTATGCTTCAGTTCCAGAATCCCGCGCACGCGGCTACTCGGCCGGTCGTTTCTCGTTTAACGTCCAGGGAGGCCGCTGCGAGGCTTGTAAGGGCGACGGCCAAATCAAGATTGAGATGAACTTCCTGCCTGACGTCTATGTTCCTTGCGAGGTCTGCCACGGTAAGCGCTACAATCGTGAGACGCTTGAGATTCTCTATCACGGCAAGTCCGTCTCCGACGTGCTTGATATGACGGTTCACGAGGCACTAGCGTTCTTTGCAAACATTCCTCGTATTAAAAACAAGCTGCAGACTCTCCACGATGTAGGCCTTGGCTACATTCACCTTGGTCAACCAGCAACCACGCTCTCTGGTGGTGAGGCACAGCGTGTCAAGCTTGCAAAAGAGCTTCACCGTCAGCAGACTGGTAAAACTCTTTATATTCTGGATGAGCCAACAACTGGCCTTCATTTTGAGGATGTCAGACAGCTTATTGTTGTTCTTGAGCGTCTTGTTGATGCGGGTAACACCGTTCTTGTTATTGAGCACAACCTGGATGTCATTAAGATGGCTGACCGCATTATTGATATGGGTCCAGAAGGTGGCGATGGTGGTGGAACCGTAGTTGTTTCTGGTACGCCAGAAAAGGTTGCGGCAACTCCAGAAAGTCATACCGGCAAGTTCCTTAAAGAAATTCTTGACCGCGATAACGCACGTCTAGCTGCAGAGAAAAAAGCTCAGAAGAAGCGCGCATAACATGGCGAGAAAAACGGCAAAGGTTCAAAAGACAAACGCCATGAGGGAGCTTGATGCTGCCAATATTGCTTACGAGTTCCAATCTTATGAGGTAGACGAAGACGTTCCCTCTGGAGAGTTGGGTACTCATATTGCAGAGATGCTTGGAGAAGATCCAGACGCTGCATTCAAAACGCTTGTCTGCGTATCTTCAAGCGGAGAGCATGTAGTGTGCTGCATTCCTGTAGACCAGGAGCTTGATCTTAAAAAGGCTGCAGCGGCATCCGGTCAAAAGAACCTTTCCATGCTGCCTGTTAAAGAGCTTGAGGGCTTAACGGGCTATGTTCGTGGTGGCTGCACTCCCGTTGGTATGAAGAGACAGTTTCCCACTATAATTGACGAGACTGCTCAGCTTTTTGAGCTCATTCATATCTCTGGTGGAAAACGTGGACTCAGTTTGACGCTTTCTCCAGAAGATCTAGCTTCATTTGTATCGGCTACGTTTGCAGATATTGTTCGCGAGGTGCACTAGTGGCATATCAGCCCAAACATATGCGACTTTCAGCAGAGTCCTCCGATGGAACTCTGTCTGAAGAAACTCTTAGCAAGGCTCTTGATCAGACTTTTGAAGAACCTCCTGTAGTTGACAACATTGTTGTCCCAGAGACGTTTCATCAACCAATTGAGGATGAAGCGTTTGAGCAGATTGTAAGCCAGAAGCTTGAAGAAGTTGCTGCTGAGGAGAATGGCTTAGCAGTAGAAGATGCTTTTGCTACAGAGGACAGCTTCGTTTCAAACAGCTCTTATAGTGAAGAAGCTTCTGAGGAAGAGGATGCCTCAAAACAGAAAGATTTGGGCCGTTCTACCTCTATGATGAGCGTGCTTGTTCTGATTAGCCGTATTACGGGTTTCTTAAGAACTTGGGCTCAGGCATTTGCTATGGGTGCAACCGTTCTTGCAAGCTGCTATTCCATTGCAAACACCCTTCCCGACCAGCTCTATGAGCTTGTTGGTGCGGGAATGCTCACCACAGCTTTCTTGCCGGTATATCTTTCTATTAAGAAAAAAGTTGGACAGGATGAGGCAAATGCCTATACCTCTAACTTGCTTTCCATTGTTGTTGTCGCAACTGGACTTGTTGCGGTTCTAGGCTTCTTCTTTGCCGCAGAGGTGGTGTATACACAGTCCTTCTCGGCAGGTGCTGATTTTGACCCAACGCTGGCAGTGTACTTCTTTAGGTTCTTTGTTATTGAGGTTATGCTGTATTGTTTCTCCACCATTTTCTCTGGTGTTTTGAATGCAGAGCGAGACTATCTCTGGCCAGCCGCAGCTCCTATCTTTAATAACTTTGTGACTACGGCATCGTTCTTTGCGTATGCTTTCTTGGTTAACACTAATCCTGAGCTGGGCCTTCTTATTCTTGCACTGGGAAATCCCCTGGGTGTCTTAATTCAGGTTCTGATTCAGGTTCCGTCACTTAAGCGCAAAGGGATTAAGCTCTCGTGGAGAATTAACCTCAAAGATCCCGCACTTAAAGAGACGCTTAAGATTGGTGCACCTGCTCTGATTGTTGTGGTTGCCACGTTTGTAACAATGTCGGTGCAGACAAGCTCACAGCTCAGCGTTTCCGCGTCTGGTGCATCCATTGCGGCGTACGCTCGCCTTTGGTATACGCTGCCCTATTCTATTTTGACGGTGCCTATTACCACGGCCCTCTTTACGGAGCTGTCCGATAGCTGGGCAAAAGAGAATATGGATCAGTTCAAGAAGGACTTTAAGCACGGTATTAACCAGATTCTTTTCTTTACCGTACCGTTCATGATGTATCTGATGATCTTCTCGATGCCCCTTGTCTCTATTATTGGAGCAAGCAAGTTCACTGAAGATCAGCTGCTGTTAACCCAGCAATTCTTGATTGGTCAGTCTTTAGCCCTGCCTCTGTATGGCATTGGTATGTACCTGCAAAAAGTCTGTTCTGCTATGCGTCGCATGACGCTCTATGCTGTTTCGGCAACGCTCGGTTCTGTTGTACAGGTTTTGGTGCTGCTGGCGGGCACTTCTCACTTTGGCATGATGTTTGTAGCAACTACCTCGGCTATCTTCTACGTGGTCATTGACACCATTATGTTGATTAGCCTGCGTAAGCACCTTGGTCAGATTGGACTTAAGTCCATGGTGTTTGCGTTTGTTCGCTCAATTCTTTTTGGCCTTGCAGGATCGGCGGCGGCACTTCTGATTATGGTGGGTCTGCGCATTGTTATTGGCGTGCCAGATGGACGAGCACTCTACGGCGTGCTGTATTGCATCTTTGCAGGTATTCCAGCTGTTTTGGTTACCTATGGCTTAGCAATTCTCTTTAAATCACCAGAGTCAGCCATGCTTCGTGCACTGGTTTCTCGCGTAAGGTCATAGTATGGCCAGAAGCGGCGCAAAAAGCGGTAAAGATAGCTCTCAGAACAACCTTGATCCCAGCTATGTGCCTTCGGGTGCGCCAGGGCTTGCGCCGTCGTTTTCTTCTAAACCCTCAGATGACCTGGTGTCTATTAGAGAACAGGTTGACCAGGTGCCAACTGATCCAGGCTGCTACCTCTGGAAAGATGGTTCTGGCAAGGTTATCTATGTAGGCAAGGCCAAGAACCTGCGCGCTCGTATGAGGCAGTACGTCACACTACAAGATGACCGTGCTAAGATTCCTCTGATGATGCAGGTCGTGCGCAGTTTTGACTACATTGTGGTAGAAAACGAGCACGAAGCACTGGTGCTGGAGCGCAATCTTATCGCTCAGTATCGTCCGTACTTCAACGTGGACTTTAAAGACGATAAGAGCTATCCCTACATTGCCATTACCGAGTCGGATACCTTCCCAGCAATTAAATACACGCGCGAGAAACACAAGAAGGGTACGCGCTATTTTGGTCCCTACACTGATTCTAACGCCGCTCGCCAGACCATTGAGACGCTCAGAAAAGTAGTGCCTATCTGCTCCGCTACGTGCGTGGAGTGGAAGCGTGCTAAGCGTTTGCTCGAAAAAGACCCTGATGGGGCGGCTGTTGCTAACTTGCTGCTGGCAAAGAAGGGACGTCCCTGCTTTGATTACCACGTAGGCAAGGGACCTGGCGTGTGCGTTGGCGCCATTGATACCGTTTCCTACGCAAAGAACGTCAGGCAGGTAGAAAACTTTCTCCGCGGAAATCGTTCCGAGATTGTCTCTGAGCTCAAAGACCAGATGCAAGAAGCCGCCGCCGACCTGGATTTTGAGAAGGCAGCTCGGCTCAAGTCCCGTCTGACTTCACTCTCTGATCTTGATGACCGCCAGCAAGTCACGTTTCCTACCTCGGTAAACATTGACCTCATTGGCATTTATCGAGAAGAAACCATCTCCGCTGCCTGCGTTTTTGTTGTGCGAGAAGGTCGCACCATTCGCTCGGTTGAATTTATCCTGGACAAAGGCTTGGACGTTTCCGAGGAAGAGCTGGTTTCGGGCTTCTTGAAGCGTTACTACGACGAAACCGCTGACATTCCCGCAGAGGTTAACCTGCCCATCGATCTTCTCGACGCAGAGGTTTTGTCCGAGTGGCTGACGCAAAAACGAGGCCACAACTGTGTGCTTCACCACCCACAACGCGGCGAGAAGTTCCGTCTTCTCCAGATGGCTTCTGCTAACGCTCGCCATGCGCTGATGCGACACATGATTCGCACGGGCTATGCTGATGACCGCACTAACCAGGCGCTTCTTCAGCTGGAAAGCGCACTTGCGCTTGATGCGCCGCCGCTGCGCATTGAGTGCTTTGATATCTCTACGCTTCATGGCAACTTTACCGTTGCCTCGATGGTGGTCTTTACTAACGGAAAGGCTGATAAAAGCCAGTATCGTCGCTTTAAGATTCGCGCTGAGCTTGATGAAGCAAACGACTTTGTCTCAATGACAGAGGTCCTGGGCAGAAGGTATAGCCCGGAGCGTATGGCAGATGAACGCTTTGGCTCACGACCTGATTTGCTGGTAGTTGATGGTGGTAAGCCTCAGTTGACCGCTGCCATCAACCAGCTTAATGAGCTGGGGTTGGATATTCCTGTCTGCGGCCTTGCTAAGTCTGATGAGGAAGTCTTTGTACCTTGGGACGACACGCCAATCGTGTTACCTACAGGGTCGGCTTCTCTGTACCTTATCAAGCAAGTTCGTGATGAGTCTCACCGTTTTGCGATTACGTTCCATCGTGAGCTTAGAGATAAGGCAATGACCGTCTCTATTCTGGACGAAATCCCTGGTGTAGGACCTAAACGTAAAAAAGATATCATGCGTCATTTTGGCTCTTTTAAGCGCTTAAAGGCTGCAAGTGTTGAGGATATCTCTCAGGTAAAAGGTGTTTCTGTGAATTTGGCAGAAACTATTTATGAAGAACTCAAAGCTTGGGAAGAATCCTCAACAGCTGTACATGAGAAATTAGATGCAAGGGGAGGAACTCATGAGTAAAACAGCAGACGAGAAGATCTTGGCATTAGTAAATCCTGAGTATATGAAGCGTATTCCATTCTTTGTTCGTGGCCACGCAACAGGCAAGTCTTGTGAATATATTGCTCAGAAGCATCCAGAGCTATACGCTACATTTGAGGGTGAACCTAGTGCTCAACAAGTTGAAGAGATGTCAAAGATTATCAACGAGCTCTTTGAGCAAAGGATGAAGAAGCACAATCTCTAAAACCAAATCAAACAATAGAGTTATTTGTAATAAGAATGGCAGCTATGAAGTGTTGTTATGCCATTCTTATTTTTTTTTCATTCATCGCTGAAATATAGCCATTGGCCGACAGATGAACTGCTAAAGCATACTCGTACGGAATATCATTAGAGCAACCTAGTCATTACTCGTATGTCAATTGCGACAAGCAGTTCTAGTGAGGTGACAGATGATGCAGCGTAGAAAAAGGTTTATAAAAGGTCTGTCATTATTGGTAGTTCTTATTATTTGTGGCTTACTGATTAACAACTGGTTTTTTAAGCTGAATACTATGAGACTGCCAGAGTTAAAAAAGCAGGCAGCTCAGTATGTTGTGCAACAATATGAGAATAAGAAAAATGGTCTTAAGTCTGATTTTGGGTCCGCAGAAAATATTGATTTAGAGACCGCTACTATCTCTGGGCCATTTTTAGGAGTCAGTCAAGCTAACCTACTTATGTTGAATGTAGATTTATATTGGGTAATAAGCTCTCAAGAAACGGTTGTTGGTACTGTTGAGCAAGATTTGGGGCTATTCGCCATTGGGTCTTATTTTGGAACTCCAAAAATGTGGATTCAAACAAGGAACGCTGGGCTGTTACAAGAAATGCATAATAGAAATTATAGATGTCTAGTTAGAAGTTTTTGTGGCTTAGGGTTAAGTGGATGGCCGCCACCGTATCTAGCTGATGGTTATTTAGGAAGTTATAGCCCAGATGACGGATATTTCGAAATTATAAAAGAAGATTATCACGTATCGGAAATTATTAGCTTCCGATTAGGGGAAGAACACTTGGACTTTATGGCAAATCCTGAACGAATCCTGGATTTAACCAAGTAATTTTGCGGCGTTTTCGATGTTCTAAGACAAGAGTCAGTTCAATTTGGACTGACTCTTGTTTAATCTTCATAACATATCCGTAATTTCTAAAGGCAGACGGTAGTAAATCATCGGTAAACGGTAGTTGACTTTACCTACTACATATGTAGTTAGTTAAATAATTTATATATTATACAAGGTAAAATAATAGTAAAGCCCGCTAACTGCGGGCCTTCTTAGCTGCTATTAAGATTTATATGTAGTAAATAATACAACAAAACACGTTTTCATATTTTGAGCAGCCAATGGGCGATATTTTTGTACCGTTGGGCGAACTGTGTTCAGAGGAAATATCTTTTCTTCATATAGTTATGTAGATGTAAGCCACACAAGTGGCATTGGTGCCACGTTGTGGCAAGGAGAGTTTTTAGAAAGAGGCAGAAATGAGCGAGTTTATTAACCGTCCACTTTCGCGTCGCGGCTTCCTTGGTGGAGCAACTGTTGCAGCTGGCCTTGGTCTCACCGCTTGCGGTGGCGGACAGCAGAAGGCAGCTGAAGCTCCATCTGGAAAGGAAGGCGGCGGCACAATTACTGCTGGTACCGCTTATTCAACCCAGAACTATGATCCATCTACTACTTCATCAGCACTTGCTCTTGGTGTTAACTGGCAGGTAGTTGAGGGCCTCTATGGTCTTAACTTCCACGACTATTCCACCTTCAATGAGCTTGCTACTGCTGATCCTAAGAAGGTAGACGATAACACCTTTGAGATTACCATCCGTGACGGCGCAAAGTTCTCTGATGGTAACGAGGTAAAGGCAGATGACGTTGTTGAGTCCTTCAACCGCTCTTCTGCAAAGGGCAGCGTTTATGTTCCAATGCTGGCTCCAATTGCTTCCGTAGAGAAGAAGGATGACAAGACTGTCACCGTTAAGACCACTATTGCTAACTTCTCCCTCCTCAAGGAGCGCCTGTCTATTGTTCGCGTTGTTCCAGCAAGCAGCTCTCAGGATGAGATGAAGAAGCAGCCAGTTGGTTCTGGTCCATGGCAGTTTGAGTCCATCTCTGACAACACTCTTGACCTTGTTCCTAACAAAAACTACAACGGCGCAACTCCTGCTAAGGACGATAAGCTCCACTATGACGTCCTTAAGGATCCAACCGCTCGTCTGACCGCACAGCAGGACGGAACCACCCTTGCTATGGAAATGGTCCCTGCAGACGCTGTAGACCAGCTCAAGGGCGCAGGCTGCACCGTTGACGCTGTTCAGGGCTTTGGTGTCCGCTTTGCAATGTTCAACCTTGGCAAGGCTCCTTGGGACAACGTTAAGGTTCGCCAGGCATGCCTCTATGCACTTGATACAGACAAGATGCTTGCAAACGCATTCTCTGGTCAGGCTGAGGTTGCCACCAGCTACCTTCCTTCTTCCTTTGCTAACTATCACAAGGCATCCACTGTCTATGCACACGATGTAGAAAAGGCTAAGAAGCTCATTTCTGAGTCCGGTATTACCCCAGGTGATGTTGTTCTCCGCACCACCGATAACGAGCAGGTTAAGTCCATGGCAACTCAGGTCAAGAACGACCTCGACGCACTTGGCTTTAACGTAAGCATCGTTTCCGATACTTCTCCAGCAACCTATGCTGCAATTGACGCAGCTGACGGCTCTTGGGACATCCTACTTGCACCTGGCGATCCTTCCTGCTTCGGCGCAGACGTCGACCTGCTGCTCAATTGGTGGTACGGCGATAATATCTGGATGCAGACTCGTTGCCCATGGAACACTTCCGATGAGTGGAAGAAGCTCCATGAACTTATGACCAAAGCACTTGGCCAGTCTGGTGCTGATCAGCAGTCCACTTGGAACGAGTGCTTCGACATCATCGCTGAGAACGTACCTCTGTACCCAGTTCTCTTTGCTAAGACTTTCACCGCTTCTTGGAGCGAGAAGCCAAACAGCAACGGCGTTGCTCTCAAGGGCTTCAAGGGCATCGGAACTACCGGTCTGTCCTTCATTGATGTCAACACAGTTACTGCTAGCTAATTTGTTGTCGTCACGCGCTTAGCATCTCATATATTGGGGCCCGAGCGTTTTACTTATAACGCTCGGGCTCTTGTTCGCAAAATCCAGTCCTGAGATGTGCAAAGTCTCATCAAATTTTATTTGTACGGTTTGTTTTAAAGAGAGAGGGGGGAGATAGTGAACAACCTATTACGTCTTATCGGACGCCGTCTTATTGCGCTGCCGATTATGGCTTTAGGCGTCACCTTTCTCGTATTCTTCCTAATGTCTTTCTCGCATGTTGATCCTGCATACAATGCCTTGGGAGAGTCTGCTTCTGCAGAAGCTATCCAGCAGTATCACATTGAGAATGGCCTTGATGATCCATGGCCTGTGAGATATGTGCGCTACATTGGTGATGTCGCTCATGGAAACCTGGGTACCTATGGCACTTCTCACTATTCAGTTGCAGAAAGAATTTCAAAGGCTCTGCCAGTAACTATGCAGTTGACCTTTATGGGTCTCTTTATTGGCGCAATAGTTTCGTTTACGTTGGGCGTTATTGCGGCTCTCTATAGAGATCAATGGCCCGATCAAATCATCCGCGTATTCTCAATTGCCGGTCTTGCAACGCCATCATTCTGGTTGGCAGTTCTTTTGATTCTGGTCTTTGCGTCTACGCTTAAGCTGCTACCAGCCTCTGGAGCACTACCAGATCCTACGGTAAATCTTGGCGGCTACCTTGCTCGTATGATCATGCCGGCATTTGCACTTGCGGTTCCAATGTCTGGTCAGATGACCCGTATTGTTCGTACCGCAATGGTCGAGGAGCTGGATAAGGACTACGTCCGTACTGCTCGCGGTGCTGGTATTCCAGAGAGAATTGTTATCGCAAGAAACGTACTGCGCAACGCTCTTATTACCCCTGTAACCACACTTGGCCTCAAGATTGGCTACCTCATGGGTGGCGCCGTTGTTATCGAGGTTATTTTTAACCTTCCTGGCATGGGTACCGCTATTCTCGAGGGCATCCAGGGTAACGAGGCAATGCTTGTTCAGGGCGTTGTTGTTGTCGTTGCACTGTCCTTCATCATCATCAACATTGTTGTTGACATGCTCTACGTCCTTCGTCAACCCACGAATCAGGAGCATCTGATGCTGCACCGCTCCACACTGGATAAGGCCTCCAAGCCCGGGACGCGCTTTCAGGGCTGGAAGGCGCTTCCCCTGGGCTCCAAGATTGCTGTCGTCGTACTCGGCCTCATCGTTCTCATCGCCATCCTGGCTCCTGTCGTCGCCCCCTAC
>JABZGZ010000039.1 GCA_015259105.1 Atopobium sp. | reverse complement strand
GCGTGTCCGTTTACCGCAAGCAGTGCACCAACCACGGTAACCACAGCGTAATTGATATACGTCAACGAGACCGTGATAGGGACCATGGTTGCTGCGTAGCCCTGAGCACTTGTTCCAGAGTGCCGTAACTCGTCATTAACCTTTTGAAAATCAGTAAAGTTGGCATCCTCGTGGTTAAAAACTTTAACCACTTTAAGGCCAGAGATAGTTTCTTCTGCAAAACCGTTGAGAACACCAAGGCTCTTTTGCTGCACCGAATAATGTTTAGCAGAGCGCTTACTTGCATAGCGTGCATAAATCACAATCAAAACATCAAAGAGAACAGTGATGAGCGTCAGCTGCCAGTTAAGGACAATGAGCAGCACAAGCGTACCAACCATTTGAATAAACGCCAGAACAAGGTTGGCAAAGCTGTTATTGAGCGCTTCCGAGATGGTATCCACGTCATTTGTAAAGAAACTCATGATATCGCCGCGGGTACGCTGGTCAAAGAATCTTAGGGGCAGCGATTCAATGTGCTCAAAAAGGTCTCGCCTGATGTCAAAAACAATCCTCTGAGCAGCACGAACCATAATTTGCGTGTAACCAACACTGGTAAGAGCGCCAATTGCATACACAACCGCTGTAAATACAATGAGGTTGGTAAATGCGTTTACGTCTCCCCTGCCCACTGCTGCAACAACAGGCTTAATCATGTAGGTACCAAGGAGCGCTGCTAAACCACTGATAGAAACAAGAATTGCCACCAACATAAGACGCTTTTTGGCATGACCTAAGTACGAGACAAACACTCTGATGGTATGTCCGATGTTTTGAGGGCGTGCTCCTCCTGCGCGATTAGCCATGTGACACCTCCTTACCAGCAGCGTCAATGTCTGACTGACTACCGCCAGTCTGCGACTCATACAGCTCTCTATAGATAGGGCTCTTGGCGAGAAGTTCTGTGTGGGTGCCAGTCATATGAACCCTACCGTTATCAAGAACGACAATCTGATCTGAGTCCATAACTGAGTTCACACGCTGGGCAATGATGATTTTTGTCATGTCAGCAAGTTCGGCAAGTCCTGCACGAATATTTGCATCAGTTGCTGTATCAACCGCGCTGGTAGAGTCATCAAAAATGATAATTTTTGGCTTCTTTAAAAGCGCGCGCGCAATACAAAGACGCTGCTTCTGGCCACCGGAGACATTAACGCCACCCTGGCCAAGGTCTCCGTCCAAGCCACCAATCCTGTCAAGAAACTCATCAACGCATGCAATAGAGCACGCGTGGAGCAGTTCCTCATCAGTTGCATTGGGATCTCCCCAGAGCAGGTTGTCGCGGACGGTGCCGCTGAACAGCACATTTTTCTGAAGGACAACAGACACTGCATCACGAAGTGAAACAAGATTGTAGGAGCGGACGTCATTCTCGCCAACAAGCACGGTGCCTTCAGTTGCATCGTACAAGCGAGCAATCAGCTGGATAAGGGTAGTTTTTCCGGAGCCGGTGCCGCCGAGAATACCAACGGTGGAGCCTGGCGCAAACGAGAGGTTAATGTCTTCAAGGACGTCCTCTTCAGCGCTCTGGCTGTACTTGAAGGACACGTTTTCAAAACGAACCGCGCCGTTCTTAACATCAGTCAGGCCGTGCTCTGGAGACTCAATAGCAGGCTCCTCGGAAAGAATCTCTCCAATTCGACGCACGCTAGTAATGGCGCGAGCAGTAAGCAAGAACACGCCAGAAATCATCATAAGAGAGTTCATGATAAGCAGTACGTAACTCATGAAGCCCGTGAGCTCACCAACGCCCAGTCTGCCAGCCATAATCATCTGGCCGCCAAACCAAAGAATAGCCACGTTAGTGACATACATTGATGCTTGGAAAATAGGCAGGTTTAAAACGGACGTTCCAAAGGTCTTTGTAGCAGTCTGCGCATACTGGGTATTAACTTTTTCAAAGCGCTCGGAGACATATCCTTCTCGGACATACGCCTTAATAGCACGCACGGCCGCAAAGTCTTCCTGCAGAGCCTCGTTAAGCTTATCCATTGCACTTTGCATAACGCGATACAAAGGACCAACGCGCTTCACAATAAAGAAGAGTGCAATAGCCAAGAAAGGCAGCACGGCAAAATACACTACTGCCAGCTCTGGGCTCATAATAAACGCCATAACCAAGCCCATGACCAGCATAATTGGTCCACGCATAAACGGGCGCGTACCCATTGCAAAGGCGTTCTGAATAATGGTTACATCAGAAGTCAAACGCGTAACCAAAGAAGATGAATCGTATTTATCAAGATTTGCAAAAGCAAACTCTTCCATACGACGATACTCGTCTTGCCTGAGTTGAGCACCCAGTCCCATAGCCGCTTTTGCCGAGTAGCGAGCATAGCCAATGCCGGCAAACATGGCGAGAAGAGCAAAGACAACCATAACGGTACCGTTTACAAAAACAGTCTGAAGGTTGCCTTGCAAAATACCCTGGTCAACAATTTGAGCCATGAGTACAGGAATCACTAATTCGAGTAGGGACTCTGCAAACACACAGAGTCCCGACATAACAAAGTCCTTTTTATACGCGCCAAAATGGTCCAAGATTACCTTTAACTCAGCGCGAGCAGATGGAGCTTTTTCTTTTACAGAAGCATCATTCATCGTTAAAACACCACGTACCTTACTGTCTTGCTTTGCTTGGTTTGCTTATGCCTCTTTTGGAAGCGTTTGAAGCGAAACCTCCTTGAGCTGCTCATTAGAAACAGGTGAAGGAGCGCTAGACATAAGATCAGAGCCAGAAGTAGTCTTTGGGAACGCCATGACATCACGGATAGAATCAGCACCTGCAAGCAACATGCATACGCGGTCAAGACCAAGTGCAAAGCCGCCCATTGGAGGTGCACCAAACGTCAAAGCCTCCATCAAGAAGCCAAATTGAGCCTTTGCACGCTCTTCAGTAAAGCCGAGTTTCTCCAGAATCTTAAGCTGCAGCTCAGCGTTGTGAATACGCATTCCGCCGCCACCAGCCTCAAAGCCATCCATAACAAAGTCGTACGTATACGAGCCCATAGCCAGAGGGTCAGTGTCCAGAAGGTCAAGCTCATCCTCACGCGGAAGCGTAAAGGGCTGATGCTCAGAAGCGTAGGACTGAGTCTCCTCATCCCAGTGGAACAGTGGGAAATTAACAACCCAAAGGAAATCATGACCTTCTCGCGGTACATCCAAGACCTTTGCCATATGCAGGCGCATACCACCAAGAATCTCATCTGTCTCCAGGCGACCGCCCACAGCAAAGAGAATCAAGTCCCCTGCCTCAGCAGACATCTCTGCACGCAGTACTTCAAGCTCTTCTGGCGAGAAGAACTTGGTAATAGGACCTCCCACGGAGCCGTCCTCTTTGAAGGCAACCCACGCAAGTCCCTTGGCACCAAAGCCGGCGGCTACCTCGGCAAGCTTATCTACCTGAGAGCGTGGCCAGGTGCCTGCACCCTTAACGTTGATTGCCTTGACGTACTGGCCTTCTGTTGTAGCAGCAGAGCTAAAGAGCTTAAAGCTTGACTGCTTGAAGACCTCAGAGACATCGTGGAGCTCCATACCAATGCGGGTATCAGGCTTATCGGAGCCGTAGGTATCCATTGCGTCCCAGTACTGAATCTTGCGCAGTGGAGCTGGGAACTCAATACCCATCTTTGCAAATGCATCGCCCAGAATATCCTCAAGCTCGGCCATGACATCTTCCTCGCGGACAAATGCCATCTCCATATCAACCTGTGTAAACTCAGGCTGACGATCTGCACGAAGATCCTCGTCACGGAAGCACTTAGTAATCTGGTAGTAGCGCTCAATACCGCCAATCATCAGTAGCTGCTTCAGCAGCTGTGGAGACTGTGGCAGTGCGTAGAAGTTTCCGCCCTGCATTCTGGATGGAACCAGGAAGTCACGAGCGCCCTCAGGAGTAGATTTGAACAGCGCCGGAGTCTCTACCTCGGTAAAATCACGCTTATGGAATGCCTCACGAAGCGCAAACGCAAAATCAGAACGCATACGAAGATTCTGTGCCATCTGAGGACGACGCAGGTCAACATAGCGGTACCTCAAGCGAAGGTCCTCGTTAACGTCAATGTGGTTCTCGATTTGGAATGGTGGAACAGCGCTAGTATTAAGAACCTCAATCTTTGAAGCAAGTACCTCTACCTCACCGGTAGCAAGAGCCTCATTGGTCTGACCTTCAGAGCGATGCTGAACCGTACCAGAAATCAAAACAGGCCACTCGGGACGAATAGTCTCTGCAGTTGCAAATGTTTCTGCATCTACATCTGGGTCAAACAGAATCTGAGTTAAACCCTCGCGGTCACGGAGGTCAACAAAAATCAGACCACCAAAATCACGACGACGCCAAACCCAACCAGTGAGCGTAACGGTCTGACCGATATGCTCTGCACGAAGCTCTCCGCAGGTATGCGTATGCATGCTGTGCAAATCAACAGCTGCGTGAGCGGAATAATTCTGAGGGGTTTCTGAGGAACAATCCATTTTTATCCTTTCGTCTTTGCTTCCCTGTGCCAAATCGGAAAGCGCCTTCAAGACGGCAAAAACGTGTAGACGGCACGTTCTTGCTCATAGATAAACCATTGTACTCTCCAACGTTTAGTCGAATCCTCTCAATCTAAACTTAGTGGAGATTCACGAGGAATAAATAACTTACCGTCACACTTTTACGCTAGACTGAAATTGATACACATGAGCCCTCTTACAGGGCGAGAAGAACTTGGAGCTTTCATGGCCTATAAAGCCGCTGTTTTTGATCTAGACGGAACACTTCTGAACACCATTGTTGATCTTGCTTGGGCAACCAATTACGCTCTTGAGCAGTTCAACATGCCCACCTATACCGTTGATGAGGTCCGTCAGATGGTTGGAAATGGCGTTGCTAAACTTATCCGCGATGCTGTGCCAGAGGATACTGATGACGCAACATACCAGCGTGTACTTGCGTGTTTTAAAGAGCACTACGCTGACCATAGTTTGGATAACACTGCGCCCTACCCTGGTATCCTTGATGCGGTTGATACGCTCAGAGCAGCGGGTGTTAAATGCGCTGTTGTTTCCAACAAGCCAGATTTTGCTATTGCAGATTTAATGAGCAATTTCTTCCCAGGTAGATTTGACTTTGCCCTGGGTCAGCGAGATGACCTTAAAAGAAAGCCTGATGCCGAGCCTGTCCATTACGCCCTTGCTCAAATTGGCGTTGATCCTCAAGACGCTGTCTATATTGGAGACTCTGAGGTTGATGTTGCAACAGCACGCAACAGTGGTATGCCTTGCATTAGTGTTACCTGGGGATTTAGAGATAAAAATACCCTTTTAGCTGCTGGTGCCACCACACTCTGCAATACTGCAGATGAGATGGTGCAAGAAATTCTCAAATAGTAGCACTAAAGATTGCAACCATCCGCTCATTGCCGTTGAGCGAGAAAAAACGTCCGCTTGCCTATGCCTCTCAATTCATCTGAATAAGCGTATTCTGAGGGCGGTATAGTCTATAAAAGTGCGTCCATAATTTGCGCGCAAGCGACGTGGAAAGGATTGCATCATGGGCAAGAAAAGTTCTGAGGTTCTCCAGATTTCTTACGAAGACCTGGTAGAGTACCTGCACAGTAATCACTCTGTGTACATGCAAGTCGGACACCAGGTTTATTACCTCACTGATGTCAATTTTGAGGCATGGAGAGCTCAAGACACCAGCATCAGAAACTCAAAAAACCACTTTGTAGATTGTTCTGAACTAGTTCCAACGGTAGACGAATTTCTCGCGCTTCCTTTTATTAATGGAAAAACCATTAAAGACGTTTTTTCACATGCAACGTTCTATGCATCCATGAAAAACGAAAAATCTGAGTAATTCAAAATAATCAGCATTTTGTTGACTATCTCTCAGCTAAAACTTAAAGGATCTGTTAATCGCAGATCCTTTTTTATTACCTGGTAGATTGCCTTATTAAGCTGCATTTCTCATAAAAAACGCCGATGCAGTGCACCGGCGTTTAGCTTTTAATTTGAGAGAATCTGTCTACTCAACAGGCTTCTGAACCTCAAGAACCTCGGCAATCTCAACCTCAGCAGAAACGGTGCCTGCAAGCTCTGAAATAAGATCGTTGTACTTGTTCGCAGAAGCCAGCTCAGAAGAAGCGGTCTTTGCGTAACGCTTAACCGCTGCGGCGGCACGGTTAACGGCACTCAGGGTGCCAGCGCCTCCGACACAGCCGCCAGGACAGGCCATGCCCTCAAGAAGATAACCTGGATATTTACCCTTAACAGCATCCTTGAGCATAGCTCGACACTCAGCAAGGCCGTCAACAGCCATGATAGGCACTTCTTTATCAGGGTGCTTCTGGTGAATGACGTTTACAACTGCGCCTGCTACGCCACCGGCCACTGCAAAAGCACGACCGTCATGAGAAGCGTTTTCAAAGTCGGAGTTGTCGTCATCGAGCTTGGTGTAATCAATACCCTTAGACTCCATCATTCCTGCAAGCTCCTCAAAGGTCAGAACAAAATCGAC
Source organism: Atopobium sp. (assembly GCA_015259105.1). Lineage (GTDB taxonomy): Bacteria > Actinomycetota > Coriobacteriia > Coriobacteriales > Atopobiaceae > Lancefieldella. The sequence continues at coordinate 4,827 of JABZGZ010000039.1, read as the reverse complement.
CTCGGACTTAACGGAGCGACGTAGTGCCTCGAGCTTCTTAGCAGTGCATGGTCCAATAAAGACAATCTTGGACTCTGGATTTTGTTTTCTTACTAGACGAGCAGTCAAAACCATTGGCGTGAGTGCCATAGAAATAGCATCAGCATGCTCTGGATGCTCTTTTTTAGCCATAGCAGACCAAGAGGGACAGCAGCTTGTTCCCATAAAGGGAAGCTTTTCTGGGACTTCTTTGACAAAGTCTTCTGCTTCCTGAACAGTACAGAGGTCAGCACCGGTTGCCACCTCTTCTACCTCGGCGAATCCCATCTCCTTGAATGCCTCACGAAGACGACCAACGCTGCCCTTGCCAAACTGGCCAACAAATGAAGGAGCCACAATTGGCACAACGGTATAACCCTCATTGATAGCCTGAATTACCTGGAAAATCTGGCTCTTATCGGCAATTGCGCCAAAGGGGCAATTGACCAGGCACTGACCACAAGAAACGCACTTCTCGTAATCAATGTCTGCGCGACCGTGCTCATCAGAACCAATAGCATCCATGCCACAAGCAGCAGCACATGGACGTACATGGTGATGAATTGCCTGGTACGGACAAACCTTAAAACACATACCGCACTGAATGCACTTCTCCTGGTCAATATATGCCTTTTTGTCCACAAAGCTAATTGCCTCTTTAGGACAAATCTCTCGGCAAGGGTGTGCAAGACAACCCTGGCATGCATTGGTAACGCGATACACGTTGTCCTCGCATGCGTTGCACGCAAACTTGACAATGTTGATCAGCGGAGGTTGGTAATAAACCTCTGGCCGAGAAGCCTCTTCCAAGCCATCAGATATTTGCTTAGGCTGATCAACGCCCTGCATAGGCATGCCCATAGTCATGCGGATACGCTCACCAACAATAGCACGCTCCAAGAAGACACTCTCGCGATATGTTGCAATATCACCAGGAATAATCTTGTAGGGCAGCTCTTCCATTTGGCGAGCAATTTCGTCAACGCTCTTGTCTGCTTTTTCATACGCAAGCGCCGAAACCTCTTTAAATACCTTCCTGCGAATTTCAGTCAGGTTGGTATAGACACCTCGCATTGTGCCAGGCATTTCTCCCCCTCCTCGTTCACTTTATGCACGTCTGGGTAACGTATTTACACAAAATGAATGCATGTCTCTATCACAAAGTATGTACTATTAGTCCACCTCAGTGACACCAAAATAAGAAAATCGCTCTGGAATGTCCGTTTTAATCACAATTTTTGCGCTCGTGACTGGATGAATAAATCCAACGCGATATGCATGCAGCATTAGCGGCTGCGCTTTATGCTTCTTTTTTGCTCCGCGCTGCAAAGAAGACACTCCTCCATATAACGCATCTCCTACCAGAGGAAATCCAAGTGACGAGAGATGCACTCTAATTTGATGCCTTCTTCCTGTCAACAAATTGACCAGTAACAAGCTGTGAATTTGATCTTGTGCTGATGAAGCAACCTTTATAAGACGAACCTCCGTTTGAGAAGGTTTGCCTGTTGCTGAGACCCTCATCTTTTGAGCGTCATGTCTATCTTTTCCAATTGCCTTATCTATCAGCAGTTTATTTGGCTCAAACGCTCCCTTAACGGCAGCCAAATACTCTTTGGAGAGCTCTTTGGAGGCAATAAGCTGGTCAAACTGCGGCTGCGTTTCTTTTTTGAGCGAGAAGAGCACTATGCCTGTGGTCTCCTTATCAAGGCGATTCAGTGCTTGGACCTGGGAAAGATCTACCTCTCTTGAACCTTCAAGTGCACGGAGTTTCTCGCAAACCGCGTCGGTTAGAGAAGGCTCATGGGTGCCATCTGCGTGAACAATAATTCCCGCTGGTTTATTCACGGCAAGCAGATACTCATCTTGGTACAAAATCTCAAGATTACTGTCAGTCTGAAGCGCATCCATACTACTCACCTCGCTTAACCACGTAGCGCTGCTCAGAAAGCACCTGAGCAAATGACTCGATTGTGCTCCACACATGATCGGTGCGGCGCCAGGCAACGCTGACCGAGTACGACATCTCTTTTCCTAGCTCAATAATGTGGAGACCAGACGTTTCAGAGTCGTAGTAAGAAGAAGCAACCAGCTCTGATGGCAAGAAGCACGCGCCAACCCCTCTCATGGCAAGGGCCAAAAGCGTCTCGGAGTTTCTGGACATGACCTTGATGGTAGGAGAAATGCCCGACGCCGCAAACGCATGGCGGGCAAAACTACCTGCAATGTCTCGCTTACCAACCGTTAAGAAGGGGCAAGCTTCCAGGGCAGTAAGCTTTCCCGTCTTTTTAACTTGTGAGACAACTGAGTCAACCTTATCTGCATACAAAGACTCAAGAAGCGCTTGAGAGACAACAAGAACGATCTTCTCGTCAAACAGCTTTTTAACAACAAGGTCATATGATGTGGAATTGACGGTTGCAACAATCAAGTCAAGTTGGCCTTCGGACAGCCACTCAACCAGCTCGTCATTCTCGCCCTCGTCAAGCTCAATAGAGATATTTGGATGCAGTTTTTGGAAAGCGGCAATAGAGCGCGGCATGATGATGTGGCCTCGTGTTGCGGTGACACCAACACGCAGGCGACCTCGCTCATTACCTGCAATATCAAGAAACTCTTGATCCATGGCGCGACGCTGTGCTTGGAATTTGCGCGCATACCGCAAGAACTCTTCTCCTGCAAACGTTAGAGACAGCGGGACGGTGCGTTCCAGCAGCTTAGAGCCAAGTTCTTTTTCTGCAGCGGCAATATTTGCCGAGAGCGTTTGCTGCGTTACACTCAGGCGCTCAGCTGCCTTAGTGAAGCTCTTTTCTTCTGCAACAGCAACAAAATAATCCATGGTCTGAAAGTTCATTTTTTGCTCCCACTACATTACAAAAATTACTTGTAATTATAACCATTGAAAACAGTTGGACTTCAACTTCTTAGTTGCCTACTCTATTTACATAAGAAATTCGTTTGGAGTGGATGCATGGTAGAGCTAATAGTACTGAGTGCCTTTGCGGTGATGCTCATCGTAGGTACAGCCCTATCTTTTCCCCTTACATCTATCTTGACCATTGGTTTCTTACTCTTTTTTGGTTACGGACTTTCTCGCAAAATCTCTGCAAAAAAGCTTCTTTTAGCAGCCTTTGAATCTGTTTGGGAAGTTAAAACAATCATTGCGCTGTTTGCTGTGGTTGGCGCTATGAGTGCTGCCTGGCGTGCAGCTGGAACTATTCCAGAGATTGTCAGTATCTCGGCTTCTCTTATTTCTCCGTCTATCTTCATTCTGGCAACATTTTTGCTCTGCACCATGATGTCTATGCTTCTAGGTACCGCATTTGGTACTGCTGCAACCATGGGAATCATCTGCATGTCTATTGGTAAGGCAATTGGAGCAAGCGAGTTCTTTATTGGTGGCGCTGTCCTTGCGGGTAGCTACTTTGGAGATCGTTGCTCCCCTATGTCTACCAGTGCAATTCTTGTTTCACAACTTACCGATACAAATCTATCCAAAAACATTAACCGCATGCTTCGAACCAGCGTAGTGCCTTTTATTGCCGCATGCGCTATCTATGTAGCCTGGGACTTCTTTATGGCAAACACGGGAACTATTCCCGATGTCACTGGTCTTCTGAGCCGCTCTTTTAGGCTCTCTTTGATTTCGCTCACACCTGCTCTTCTTGTAATTGTTTTCTCGCTTCTTAAGGTTGATGTCATTGTGACCATGGCATCCAGCCTGGTGCTTGCCTGCATTCTGTGTGTCACCATCCAGCGCGTTCCGCTTACAGACCTGCCAGTCATCTTGCTCTTTGGCCTTCGCGCTCCAGGAGCTACCGTTGCAAACATGGTTAATGGTGGCGGCGTTTTCTCCATGATGAACGTTTTGACAATTGTCACCATTTCTTCAAGCTACGCTGGTCTTTTCCAGACAACTGGACTGCTTCGCCGTATGTGCCAGCTAGTAGCTGACCTCTCCGATAACTCCACGCCTTTCTTTGGCGTTCTGATTACCAGCATGTTTACCTCAATGGTTTCTTGTAACCAGACCTTGGCTATTATGCTGACAAACGACCTATGCGAGAACGCAGAGAACTCTTCTAGCGCTCTTGCCTTGGATATCGAGAATAGCGCCGTAATTCTTGCTCCTCTGGTACCGTGGTCTATTTCAAACATCTCGGTACTCTCTGCAATTGGCGCACCTTCCATGAGTCTTCTAGCTGCGAGCTTCCTTTATTTGCTGCCTCTTTGGACTCTGGGAATTTCCCTGTGGCTCCATCGCCGTCCAGCAAAAATTGACGGTCATCGTGCTCGTTGGCTTGGCCTTACCTCTGACGATGTCCGCAGCTGCTCATTGCCTCGCATGCAGGACGAAGACACAACGGATGCGACTGCAAGTCTTCCTGCTGTAAAAGTTGCCTAACAAACAAACCCTCCCGATTCACAGACACGAGAGGGTTTAAATTTGACTTCTAGTCCTATTGTTACTGTCTGGCTTTAACCTCAGCAACAAGCTGGTCAGCAGGCACCTGTACCTGCTCGTGAGACTCCATATCACGAAGAGTGACCGTACCAGCTTCAACCTCATCTGGACCAATGACCACACAAAGCGTTGCACCCATCTTATCTGCCTGCTTAAACTGAGCCTTTAGCGAACGACCAGTACGATCAGCCTCACATCTAATACCAGCCTCACGCAGCGCCAGCACAGCATCAAATACAACAGGAGCCTGTTCAGCACCTGCGCAAGCAACATAAACACAGCTTGGAGCTGCAGGCTCAGCTGCAACACCAAGAGCCTCCAGCGCAAGCATAATGCGCTCAAAA
>JABZGZ010000038.1 GCA_015259105.1 Atopobium sp. | reverse complement strand
CGTCAGCTATCGGACATATTTGTGCAGGTAAATCTTTTGTTTTTGTCCTCCTTCTCTCAACCCGAGCGCACAATCGGTATATCGCAAATGGAGGGAGGACAAAAAGTGACTAAGAAAACAAGAATTTTGATTTCTGTATTGAGTGCACTTCTCGCTAGTTTTTGTTTCTTTGCATATGTACAAAGTGTCCGTGCAGATGCAGAGAAATCACGAGCAGAGGCAATACAAAAATACGGCGGAGAACTTACTTCAATTTTGGTGGCCACAAAACAAATAGAGCCTGGAGAAACTCTCTCATCTTCTAATACCCAGGTAAAAAGCTGGATTTCTGATTTGATTCCCGAGGGTGCAATTACTAATCCAGAAAGTGTTATGGGTCGAACGGTTTCATCTGTTATTGGAGTTGGCATGCCTGTTGTTTCTCTTCATCTGCGATCTGTTGCCTCTCAGATTTCTATTCCAGAAAATCTTGTTGGTCTCACTATTTCTCATGGCGAGAAGTACGGATTAGCTGAGAGGCTTAGTGCTGGTACAAAACTTGCAGCGTATGAGGTCACCGATTCTCTTATTACCTGTATTGCCTCGGATATTGCGGTATTGTCAGATGATACCGAGGGTACTCTTTACACCTCTTCTTCTGTAACGCTTGGATTAACTCCTGAACAGGTTCCTGCTGTGCTTTCTGCATATGCTCGAGGAACACTCCGCTTTACTCTTCCGGGATCAAAGATTAATGCTCAGGACTTACTACACAACAATTCTTACGTTGAAGAAGAAAACCCAAAAGATTTATCTGACACAACAAATCAATCAAGCCCATCATCTGCAAGTGAAGATGTGTAGCCAGAGAACCCTGTTTCTCCAACAGCCGACCAAAACAGCAACAGTGCGTCACAAGCAGATTCGTCTACTAATCCAGGAGGTGAAGCGTGATGTTAGAAAAGTGGATCTCATACGTAGGTCTTGACGCACGCGTTGAGATTGGAGCCATTCTTACGTACTTAGGCATCAGTAATAGGTGTGAGTTTACAGATTCTGCGGCATCTCTTAGATCAATTGTTGCTCGTTCAACTCCTCAAGATTATTCAGTCTTAATTGGTAATACCGGCTCTGATGTTTCGGATATAAATTTAGCAGCCGCGATTGTAAAAGACGGAAATGCACGTTGCGTGGTGTTGGTAAGGTCTGGCGCTTCTGGATCACTTCGTTCTAGAGCAGCTAAAGCAGGAGTTGATTTAGTTATTGACCCTATGGAATTGGGGGATCTGGTAAAGGTTGGAAGAGGATATCAATCATATGGGGCTGACAGGCTTTCTCAGCCTTTACCAGAAGCTTCAGATTATGTTGCCAGTATCCAAGAGCTAAATACCTATCTACAATCCCTTATTCCTCTTGATAAGACTTTAAAAGCTCCGATTCTGACGTTCACTTCTGGAAGAGGAGGAGTGGGAAAGACCACGCTTGTTTCTTCAATGGCTCTGATTGCATCTTCTTGGGGTTTAAAAGTTGCATTAGTTGATTTTGATCTGTCTTATGGAAATGCTTTTGAGAAGCTTGGAATTAGGCAGCCAAAAGACTTCTCTGATCTTGTTGTTGATGTACCTTCAGAAAAAGAGAGCCTTCTAGAAAAGGCAACTTGTGTCCATAAAAATTTGTATCTTTTTGGTCCTTGTGTAAAACCTGAAATGGCAGAGCTTCTATTTCCTTGCGTGAATCATTTTCTTCAAGCTGTTTCTGGTTTGGTTGATTTGGTGCTCGTAGACACTACGACGGCATCAACAGATTGCTATGCTCAGGCAGCACAATGCGCAGATAGGCTGGTTATTGTTTCAGAGAACCCTCTTACGTGCATTAACTCTTTAGCAAAGGTAAGTGGACTCGCAGTGCGCCTTGGAGTGGCAAGAACTCGCATTATCCGACTTGAAAATAAAGCAAATCCAAGGGTTAAACAAGACTTTTCTGTTGGAAAAGCAGAGGTTGGTCTTGAAGCAGCAAAGATGTTTAGGATTTTTGAAGGCGGACCAGGGTTTCAAGAGCTTATTCAGCAAGGAAAGCTTTCTGTGCTGTTACAAGAGGAAACTTCATTTACACAGTCGGTTTCTTTTGTACTTGCGCATTTCCTTAACGAGTTGGGTATTCTTCCACAACTGCGCGAGGCTCAAATTGCCCTGCAAGCAACTCCTGAGAAAAAGCCATTTAGTTTGTTTAACAGGAAGAAGGAAGTGGGTTAATGCTTGTCTTTGAACGCGTTGCTAAGCAAATTGAGGCGCAAGAAGAAAATGACTCACAACTTCAAAAAGAACTATTTCTGAAGGCTAGAAAGAAGTTAAAAGAAAAACTTGTTTCTCGATTAGGACTTTCTACAGTTTCTTCTCTTATTACAGGTAGTGATATCGATCGTGTAAGAGATGAACTAAGAGTTACCTGTGAAGCAATTGTTAATGAAGAGAAGGATGAGCTTTTTAGTTCAGTTGACTATGAAGAAATAATTGAGCAAGTAATTAATGAGGTGTGTGGTCTTGGTCCAATTCAGCCACTACTGAATGATAAAGATGTTACTGAAATCATGATTAACGGCTGCAACAATTTGTTCTACGAGAAAAACGGCGAGCTATTTGAATCAAAAACGGTCTTTGACTCAGAAGAGCAGATTTTGATTGTTATGGATCGCATTTTGTCTCCATTAGGAAGAAGACTGGACAGGGTGAGCCCTATTGTTGATGCTCGTCTTGAGAATGGGGACCGTGTCAATGCGGTTGCAAGTCCTGTTGCAGTGAACGGCACTTCAGTAACTATCCGAAGATTCACTGGAAAAATTACTTCTTTGGACCGGTTAGTGGAAATGAAATCGCTGCCTCAATGGCTTGCAAGATTTTTGTCTTGGGCTGTGAAGTGCAGACAGGGAATCGCGGTTGTTGGAGGAACAGGATCCGGTAAGACTACGCTTTTAAATGCACTTTCATGTGAAATTTCAAAGTCAGAAAGAATTGTCACTATTGAGGATTCAGCGGAGCTTAAGTTCGATTCGCATCCAAATGTTGTCAGGCTAGAGGCTCGGCCCGCCTCAATAGAAGGAACAGGAGAAATAACCATTAGATCATTGGTGAGAAACGCGCTCCGAATGAGGCCAGATCGCATTGTAGTAGGAGAGGTAAGAGGTGAAGAGTGCATTGATATGCTGCAGGCTATGAATACAGGTCACGACGGTTCTTTAACTACATTGCATGCCGGAACCGCTCAAGAGGCAATATTGCGCCTAGTGTTGATGGCTCGTTTTGGAATGGACTTACCTGCAGAAATCATAGAAAAGCAGATTGCCACTGCACTTGATCTGATAGTTATGTCTCAAAGATTTCCTGATGGAAAACGATATGTGACCAGCGTTTCAGAAATCTCCTTGTCTTCGTCAGGATCAATTGAAGTGCAAGAGGTGGTGTCGTTTGACGCGCAGAAAAGAAGTTGGCTTTTTGTAAAAGTTCCTTCTTTTATCAATCGTGCAATACAAGAAGGAATACTCAATAAAAAGGAGGTTACTTCATGGATGTCTTTACTTCCTCAATCACAGGAGGTGTTTTTGGAGTAATTATTTATTTTCTTGTATGCAACGGTGAGGAAAAAACTGTTTCTCAAATAAATGCACGAGTAACAGGTTATGTAGTTCAGTTTTTTCAATTTGCACGCAATAGCACTTTTGTCCAGCGCTTGCTCAAATGGGAACCTTTTTCTTATACATCAATGCAGCTACGTAATCGTTTTCTTTACAAATATGGGATTACCTTAGTCACTGATGCTTTCGTACTGTTTTTTATTAGTGGCATAGCTGGATCCATCTTGCTTGGTGTTCTATTTGAGTCTGCAATAGGTACGCTTTGCGGTGTTTTCTCGTTATTTCTCGTTCCTTATTTTCTATATGAACATGCCAAGCATCAATCTGCTTTAGAAATCGCCCATATGATGCCTTCGATTTTTAGAACAATCGCCGTTGCTCTTGGATCAGGTCTCACACTTTCACAATCTATTGAATATGTCAGTAAACACACAGAAGGTGTCGTATCAGAAAATTTTTATATTGCTGACATGCAAATCAAGTGCGGTTTTCCTATCGAAGAAGCTATTGAGGACTTGGCAGAAAGGTTGGATGCTCCAGGTGTTAATTTGCTGGCTAGCGCCTTAGTAATTTCACATAGAACAGGGTCTCCGCTTAAGAGTCTTTTACAGAAAACTGCCGAGTTAGTTGAATTACAAGAGAAGAATCAAAGGCTCATAGCAACAAAGACTGCTCAAGTTAGATTATCTGCTCGAATTGTATGTCTTCTCCCAGTTGTTTTATTGATTGTCTTGTCGCTTCTATCGCCGGACTTTCAAAAGGGTTTATTTACGCCATCGGGCGTTATATGCACATCAATTGCAATGGTCATGGATTGCGTTGCTCTTTTGATTATTCGAAGCATTATGAAAGGAGTAATGAAGTGATGGATTTACTATGCTCCGTATTATTTGCAACATGCATAGGTATTCTCGCCCTAGTTGTTCCCGTCAATTTGAATCATTTTGATGTCCATAGTTATTATCAGCAAATTATAAGAGGCATAAAAAGTCACAAGAGAATGAGCCTCCGGGCAAAGTCTGAGTTTACAAGAAAATCATGCCTACGTGAGATGCCAGAAATGATTGACATTTTGATTCTTGGGCTGTCATCAGGGCTATCTTTTGATTCAGCGCTTGATCTGTATTGTTTGCGAGAATCTGGAGAATTATCGAGAGAGCTTTCAAATGCTCATATGACTTGGAAGCTTGGTGCTACTACTCGCGAAGAAGCACTCAATCAGATGGCGGCAAAAGTAGGAGTTCCATCGCTTAAAAGCTTTGCGACTGTTGTGAATGAAGCGCTTACTTTTGGAACTCCTCTTGCAGAAATATTAGATAGACAAGCTTCAGTTCTTCGCGATGAGCAGCGTTCGCTGTTAGAAACGGAAATTGAAAAGATCCCAATTAAAATGCTCATCCCTCTAGGAACGCTGATTGTTCCAGCAATGTTACTTGCAATTTTAGGTCCCTTGCTTGGACCTGCATTTTCTTCTTAAGAGAAAGGAAAGCCGATGATGTTCTTCTATCAATTTTTTAGGTATCTACAAGGCTTAAAAGAGGATGAATCTGGACAGGGAACTACAGAGTATGCAATTTTAGTTGGCGTACTTGTAGTTATTGCGATTGTCGCAATCATTGCTTTTAAAGGTAAAATTTCTGAGCTTTGGGAAGCAATTACATCGGGAATTAATTCTCTATGAGCAGAAAGAGCACTGCTGCTTATTCTGTGTTCATTATTGTCACTGTATGTTTGCTATTTGCTGCACTTCTCGTATTACCAAGAAAACAGGACCATTCATCAAATACGAGCTCAGACTATGTGCAGACTCATGAAAATAGAGACGACAAAAAAGCCAATGAACAGCCAATCTCATATGCAGCAGCAGAAGATTTGTTTAAACAGAATTCCGTGCAAAGAGATAGTAAAGAAACTATTCAAAACGAAGCCCAGAGTATTTTAGAGGGCTATCAGCAAAGAGCTGATTGTGTGCTTGTTTATTCCGGATATTTAAATCTAGCTGGCAATGTATGGAGCTGTTTGGTTAATGGTGGAAATTGGTCGGAGCTTGTGACTATTTCTGATCAGGGAGAGATAAGGAGGGTCTCAACATGTCATATCTCTACTCAAGATGTAAAGAATCTATTAGAAGAATCAAACTAGGGGTTAAGAATACACAAGGACAAGCAACGCTTGAATATGCTCTAGTTCTATTCTCGTGCTTAATTGTTATTACCTCTCTTGGTGCGATTTATCACTTTGTGCAAAATGGAGCAGTTGTTCAATTGGCTACACAAGCTGCTTCACATACCATGCATGACTCTCTTTTAGATTTAGCTAAAGATGTTCTCTCGTTTTAAACAGAATGCTGGTCAAGCGTCAGTAGAAGCTGCGCTGTTATTTCCAGTTATTCTGATGATTATTGCATTGCTTGTAGAGCCTATCTGCATTCTCTATACAAAGACAGTTATGGATGGAGCCTGTGCAGAAGGATTAAGAGTAGCAACAACGTCTTCTGACACTGAGTTAATAGAGTCCTATATCAAACGCAGACTTAAGGCTGTACCGGAGATACCTCTATTCCATAAGGGTGGAGATGAGGATTGGAATATCTCTATTGATAAAAAAGAAAAAGATGTCCTGATTGAAATTACGGGTCATGTGGCAGCAATGCCGCCAATAGGCTGGTGTTTATTCCTTGCAGGGCAGACGGATGATCAAGGAATTGTTTTGAGATCTAGTTTATCTGCTAGCACGTATCCAGATTGGATTGAGGGTTCTTATGCAGATTGGATTGCCTTTTGGAAAGGACAAACATAAGAAAATAAGGCTTGGACTTTCCATGTTTATAGACGATACAGGCGGTATTACGTCGATTGCTTTTGCAAGTGCTCTTTTGGTATGTCTAGCTCTTGTATTTGCGCTGGTATCAGTTGCATGGGTCTCATCGAGGGCATACAAAACTCAGTCAATAGCAGATGCCGCTTCTATGGCAGGAGAAAATGTCGTAGCTAAATACACAACTATTGCGCAGGTAATTGATGCAAGCATTTTGAGTCTTGGGTTATCAGGATTGTTATGTGTTGGAGCCGGATTGGTTGCTTCATGTGTTCCAGGTTTAGCTTCAGCGGGTTCTAAATTGTGTGATGCGGGTTTTAAGACACTTGAAGCGCGTAAAAAATTTGCTACTTCAGCTTGTGAAGGCTTAGAGGAAACTGAAAAAATGCTTCCAGTTTTTGCAGCAATGGCGGCGAGCTCTTGTATACAAAAGAACTCTACTGATGCGGGTAACTTCGTGGGATCAGCTCTTTTATTTCCCGCTCAGTCACAATCTGATTTTGGACATTTAAATAGCGACGTTTCGTCAGATGAATTAAAAGAACAGAGCGAGCTATTACAGCAGATAGCAAAAGAAATTGAAGAGTTACAAAGTAAAGCAGAGACATCTAAAAAGAGGGCGTGGGAGGCAGACTGCGGTGGAGGTCCGTATTCTATGCGTGAAAGAGCAGAGCATCTCGCTGGTCTTTCTGGGGATATAAATCCATCTATCCCGTCGCCAACTTCTTGGACGTTCGGTATCGCTTTAAAGCGAGCTAGAGCATATTACAGAGCTCGATATGATCAAGAAATTGTCAATGGAAGCACTGCAGAAGAATTACGTGATTCTGCTATACGAAAAGCGTTTTACAACTTTGCGTTTACGGAACTTTCTAAAGGATTTTATAAAGAAACAGCTGATGGTGAGGTTGAAATGAATTTGCCTCGATTACCACATAATTTAGAAGAGACAAAGAAAACAGACCTGTATCTAAAGCCTATTTGGCCTTGCACCTATGAAAATGGCGAGAAAACCATTCATGCTCATAGGTCTTGTCCAGGAGCAACAGGAGAAAACGCGGGCTTTGCATCGCTACAAGATTTAGATTCTGGAGCGGTTCATGAGTGTCAACATTGTCATTTTACGAGCAGCGATGTGGGAAGAGTGGCTTCTGCTTCGACAAATATTGATAACGGGTTTGAGTATTACTGGAAAATCGTAGTCGAAGAGTCTGAAGTTTATGAATCATCACGTCAGCAAATAAAAGATTTGCGAAAAAAGTTGTCTGAAGCTGCAGATAAATCAACTGGAATATTTCAAAAAGCACTTGATGCCCTAAAGGTTGCTAGGCCCAGATTATGTCCTCCAGGAGCTTGGGGATGTATTTCATTTGTGAGAAGAGGAGGTTCATCTCCAGAATTTCAAGGAAGTTTAGGAACACTTGAGCAGTCAGTTTTTCTCCCAGAAGGATATGCAATATCTGGAGCAACGCTTGCTCCAGACAGCTCTTCTACAAACAACGTTCTTTCAAGCTTTTTTGATCAGGTTGAAAGGAGGGGAGGGTTTATTGGACAGACCATAGATAAGGTAATGAGCTTGTGGGGATCTCTTTTAATCTCATATGGGGATGGTGTAACTTCTTGGTCTTCTAAGCTGTCGGAATTTCTTGATAACGTTGACGGAATAACAGGTGGAAGTGTCGGCTCCAAATTACAGAGTGCTTTGAAACAAATAGTTATTGACGCTGGATTAGAGCCAAGTGATTTAAGACAAATGAAGCCTGTTCTTGTTAATACAGAAAGTGTTTTGAAACAAGCTGGCTTTGAGAAAGAATCAACGATTCGTGAACTAGTTCAGAAAATACCTAATACATCAGATCCAATTGCTTTAGCTCGTTCACTTGGTGCGTTTTCTCTCCAGTATTTGCCTGACAAAATCACAATTGCAAAGCTGACCATTCCTGTCATTGATATTGAGATTCCTTTAGAAATTGATGTTAAGAAAGTTTTTGGTGGCATATGAGAAAAATGAAATTTCTTTGTTGCCAAAAAGGGCAAATGTTTGTTGAGACTGCATTGGTACTTCCGGTTGTATTAGTGGTTGCTCTAATTGCAATCAATTTATTTAAGTTTGCAGATATGTGCTCAAAGTTTGATCGTGTTGCGGCAGATCAAATCATTGCTCATGGAATTTCTTCCAGTCATTCCACGGATGGAGGAACGCTAGAAAACTTAACTCAGAAAATAAAAACTGCTCTTAAATGTGATGACAATTGCGACATTGTCGTCTCCATGGAGGGAGAAAAGGAGGGGATTGGGAATATGGTCTCTGTTTTTCCTAAATATCAAGCAACTCTAAAGTACAGACCTTGGCCACATACTGTGCGTCTCCCCTTAGTGTCATTAGAGTCTCCTCTGTACCTCACCCATACAACTTCAATTGTTGTTAGTCCCTATAAGTCGGGAGTTGTGATTTGAAAATGAATGTACAGGTTTCGATAGAAGAAGTTCCTAATTCAGAGCAAATTTTTGAATTGTTACAAGGAGGCTTCGAAAAGTTCGTCGGTCTTTTGGGTACCGAGATAACAGCTCCTCCAGTCTTACTTCTAAGGTGCTCTTCAGTTCATACTTTTGGAATGACGTATCCGATTGATATCGCATTTGCAGACGATCACGGAGAAATTTTAAAAATTCGGAGACGAGTACATCCTAAACAAATTCATAGCTGCGCGGGTGCTTATTGCACATTTGAAAGACCATCAGTTGATGATTTCCCATGGTTTGAGGTTGGTCAGAAAGTGCTCATTCAAGAAATAAGTACTGAAGAAAGCAACGTTGAAAGAAGGAGTCGCTATGGCTATAGAAAACTACTCCGTAAAAATTTGCCCCAGATGCGGAGAAAAGCTGTTTCAGGACATGAGAATTTGTTACGGGTGCCTTCTAGACTTCAGCGGCCCAAGCTCGCTTGTATGCAATCTCGAAGTATCAAGAAATAAAAGAATTGCCAACCTTCCCTTTATAGAAACTGATGAGTATTTGCTTTCTGAGGAAGTAGGAGAGGAGTGGGATAAAGGCCTGCCACCTGCTTTGTTTGAACTGGATAACTCATATTCACCAGCAGATTAAACAGTACGTGGTATCCTTTAAGAAGAGTTGCGAAAGTAACATAAAGGAGTTTCCATGTATAAAGTCTCGCTTCGCTCTTCTAAAAAGAGCCAGTTTGTAAAGATTGCGCTTTGCATAATGCTTTTGGCTGTTGCGTTTTTAATTACGCCTGCAAGAGCATTTGCGCGCGACCTTTCAATAGATACGGTAAATATTGATGCGACGGTTCAAAAAGACGGAACGTTGCATGTCGTAGAAACTCGTACGTTCTATTTCAATGGTAGTTTTCATGGTGTCTATTGGAATCTTCCAGTTGGAAAGAATAAATACAATGGACAGAACGTTGAAGTAAACATTACTTCAGTTAAGGTTCAGGATAGGCAAGGAACTCGTCAGATTTATAGTAAAGACTCTAGTGGAAATAATTCCAGCTCAGATGAGTATTATGTTCCAACTCAATCAAACAACATGTTGAACTTAAAGATTTATTCAGCGCATGATGATGAGTCAGCACATATCACTATCGAGTATGACATTACTAATGTTGTAACAAACTGGTCTGATACTGCAGAGTTGTACTGGAAATTTGTATCTGATGGCTGGGATTCAGAGTCTCGCAATGTAACGGCTACTATTCATCTTCCTGTTCCTTCAGGACAGTCAATTGTGGCTGGAGATACAGTTCGTGCTTGGGGACATGGTCCACTAGACGCGAATGTAGAAATTACCAATAATGCGGTCGTCTACAAAGTCCCTGGCGTGGGAACTGATGAGTTTGCGGAAGCTCGTATTACGTTCCCAACCGATTGGGTTTCTGGGCTAACTCCCATTCAGCAGAATAAACTGAGCAGCATTCTGTCTGAGGAACAAGCGTGGGCTGACGAGGCAAATCACAAGCGTGATGTTGCAAAAACTCAGGTAGCTCTTATTCTTTATGCACCATTAGTACTTGCAGCTATCACCGTTGTAGCAGCAATCTTGCTGCGTATTAAATACAAAAAGGTTATGACCCCTCAGTTTAATGACCTTTACTACAGAGATGTCCCATCTAATGATCACCCGGCAGTCCTTTCCATGCTTTATAACAGTGAGGAAATAAAGGGAGATGCTCTAACGGCAACTCTCATGCACCTTTCTGATTCAAAGTACATTAGCTTGAATAAGACGGTTAGTACAAACTTCCTTGGTATGGAGAAGTCTGATTATTGTCTTACAAAGGTTCAAGACCTTTCAGAAAGCCAGCAGCCTTTCTACCCTGGCAGTTCACAGTCAAATAAGATTGATATCATGGCAATGAAGCTAATCTTTGATAAGGCTGGAGAATCTGGAGCGGTAAATACTACTGTTACCATGAAACAAATTGGTAAGTATGCTTCATCACATCCAGAAGATTTTAATAAGGCATATGAGTCTTGGGAGAGCCCCATCAAGCTTAGCTATGCTGCTAAGTATGGAACAAATAAGATTCCATTCCACGGTAAGGGAATTCTTGGTGCTCTGATTGCTGTCGATGTTCTTGTTGCCGCTGCTGCATTCATGATGGGTGTTATGGCTGATGTTTCATTTGCCAATCTACTACTACATCTGTTTATTCTTGTCATTGCCGGCCTGGTTGCACTTGTAAACATTGGCTCTTTCGATTTAATGAACAGAGAAGGTGTTGAGACGCTCGCTAAGACTCGTGCGCTAAGAAAGTGGCTTACTGAGTTCACTAACCTGCACGAAGCAATTCCAACCGATGTCATTCTCTGGAATAGGCTTCTGGTTATGGCAGTTGCGCTTGGTGTTGCGGATAAGGTTATCGAGCAGCTGAAAGTTGCAATGCCAGAGATGCTCAAAGATCCTCAGTTTATGCCTGTTTATAGCTGGTATTACTATGGAAATGGCATGCGAACCAATGCAATTGAGAGCGTAACTAAGAGCGTTACAGC
>JABZGZ010000037.1 GCA_015259105.1 Atopobium sp. | reverse complement strand
TTTTGCTTCTGGGAGATCTGCTCTATCATGGACCTCGCAACGATCTTCCTGCAGATTATGCACCAAAGCGCGTCATTGAGATGCTGAATAGCATTTCCGATAAGGTTATTGCGGTCCGCGGAAATTGCGAGGCAGAGGTTGACCAAATGGTCCTGGACTTCCCTTGCATGGCTGATTACAACATCTTGTTTGACAAAGACCCCAAGACGGGCAAGCAGTTCACCATTTTCTTTACGCACGGCCACGTTTTTGGCCCTGGTATTCATAACAGCGTTGATAAATGGCCTCAGACGCCAAGTATGGACGCGTTTGTGTACGGTCACACGCACAGAAAAGTTAACATGCAAAGCGCTGACCACCCTGAGGTCACCGTGTTCAACCCAGGTTCCGTGGGCATTCCAAAAGATGGCACCCATAGCTGCGGAATCTACGAGGACGGCGAGTTCAGGCACGTCATCCTCGGCGAGTAAGTCTGTGTTATTCACACGCAAACAAATGGCGAGAAGATCGATTGGTCTTCTCGCCATATTTGTAACGTTATACCAGGGGTTAGTGCATAGAAATGGTCATGAATTCATAGCCATGCGCATGTCGCGAGATGGAATATTCAAACGCACGACCATCGTCGATATAACCGATTTGCTCAACCTCTAAGAGGGGATCGCCTGTACTAATTTCTAGCCTTGAAGCCTCTACCTCTGTAGGCATAACTGCCCTGATAACACGGTGCGCGTTGGCAATTTTAAGCCCAATTTCGCTCTCAATATAGTTGTAAATTGAGTGCTCCAGATGGGCCATTTTAAGATTGGGGACCAGGCTAATGGGCATGTAGGTATACTCGATGACCTGAGAAACACCTTCAACAAGCCTGACACGCACAATTCTATAGACAAAATCTTCGGTAGTAATATCAAGAGCTTTAGCAATGTATTCAGAGGGCCGCTCAACTTCAAAGGTGTAGACCTTTGATTTAACGCGCTCACCTCGGGCGGCGTGCTCAGCCATGAAGCCTTCCATTTGACCGGAGACCTCTTTACTTGGCTTAATCTGCGTTCCTTCTTCCAGCTTTTTGACAAAAGTGCCGGAGCCTTTGCGCCTGAAAATAAGCCCTTGCTGTTCAAGAACTTCTAATGCCTTATTAATGGTAATTTTGCTCACCTCATATTGCTCACAAAGCTGAGCAACGGAAGGCAGACGAGAATAAGCAGGATACGTGCCTATAGCAATATCAGTTTTAAGATCCTGAACAATCAAGTCGTACTTATTCATGACACCTCCTCAGGTAGCAAAATTTTACTTTGCATTCTATCTGATTTGCATTAGTATACTACATAGAAAATCTAACATATCTGTTTTATAAAGTTGACATGTTAGGTTTAATACGTTTGAGAAAGGATAGGCATGTCGTATCAGTTGCCTGAGAATTTCTTCTTTGGTGGGTCAATGTCTGGCCCACAGACTGAGGGTAAATGGCAAGACGGTGGAAAGCTGCCAAACCTTTGGGATACCTGGTCTAACCTGGACATCCACGCATTCCACAATCGCGTTGGCTCCTATGCTGGAAATGACTTTACAGAAAGAATGGAAGAAGATCTTCAGCTTCTCAAGTCTCTTGGCTTGGATTCCATCCGCACTTCTATTCAGTGGAGTCGTTTGCTGGACATTAACGGCAACCTTAATCCAGAGGGCGAGAAGTACTATCACCACCTTTTTGCTGTTGCTAAGAAGGTTGGTATTGAGATTTTTGTAAACCTCTATCACTTTGACATGCCTGAATACCTCTTCAACCGCGGTGGCTGGGAGTCCCGTGAGGTTGTTGAGGCATATGCGCATTACGCACGTATTGCTTTTGAAACGTTTGGAAAAGAAATCCGCTATTGGTTCACTTTTAACGAGCCAATTGTTGAGCCAGAGGTTCGCTACACACTGGGCGGCTGGTACCCCTTTGTAAAGAATTACTCTCGTGCTCGTGCTGTCCAGTACAACATTTCACTTGCTCACGCGCTTGGTGTGCGCGAGTACCGCCGCGCAAAAGCAGCAGGTTTTATGCTTGAGGACTCTCGTATTGGCCTCATTAACTGCTTTGCACCGCCATATACCAAAGAGAATCCATCTGAGGCAGACCTTGAGGCGCTGCGCATGACCGACGGCGTCAACATTCGCTGGTGGCTTGACCTGGTAACTAAGGGAGAGCTTCCACAGGATGTTATTGATACGCTGCAGGACCGTGGTGTTAACCTGCCTATTCGCCCCGAGGACAAGCTTATTCTTGCCGACGGCGTTGTGGATTGGCTGGGCTGCAACTATTACCACCCAGAGCGCGTTCAGGCTCCTGCAAAAGATACTGATGAGAATGGCATTCCAAACTTTGCTGACCCTTATATCTGGCCAGAAGCAGAGATGAATGTTTCTCGTGGCTGGGAGATTTACCCACAGGGTCTCTACGACTTTGCCATGAAGGTTCGCGATGAGTATCCAGAGCTTGAGTGGTTTGTTTCCGAGAATGGCATGGGCGTAGAGCGAGAAGATCTTAAGAAAGATGAAAACGGCGTAATCCAGGACGACTACCGTGTTGATTTTGTCCGTCGTCATCTTGAGTGGATTGCTCGTGCAATTCAGGACGGCGCAAAATGCCGTGGTTATCACTACTGGGCCATCATCGATAACTGGTCTTGGGCAAATGCTTTCAAGAACCGTTACGGCTTTGTTGAGGTTGACCTGGAAGATAACTATAACCGCCGTCTTAAGAAATCAGCTGAGTGGCTTAAGCAGGTTGCCACTACACATATAGTTGACTAGAAACTCGTGAAAGGAGTTTGCTCATGGCAAAAGATAATGGCCAAGCATCGTTTCTAGATAAATTTGCAGAAGTTTCTGCAAAAGTAGGTAATCAAGTTCACTTGAGGAGCCTGCGCGATGCATTTGCAACTGTCAGCCCAATTTATATTTTGGCTGGTATTGCAGTACTGATCAACAACGTTCTGTTCCCACTCATCTTTGCAAACGACCCAGTTACCCTGGCTAATTTCAAGGTTTGGGGTGCAGCTGTTGCTCAGGGCACTCTGAGTTTCTCGGCAGTTATTCTTGCAGGCATTATTGGTTATTGCCTTGCTCGTAACAAGCGTTTTGAGAACGCAATTTCTTGTGTTGTTATTGGTATTGCGGCTCTTATCATCATGATGCCTCAGAGCATTGTTGCTACCGCAGGTGCTGTTCTTCACGCAGCTAACGCCGCTGACGCAGCCGCTGCAGCAGTTGCGCTTCCTGTAGCTGATGTTGCTAAGCTCCTGCCAACTGGCTATGCAGTTACCGGCGTTGATGTAACTGGTGCTTTCTCCACTTCCTTCACCGGTACTAACGGCCTCTTTGGTGCAATCATCATTGGTTTGCTTTCCACCACCATCTTCATTAAGCTCTCCAGCGTTAAGCAGCTGAAGGTCAACCTTGGTGAGGGCGTTCCACCAGCGGTTGCAGATTCTTTTAACACCATGATTCCTATGATGTTGACCCTTACCGTCTTTGGTATTGCATCTGCTCTTCTTGCAGTTTGCGCAGGAACTGACCTTATGACCATCATTGCAACAAGCATTTCTGCCCCACTGAAGGGCCTCATGAATGCTGGTCCATTTGCAGTCATCATCATCTACACCTTTGCAAACCTGCTCTTCTGCCTTGGTATTCACCAGTCCACCATCTCTGGTGTTCTGATCGAGCCAATCCTGACCATGCTTATTGTTGATAACATGGCAACCTTTGCAGCTGGTCAGCCAATTCCTCAGGACCACTACATGAACATGCAGATCATCAACACCTTTGCGCTGATCGGCGGTTCTGGTTGTACTCTGATGCTGCTTCTTGACACCTTTGTCTTCTCTAAGAACAAGGCTTCCAAAGATGTTGCAGCACTTTCTCTTCTTCCAGGTATCTTCAACATCAACGAGCCAGTTATTTACGGTTACCCAATCGTCTTTAACCTTCCTCTGATGATTCCATTTGTTCTTGTTCCAGATTTGTTCATCGGTCTGACCTACCTGCTTACCAACCTTGGTTGGATTAGCCCTTGCGTTGCAATGGTTCCTTGGACCACCCCAGTCTTCCTGAGTGGTTGGCTGGCAACCGGCGGCGACGTTCGTGCTGTCATTTGGCAGGTCGTCGAGGTTCTTCTCGCCATGGCAATTTACCTGCCATTCATGAAGATTTCCGAGCGTGCACAGGCCAAGCAGGCTGAGGCTCTTGCAGAGAACGCTCAGGATGCAGAGTAGTTTGTAAGCTTATAATCTGAGTATCACTTGAAGCCAGCCATCGTATTCGGTGGCTGGCTCATCAAAAGGAGATCACATGAAAATCTTACTTGCTTGCAACGCCGGAATGTCCACCAGTCTGCTTGTTCAGAAGCTTCAGAAAGAGGCTGCTTCTCGTGGTT
This sequence comes from Atopobium sp., assembly GCA_015259105.1. Lineage (GTDB taxonomy): Bacteria > Actinomycetota > Coriobacteriia > Coriobacteriales > Atopobiaceae > Lancefieldella. The sequence goes on along the minus strand of JABZGZ010000037.1, from coordinate 7,019 downwards.
TGGATGTAGAGATTATTGCAAATCCTCTGAATAAGGCACTTGAGCTTATTGACGGCGCAGACGTCTTTTTGCTTGGACCTCAGATTGCGTATGCAAAGGCAGACGTTGAGGCTGCAGCAGGATCTATTCCTGTAGCTGTTATTCCTATGGTCGATTACGGCAGGATGAACGCTGCAAAGATTCTTGACGACGCACTTGAGCTTATTAAATAAGCTGCAAAAGATTTTCTGAGCTCCCAGGTGCTCAAGAAAAGAGTATGGGGTAAAAATGGATTTAGATGCCGGCATGACTGCTACGCAAGAAGCAGCCTTTGAGATTATTGCTACCGTTGGAACGGCAAAGTCAATGTATATTGGCGCTATCCAGAAGGCAAAAACGGGCGATATCGAAGGCGCGCGTGCAGATATTATTGCTGGTACAGAGATCTTTAATGAGGGCCATAGCACGCATCTGAACATGCTGCAGCAGTCCGCAATTGATAACAGCAATGTTGAGTTCTCGCTCATCTTGCTCCACGCCGAGGATCAGCTTATGCAGGCTGAGTCTTTCCGCATCATTGCTGAGGACTTCATTGACGTGTACGAGAAGCTCCTTAACAAGTAGCTGGCGAAAAAAACATGTGTGCAGAGACGCTTCTTGGCGCGTAGAGTGTCAGCTGCGTAGAACAACGCTCATTTCACGTAAACAAAAGGCGAGAAGATCGATTGGTCTTCTCGCCATATTTTGTCTTGCGATGTGCGACTTTCTAGCAAGCGTTACTTTCTAGAAAGCGTGTCAGTGTTCCAAGTGCTGCTCTGAGAGCTGATGGTAACGGTTCTGCCACCGTTGGTGGAGGAGAGGGTAAACGGCTCGCTCTTGCCGCTGACTTGGCCATTAAAGCTGAGCTCAAGATTGTTCTCGTCACCAGTCCAGGTGCCACGAACCTCGGGCTGACCACCGATGCGCCAAAGAACTGTGCCATCTTTCTGGATGACAACCTCCATTGGCTTGCCGTCAGTGCCGGTGCCGCTGTAGGTGCCAACCCACTTTTGGGCCTTCTTGCGGTCTTCCTCGGATTTCTTGTCTTTATCCTTCTGCTCTTGCTCTTTTTTGTTCTTCTCGGTAACGCCAGACTTGAGGCTTTCACCCTTCTTTATCTGGTCGGAAACGCGAGAATGATATGAATCATACGTTGAATTAGCGCCAGTATCATTGCCCCAGATTTCCTTCTCGTGCTCTATGTCGCCGAGAAGAGCCTGCAGCTCAACAAGCCTGTTTGAAACGGACTTGAGATCAAGCGTGGTTGCAGAGTCGGTATCGTTAAAGCTGTTTGCAGCAAGTCTGCGCTTGTAATCGGCCTCAAACCAGTCGCGGATGCGCTTCTGCCCATCCGAAATTGAGCTGTTTAGGATGTTAACGCCCGAGTCATCGGTGCCGTTAGGAAGGCGGAACTGGCCGTTTTTCTGGTCGCCGGTGATTTGCTCTTCAATTTGATCGAGCTTCTCGTACTGGTTGAGAAGTTCAACGCGGCTGCTATCGCTGCTTGGATTGACGTCAACGCTTTCAATTTGCTCTTGATAGCTGGCAATACGCTGCTGGACGGCACTGCGCTTGGCTGCGTCGTCTTGATGGGATTGAAAAACCCAGGCAACGGCTAATGCGCCTACAACCAGGACAGCTGCGAGCAGGCCAAAAGCAACTTTGCGAAGCGCGTCCGAGCCGTCCTTGGTTTGCTTGCGCTCGACGGAGCTGGGTCCGCTTGAAACGACGGTGAATTGCGAAGGATCAAAGTGCGAAATAGCAGTTGAATCAAGGTCATCGGTGGTAAAGACGTTGATACGATCAGGGTCGTTGATAAAGGTTGTGGGCTCAGCTTCGGCTGCAACGCTGGGGTCTGCGATGACGGTGGGGTCGGCGTCTGCAACGGCGTCCGGGTCAACGACAGTGGTAGGATCGAGTTCAGCGGCAGCGCCGGTGCCAGCGCCCGCAACAACGGTAGGCGCCTCATCTGGGGAGATGTAGGAGTCGTCAGCTGTAGCCTCGAGGAGTGAGGTTTCTGCAGCAGCCGCGTCTTCGTCATCTGCTGGGTACTCTGCAAGGACGGTTGTATCCGGATCGGCTACATCTGAGTTGGTTGCGGTATCAACTGAATCGTCGGCCTCTGCTGGTGCGATAACCTCGGTAGCTGCGATGGAGTTGTCGGGTGCGGTTTCTGGTGCAGGTTCTGTAGACTCGGCGAGCGCATCGGGTTTCTCGACGTCCGCGACATCAGCGATGTCCACGACGTCCGAAAGCTTCTGTCCGCAGTTGGAACAGAACTTTGCGTGCTTGCCAATTTCAGCTCCGCAGTTGGGGCAATTCATAGAGTCGCTCCTTAAATCGCCAGTTAGACTCAGTGGCTTTTAATTACACTGGGTTACTATTGTAGCGTTAACAGGAGAAACGCCAAAATGTTTTTAGTTTTGAGGGCGGCTGCGCGCGCTGAGGGCTGCGTGATGAGGCGTGGTGCCAAGTGCTCCAGGCAGCAGATTAGAGCGCAGATTAGAGCAGAGAAACGCCTGCTTCAGCGCAACGATCCTCGGTCTGCTTATCCCAGATAGATGCCTGTACCTCTCCGACGTGCGCTTTTTCTAGCAGCAACATGCAGAGACGGCTCTGACCGATGCCGCCACCGATGGTAAAGGGCAGTTCACCGTTAATGAGCATCTTGTGGAACGGCAGCTCAAGGCGGTCCTCGCATCCAGCGATTGCCAGCTGCGACTTAAGTGCCTCGGCGTCAACGCGAATTCCCATACTGCTGATCTCAACCGCGCAGTCCAGGGTCTCATCCCAGAACAGCAGGTCTCCGTTGAGCGACCAGTCGTCGTAGTCGGGGGATCTAAAGTCGTGAGGCTGGCCGGAGTTCAGGGCACCGCCAATGCCTACGATAAACGTGGTTGGATGCTCGCGAACAAACAGATCTTCTCGCTGCTTAGGCGTCTGGGTAGGGTAGAGGTCCTCCAGCTCCTGCGAGGTTACAAAGGTGACTTCACGGCTGAGCTGCGTGTTAAGCTGGGGATAGTGCCACTTGAGTTCGTCGAGCGTGCCACAGATTGCCTCGACAATGCGACAAACCGCATCCTCCAGCGTATCGGTGTTGCGCTCGTCCTGTGTGATGATGCGCTCCCAGTCCCACTGGTCCACGTAAATGGAGTGCAGGTTATCGGGCTGTTCGTCGCGACGAATAGCGTTCATGTCGCACACCAGGCCGCGGCCGACGGCAAAGTTGTAGCGCCAGAGTGCATAGCGCTTCCACTTAGCAAGCGACTGAACTACCTCGGCGTTCTTGCCCACATTTGGCAGGTCAAAGGCAACAGGATGCTCGACGCCATTGAGGTTGTCATTCATACCGGTAAGCGGATCAACAATCAGCGGAGCGGTGACGCGCGACAGCTTCAGCGCGGCGCATAGCTTGGTCAAAAACACATTCTTGACCTGCTCAATGGCTTTCTGCGTATCGTAAAGCGAAAGGCTGGAACGGTAGCCCTCGGGAATCTTGGTCATGGGGTCTCCTTGCAAGAGAGCGCTAAAAATTTGATTGCGCTGATTTTGCCTTCTTTCCATATCCCTTTGGCGAGAAACCCGTGTGATTTAACCGTTTTGTCAAAAAGAGATCAAATTGCATTTGGCGTTATATCAGTATTTATATGAGGTCTTATGCGGTTGTAAAAATGTCCATCTGTATACACAGCTGATAGACATACTTATTTTCTATCTGAACAAATATGTGAATTAAGTGAATACATATATCCTCCATATTAGATTTATATGAATAGAATATGATTTATATACACTTTAAGAGTACTGTTTCAATCAATTTAAATTAATAGATAAATCGTAAGGTTGTATAGCTGTCAAAAAAATACCTAATTATCAGCAAAAATAGTATTGAGAGCTGCAAAGAACTTGTGAATCGATATTTGTTTATAAGCGTTTGTGATAAGAACAAACCATAGAAGATAGATAAGAGCAGGATATTTGCTCTAAGAGAAGGGAATGAGTATGTCAAAGTTTTTTCGTGAAGAGACTAAAAGACGCATTGTTGTTTGTGTAACAGCAGCAACTATTGCAACTTCGTCACTTGTTGCCGGAGTAACCCCTGTATTTGCTGAGACTTTATCAGATACAGCTACTACCACAGTTGAGGCTCCTGCTGCATCAACCGCTGATCCAACATCCTCAACCATCACCTTTACTCAAGGCAACATTCCAGCAGCACGTGATGGTGTTCCATCAGACAAGTTAGCAACACAGTTTGTAAGCGACGTTTCTCTCACAGGCACTAAGTTCGTTGGTGACTTTGATTCACAGGTAACCGCGCCATCTAATTATACTGATCCAGATGGTCACACTGTTGTTAAGTGGGAAGCAGCGGACGGCAGTGACGAGATGGCTCCAGGTGAGACTCGTCCTATTGATGAGCTTAATACTGTTACATTCCACGCTGTCTGGCAGCCACAGGACAATGGCAACGATGTTCAGTATCGACTCGTTGTTAATGCTAACGGCGGTCACTTTGAGGGTGGCGTCGACGAAATGTATGAGCGCAACGACTTCCTCCCTGCAAATATGCATAACGTTAGGGCTGCAACTAAGGTAGTTCGCGATGGCTATACTCTTGTTGGTTTTTCGAGGAATAAGAACGACGTTACTGCTCCAGCTAGTACATTAACATCACCAATAAGTATTCGTGATGCAGAGCACATTCCAGGTCACACAACTGAGAATGCTCTTCCAACCAAGACTGATGAGATATATACCGTCTATGCTATCTGGAGATCAAACACCGAGACTCCATCAACTCCATCTAACCCATCAACTCCATCTAACCCATCAACTCCATCTAACCCATCAACCCCTGCAGACCCATCAAACCCTGCAGATTCCGAGACTCAGGGCCAGAATGCACAAGAGCAATCAAATAATGCTGCTCAGGAGCAGGCTCCTTCTGGGCGTCGTTCAAAGAAATCAGTACTTCCAGAAACTGGCGACGCTGCGTCTGTTACTGGTCTTCTAGCAAGCGCGGGATCTATTCTTGCTACTGCGGGTTTCATGCGTAGGCGTAAGCACTAATAGAATTTCTTTTATATGGTGCAAACGACCCTTCTGATATAGGTCAGAGGGGTCGTTTTTTTGTCGCAACATAACGGCCGAAAAAAAATTTCTCAAAAATTTTATAAAAGTCAGTGAAGGCTAACTTATTCTGGGAATATAACAGTTAACTAGTAATCACTACTAGTTAACTAAATAATACATCTAATAGAAAGGTTTTAACTATGCTAAACGATAAGCTCAATGTTCTTCTCGCTAACTACGCTGTTGAGGCTCACAAGATTCACAACTTCCACTGGTATGTCAGCGGTCCTTCTTTCTACAACGTACACACCGACCTCGACGAGGTTTACGGTGCAATGTATGACCAGCTTGACGAGGTTGCCGAGCTCATCCTGATGAACGACGGCTCTCCACTTGGTTCCATGGATTCCTTCCTCAAGAACGCAACTCTTTCCGAGGCTGCAGAGGGCTTCAAGAATCCTCAGGAGATTTACCAGGCTATTCTTGCTGACTACGAGGCAATTCGCGCCTTCGCAGCAGAGATCAAGAAGGACGCAGATGCTGAAGACAACTTCCTTGTTTCCGCAGCAATGGACGAGCACATTGCTCTCCTTTCCAAGACTATTTGGATGATTAAGCAGTCCAACAAGTAAGTTTGGCAAATACCCAGCCGGTTCCGACTACCGGCTAAACCTTGTGTTTCTTTCTTTCCCATATGAAATGAAAATGCCGCCGGACTTCCGGTGGCATTTTTTGTAGCTGGAGAGACCACAGCGTTCAATCCAAAAACGATGCAATTATGTGCGTGAGACTATTGCGTGTAGATTTTTGGATCAATCGACACCGAAAAATCTACGCTACGGGTTCGATGTTGAGGTAGAAGCTTTCCCACTCTTTAGTAAAGATGAACTTACGGCTCATGTCGTTGACCTGCAGCAGGTACTCCTTCGCATAAAAAAGGGCCGCCGCTAGGCAGCCCTCTTCTCGTTTGCGCTGGCGAGAAGAAGGTTGCACTTGAACGATCTTCTCGCTAAACGCTTGTTTTTCTCGCCAGATGTTGATCTTAGTAGGTAGGATTCTCTACCTCAACCTTGTCGACTTCCTGGAATGGAGCAAGGGTTGAGACCATGACGATTGGCTCGTCGTAAGGGTTGTTGACGTAGTGGACCTCGCCGGGCTCAATGTGGATGAAGTCGCCAGCCGAGAGAGTGTGGACCTCGCCGTCTACCACAATGTCAATCTTGCCCTGGAGGATGTGGAAGTTCTCCTCCATGATGTTGTGGTAGTGGGCCTGGAAATCCTGGCCAGGCTGGAACTGGACCATGGCATAGTTCATGCGAGGACCCTTCATCAGGTACTTAGGGCCGTGATCTCCGCACCTGTACTCAAAATCGTTCTCGTTGACAATAAACATCTTGCTTTCCTTTCAGGCGCAACTTTTGATGCGACCAAACGTTTTTCTTGTGCGCCATGCGTATCCGTGGCGTAGCGGAGTCCCGGCATTTACAGACCAGGTGCTCTCCACATGCTCTTAACCTTGCCCTCTTCTGCAAGCTCAAGCTGACTCTTGTAAACATCCTTCCACTGGACATAGAGCTGGTCGTAAACAGCTTTGTTGTCTGGGTTGGGGGAGAATGTCTTATCCCATTTAACAACGCGCTTTGCGCCCTCAGCGATACTTGGGTAGATGCCTACACCGTAGCCTGCAAGGACAGCGGCGCCCAGAGCAGTTGCCTCTTTGACCTCTGGAATGCGAACGTTCTTGCCGGTAACGTCGGCAACAATCTGTGCCCACAGAGAACACTTGGAGGCGCCACCTGCAAAGATGAGCTCGCTTGGCTCATTGCCCGTAGCTTCTTTGACCAGTTCAATATGGCCGCGGACGAGAAGGGCGGTGTTCTCCAAAATTGCGCGATAGAAGGTGTACTTATTGAAACGCTCTGGAT
>JABZGZ010000036.1 GCA_015259105.1 Atopobium sp. | reverse complement strand
CTTCAATAAACACTGCAAGAAGCAACGTTTAAAGGTCTTAATTCTCCCCGTGAACTAATCGGGGAGAATTTCTTTTTTTAGAAAATATGCGATTTTGGCATATTTGAGTTGATAGTTTTACGCTGCACTTATGGAGCAGATATCTAACAGATTAGTGGGCCAGTGCCTTCGCGATTTGCGAAAGAAGCAACGTCTTACCCAAGAGGCGGTTGCTGAGCATCTTGCTGGAGATCAAGCATTTATATCAAAGGTTGAATCAGGCGAGCGTGGCGTTAAGCTCGGAGAAGTTTTTTCTTTTGCCGAAGCCTTAGGTATAGAAGCTTCCGAACTTATCGAAGCGTTGCGTACGTATCGATAGCTTTAGATAGCTTTAGATTACTTTTTAATATAAGAAACTTTATGTAGGACGTGCTTCTTAAAAGAGGTGCGTCCTTTACTGTTTACTACTTGCCACGTCTACATCAAAAGATAAAAGAAAACGGCTCAGAGATTTCTCTCTGAGCCGATTCAAGTCGTGGTGGCGGGGAAGGGAATCGAACCCCTGACACGGGGATTTTCAGTCCCCTGCTCTACCAACTGAGCTACCCAGCCATTGGTGCTTCGAAAAGCTTATTTACTATAACAGACTCAAGCGCTTCGTCAAGCGGGCAATTTATACAATCCAGAAATTTTTTCCGCCAGTGAGGTCAAATTCAACGGTCATACCTTTTATTGCAAAAAACGCCTCAATTTGCTCCTTTGTTTTCTCGAGCTCTTGACCGTCGATTTTCTCGCGCTCATCGGTTTTCTCGCCAGAGGGGAGTTCTATCCAGAGGGTTTGCTTACCACATGTGTCACGCAGGTGGATTTTGCTCAAAAGGCCCTGCTGAGCAAGCCTTTCATTGAGATGAATGAGGTCAAAGAAATTGACAACTTTTGGCATGCTAACTCGTTTCTCTAAACGCTTGCTCTTAAGCATACACGTTTGCAAATTGGTACAATAGATTGTCTAGCTTGAATTAGGTCAGCGGTCGTTGCTGCCTCCACTGAATAAACTATTCGAGGGGAAATTATGGCTTTTACGAGAAAAGAATTCTTGTCCCTTTCTGCTTTGGGAGCTGCGGGTACTTTGGCTGCATGTACTCCACAAGCAAGGACGTCTGAGGATACGAATCAGCCTGCATCTAACGTGGACCTTGAAGAGTTCAAGTCACTTAAGCTGGACATGACCCAGTGGAGTTATGACGAGGATAACGACTGCTACTATCAGCTGGGCATTCAGTACTGCACTAAGCCTGCAAGCAAGTCGGTAAACACTCTCTCGGTTTTTGTGCCTGGTAAGTATTTCTCGGGAACCAAGAAGGGCTCGACGTACGAGTGCGAAGTAAGCGAGAAAGCCGTTGTGGGCAGCTTCACCGCACGTACTGCGCCAATCGTCATGCCTATTAACACGGCAACGCTGTTCCCTCAGAGCGCTCCTACAAGTTACTCATACGAAGGTCTCGCGCCGTACCTTGAGGCTGGCTTTGTGTACGTATACGCAGGTTTCCGCGGTAGAAGCGCCGGCTACGATTCAACCACAGGTTCGGATGAGCTTTACGCAGGCGGATCTCCTTGGCCAGCAGTAGATTTCAAGGCTGCCATCAGGTATTTGCGCTACAACAACGAGCTGCTCCCATGCAATACATCGAAGATTTTTGTGTTTGGCTTTGCGGCTGGCGGCGGCCTCAGCGCGGTGCTGGGAACCTCGGGAGACTCTCCGCTCTATACGCCATATCTTAAGGCTGTTGGTGCTGCTACACATAGCGAGAAGGGCGAGCAGCTTTCAGACTCTATCTACGGCAGCGCTTCATGGTGTCCTGCAACTTCATACGACCTTGCAGACGCAGCGTATGAGTGGTCGGCCGGTCAGTATGCAGATGCAACAGATTCTCGTGCTGAGGGTGTATGGACCCAGCCTCTCTCGCAAGATCTTGCTGGTGCATATGCTTCATTTGTCAACAACATGGATCTTCTCGACAGCAATGACAGTAAGGTCAGTCTTGATGAGACTAACTCTGGCGTCTATACCGCTGGATCATATGCAGACCTTCTTATCAACGAGCTTAAGACTTCTGCGAATAACTTTGTCAGAGACAACGCATTCCCTTATACCTCTACTCCTCAGCGACTGGAAGAGCCTACGTTCCCAGGTGATCCAAATCTCGCGACGGTTCGTGGTACAGATAATGCAGCTCCTGCTACTCAGCAGGTTCAATCTACTATCTACGATACTGCTGAGCACTATTTTGGCTCTCTGAACTCAGAATCCATTTGGGTTGTATATAACCTTCGTCGTCAGAGCGTTGAGCTTGAGAACTTGAGGGGTTTCTCGCGAGCTTTAAGAGGCGCGTCGCTTCCTGTTGGAGCTTTTGATGCTCCTGATAGAAGCACCCGCGCTAATCAGCTTTTTGGTGTTGGCGAGCAAAGTACGCTGCATTTTGATGAGCAGACTGCTGACCTCATTAAAAAGAACCTTGATACTTACATGAAACTTGCCGATTGGAAGTCCAGCTACGCTAATGATTGGACCTCTGATCTGAATAAGGCTGATACGCTGGAGAATGACATTCCAACTCGTGTTGATATGTTCAATCCACTGTACTTTACCAGCGCATCTTACAAGGGCTATCAGACAGCATCGGTTGCTCCTTATTGGCGTATTAATGAGGGCGCTCAGAATACCGATACCTCAATCTGCACCTCGCTCAATTTGGGCCTGTCTCTAAAGCATTTCTCGGGCGTGAGCAGTGTTGATTACACGCTTGTTTGGGATAAGGGCCACGTTCTTGCCGAGAGAACAGGCAATGCAACCGCCAATCTGATTTCTTGGATTGTCACATGCGCGTCTGCTTAAAGGGGAGGTCATAGCGTGTTTCAAACAAAGAATCGTCGACTGTACGGTGTTATCGTCATCGTTGTGCTTGCGGTAGGAGCAATATTCTTCTCTCTTATGAGGGGTGCTGATAAGTCTCAGTCACAAGCAAGCTCGCAATCACAGCAGACGCAACAGACGCAGTCTCAGAGCTCACAAAACAAGGGCTACATTGATTCTGTAGCAGCGGATGATCCCTATGCAAAGGGCATTCACCATGTTCGTATTGTGGTGAAGGATTACGGCACTATCGAGGCAACTCTTAACGCAAACGTTGCGCCTATTACGGTTTCTAATTTTGCTCATCTTGCCGAGTCAGGCTTCTATAATGGCCTTACGTTCCATCGTATTATTGATGGCTTCATGATTCAGGGTGGAGATCCTAAGGGCAATGGCTCGGGTGGATCCGAGAATAAAATCAAGGGCGAGTTTACCAAAAACGGTGTCGAGAATAACATCTCACATACACGTGGAACTATTTCCATGGCGCGTGCTCAAGATCCCAACTCGGCAAGCTCACAGTTCTTTATCATGCAGGCAGACAACTCAACTCTGAATGGAAATTACGCTGCATTTGGCACGGTAACAAGTGGAATGGACGTTGTCGATGCAATTTGTAAAGGCGTAACCCCAACCGATTCAAATGGAACCATCCCTGCTTCAGAGCAACCAGTCATTGAGTCCATCACAATGATTGATTAGATTCCTTATATAAAATATTGTTATTTTATTGAATGACCTGCAACAAGTTATAAAGTTGCAGGTCATTAGCGTATAACAGGCCTCTCATGGTATACTATTGTTATCCGAGAGGAGTGGTGTTATGCGAGCTGTTGGCGAGTTTTGCGTTCACCCAGGTCAGGGCGTATGTCTTGTTGAAAATGTAGTTTCGGAGCCTACTCCGGCCTACGTTTTGTCTCCTATTGGGCAAAAACATCCTGTTCAGATTGTATTTCCTCTTGATCAAGAGTTCAGACTACGCGATCTTATGACGCGTGATGAGGCTACAAATCTTGTTGATACCTATCCTCAAATTGAGCTTATTACGTTCCATATTCATAATGCGTCGCTTGAGGAATCTCATTTTAGACACGCTATTAGAGAAGGTTCTTGTAAAGACTCCTTTAGTATTGCTAAAACGTTTAGAGCTCGTATTGATAAGGCGCGTTCGCTCAACAAGAAACCACCTGTTTCTCACGAGAGAATTTTTAAGATGGCCAGTAATCGCGGTCTTTACGAGCTTATTACGGCACTTAATTGCACCGTTGACGAGATTCAGAAGGTATTTAGCTCACGCTATGGCGTAGAAATTGGAAAGGCGTAGCTTATAATTAACCCATCCGTTCAAGAGATGGGAAACTATGACTTCAGAAACATCTGCTAATCGCGCTGTTGTTACTGTTTTGGGCAGCGATGCTCCAGGAATTGTTGCAGCAATTTCTTCTACATTGGCTGAGTCAAACGCAAATATCCTTGATATTGCTCAGACAATTTTGTCTGGTATTTTTACCATGACAATGCTGGTTGAGCTTGAGGATACTGAGTCTTTCTTGAGCCTCAAAGAGCGTCTTGATGCTGTTTCAGAAAAGCTTGGTGTACAAGTAAATATGCAGCGTGAAGAGGTCTTCACGTTTATGTATCGTCCATAAAGAGGTAGTGTTTTGTCAGAGCTTTCAACTGAAGAACTCATTGCTCAAAAACAGTCTTGGCTCACTCAAGATGTATCAAATCTGAAAGTAGATATTGTCTTTTCCGATATGGATGAGACATTTTTGCATACTGATAAATCTCTTGATTCCAAAAACATGGCAATGTTGGATCGTCTGGCTGATCTAGGCATCCCGTTCGTGCCTTGTTCCGGACGCGCGTTTAACGTGCTGCCAAAAGAAGTTGTGAACCATCCTGCTTCTAAGTACGTGGTGTCCTGCGATGGCGCCATCATTAGAGATCTTTCTACCCAGACGGTACTGCACGAGTCCACAGTGACAAAAGAGCAAGCTCTTGAGTTGTATCAAAAGCTTAAGGACTATCCTGTGACTTTTGACATCTTTGCGGACGGAGGTGTCTATCTGGAGCGCCCAAGGCATAATCTGATTACACAGCTTGGTATCCCCACAGATCACGCAGCATTTATGCAGCTTTCTCGCACACCCTTTGATCAAAGTGTTGAGGAGTTTATTGAAGGCGTTACTACTATTGAGCGTCTTGGTTCTTACTGGTCTGTTGCAGAAGGCGAGAAGTACCAGGCACTTGTAGCAGATGCTGTAGCTTCGGTAAAGGGACTCAGTGGCACAGCTTCCATGAGTATGGGAATGGAAATCCTGGCCGACGGCACTTCAAAGGGTACTGCACTTAAGTGGCTCTGCAATCATCTTGGCATTTCAACGGATAATGCTGCAGCTTTTGGCGATTCGCTTAATGACGTTGCTATGCTTTCCACCGCAGGAATGGGCACGGCAGTTGCTAACGCTCGTCGTGAAGATTTTGAGGCAGCAACCTATATCACACTCACTAACGATCAGGCGGGTTTCTCGCGATTCTTAACGTGGGCACTGGGGGAGTAAGCACTTAGCGCTGGAAACGTAACGTTTCAGAGTTTTCGCTTTAAAGTTTTGCTTGAGACATATGGTTTAAAGAAAAAGCCGGCAGATACAATCTGTCGGCTTTTGTTGTGAGAAGTAAAACTACTACGCGCTAGGCTTAGTGATTACTGTCCTGCTGCTCCTCAAAGACATCTTCATCAGCCTCTTCTTCGTCAAGTTTAAGAGGACGGAAGCTAGCGGTATCGCCACCAACATAGTCTGCAACGGTAGCTGCGTTTTCAACGCGCTCCTTGTGCAGCGCTTCTGCAAAGATATCTTCGTCTTCCTCAATCTCTGCAATACGCTCTTTCATAGGAGCCTCAACAAGTGGCATAGAACCCGTCTGAGCTGCGTCATCAAGCGTGATACGAGTAAGCTTCTGCCCGCGCTTAACCTTGGAGAACAGAGGAACGTACTCAAAGACAATGTTGGAGTTCTCAAGACCATACCAACGAGCAGGAGATCCGCAGATGCGACGAATAAAGTACTTGAGCTCAAGGCAACGAGCGTCAAAACCGTTGATGTCAGTCTCTGGAGCTAGTACCTTACGCAGCAGACAGAATCTAAAGTCACCAATCTCGGAGTGCTCCTTGTAGATGGAATACTTGTGATTCTGTGGAGCAAGCTGATTGTTCTTAATCAGGTCACCAACAATCTGATACAGATAGGTGTTAATACGCTGGTTTACCCTAAAGCCAAGACGCAGGGTGATCTTGAACAGGAAGTCTGTACCAAAGTCATTGACGATAAACTCACGGGTATTTGGATCGTCTGTCAGCGAGATGTTAATAAAGTAGTAGGCCTTAGCACGCTTTGGACGCTTATCCAAGATGGAATAGAGAATATCTCGGTCTAGCTTGTCGAATGAAGAGTCATTGGTCAAGAAGACCAGGTTGTCAGCGAGAGTTGAATAGTCTGTATCGTGGCTCAAGCTACGGAGCTGGTCAATGTATTTATCTACGGGGAGATAAACGCTCTGCGTCCTCTCAACAGCGGTACCGCGACGCCAGACAAACATGACGACAAAGATTGCGGTAGCCATAAGAACGGTAAAGTAGCCGCCGTGGAAGAACTTGGTAAGGCTTGAGAAGAAGAACATAGCCTCGATAGCACCAAAGAAAAGAATGAATGGAATGGCCGCCCATAGGCGCTTTCTGATAACAGCCAGGTAGGTGTAGAGCAAGATTGAGGTCATGAGCATGGTAACGGTAATTGCAAGACCGTACGCTGCTTCCATGTGCTCAGAGCTCTGGAAGAGAAGTACAACGCCAATGCAGCCAACCCACATGATGTTGTTTACAAGTGGAATGTAAATCTGGCCCTTTGTTGTGGAAGGGTAGTTAATCTTAATGTGAGGCATAAGATCAAGTTTAATTGCCTCAGAGACAATGGAGTAAGAGCCAGTAATCAGTGCCTGAGAGGCAATAATTGCAGCAAGCGCAGAGAGAATAACGGCAAATGGTCTAAGCTGACCAGGAAGCATTTCAAAGAAAGGATTGAGGTCTTTGATTGCGTTGAAGCTCTCGTTGGTGTGGTTAGTGATGATCCACGCGCCTTGTCCAAGGTAGTTCAGAATCAAGCAGACCTTAACAAAAGGCCAGCTTACGTAAATGTTGCTCTTGCCAACGTGACCCATGTCAGAATAAAGCGCCTCTGCACCAGTGGTACAAAGGAAGACACTACCTAAAACCATGAGGCCAGCTGCATTGAGCTTGCCATCAAAGAGGAACAGAATGCCGCGGACTGGGTTAAGAGCTCGAACAACGCTAATGTCAGCAAGCATGTTCATAACACCCATGGCACCCAAGAACAAGAACCAAAGCGTCATAACAGGGCCAAAGGCCTTACCAATGGTAGAAGTACCTGCCTTCTGCAGAGCAAAGAGTGTGCAGAGAATGGCAATGGTAATCATGACAACAATGTGCTGATTATCACCAATAATAGCATGAGCTGCAGGAATAGTACGCAAACCCTCAATAGCGGTGGTTACTGTAACAGCTGGGGTCAAAATACCGTCAGCAAGAAGAGCTGCGCCACCAATCATGGCAGGAATAATCAGCCATTTGGCGCACTTTTTAACCAAACTGTAGAGCGCAAAGATTCCGCCCTCATTGTGGTTGTCTGCCTTCATTGCAACCATGACGTATTTAACGGTTGTAATGAGTGTCAGCGTCCAGATAATGAGGGACAGAGCACCCAAAACAACATCGGTGCTCATGGTAAGAAGTCCACCATTACCAGCGATAATTGCCTTCATGGTGTACATTGGAGAAGTGCCAATGTCACCGTAGACGATGCCAAGGGTAACAAGTACCATGCCAGCACTTAGAGGAATGCCGGTTGATTTCTTGGCTTTGTCCTTAGAGAAAAGCGCATGAAATGCAGCTTTACTTGTATTCATCCATTAATCCTCTCAATAGATGATCGGTTCAGTTCGTCATCATATGTTAGTCCATATACCTAGTTATAACTAGACGAATGTACAAACGTACTTATTTTGCCTGCAAGCGGAAAAATTTACTCATTTTCCCGCGGTTTTCTCGAGATTTTATATGCATGGTGGATCTTCTGATTTCTCGAGAAGTCCTCTGGAATAGTTTCACTTGTTATGTCTTCAATGTCGACGCCAGCTCGCTGGATTTTCTCGACATCTGGCTTAAAGGTACGCAGGTTACATGAGAAAATAGCAACGCCGCCGCGAGTCAGAAGGCGAGAAATGCCAATGATGAGCTCAGCGTGATCTCTCTGGACATCAAACGAGGTCTGCTTCATGCGCGATGAGTTGGAGAAGGTAGGGACGTCGCAGAAGATGACGTTCCAGCGGTTTTTGGTGTGACGCATCTCGGTAATCCAAGACAGGACGTCTGCCTGGACAAACTCGTGCTCCTCTCCGTCAAAACCGTTGCGCTTCATGTTGCGCTTGGCCCACTCAAGCGAAGGTTTGGAGAGGTCAACGGTTGTGGAGTGAAGCGCGCCACCATCTGCTGCGTAGCAGGTAGCGGTACCTGTATAGGCAAAGAGGTTGAGGAAGCTCTTAGCAGCGCCGGCACTCTTCATGAGCTCACGAATTTCTGCACGTGTATCGCGGTGATCCAGGAAGATTCCGCAGTCGAGCCTTGAGGCAAAGTTGACCTCAAAGAGTAGGCCACCCTCATCGATGAGCAGCATTTCTTTTCTTGAGTTGTCAGCTGCGCTGCCCTCGTCAGAGTACTGAGAGCCACCTTTTGCACGCGTTCTTGTTCGTAGATTTACGTTTGAGCTAGGTACACCTAGAATACGCGGGGCCAGAGCTAGGACGTCTAGAAGACGGCGCTTTGCGAGGTCTGGATCAATTTCTTTTGAAGCAGCATACTCAGAGATTTGCAGCCAGGTAGTTGGCTTTGTGGCGCCTTTGTAGATGTCAATGCTGACGGCGTAATCGGGCAGGTCAGCGTCATAGACGCGATAGCACGAGACGTCGTTTTTACGAGCCCATTTAGCGCGCTGCTTGGCCACCTTAGCAAGGCGTGCGGCAAACTGATCAGACGCTGGCACCAGCACGCTTACCGGCTGGTTGTTAACCATGACGGTGGGACCTGCGGGAACTGAGATGAGCTCAGAGTTGCTTGCTGGTGCATCAGACGCATCGGCTTCGACTTCTTCAGCGATTGCGGCAGGGTAGGAGCGCATGGTGGCAATGGAGTTGCCCACGTAGACAGAAAGTGTCTGCGATGGAGTTGCTCTGAGTACCGTATCGGTATTTGTATCGCTGGTAAGAAGCGTGCTTGCCTGTCCCGCAAAAAGTCCAAGCGTGGAGTAAGCAGAGCCCTGAAGTGTAGGCTCTTCTTTGGTCCACGAGAGATCGGCAACAATGCCCGTGAAGTGCTCTGCATGTTTTAGCAGCTCAGAAGCTGCCAAGAACTGCACGTCAGCCTTGAGACCGCCTGCACGAAGCGTATAAAGCACAGCCTCTTTGGCCTTTGGGCGAGGGTCCGCTGCATAGAGTGTGACCTGGCGCTCTTGGCCCTTCTCGGCACGTTCATCGGCCTCGGCCAGCAAATCCTGCCAGGCATCGTCGTCGTGGCCAGCCCAACCCGTCATGCCCCAGCGAGCGCGCAGAATACCCGGCGCCACGTCCAGCACCATGCCCGCTGCCTCCTGTGCAAGCGCGCCTGCTCCCGGGAACAGCAGCGCCGGCAGCGGCGCGTCTGACGAGAAACCCGATGCACTCGCAGCAGTTTGCGCCTGCAGGTACAGAAGGGCAGCAGCGTAGTCCAGCCTGAGCGGCGCAAACTCACGTGCCGGTCCTCGACCGCCAGTCAGACTGCGCTTAAAGAGCGCCTCACCAGCAAGGTCTATGCCAACCGTGGCACGGTTGCGTGAGACGCGCACGACAATAGTCACGTCAGGCGCAAGCGTGTTGACCATGGGACGGCTTCCGCGCTTTGCTGCAAGTCGGTCTACAATAGCGTCTTTTGTTCTGACAGCAATGAAGTTGGTGTTTCTGAGCTGGTCATTTGTGCCGTGAGCGCTGACTGCAATGGTGGCATGCGGACCAATATGGTCTTCCCAAGCAATGTGGGAGAGGTCTTCGTAGAGAGCGTCTGAAGTTGCAGCGCCAACGCGATCAAGCACCAAAATGACGCGAGACGTGAGGCGAGACCATAAACAGACTCGGTAAGCATCGGCAAGTGAGCCGTAAAACGCAACCTGTCCGCCAAGAGGACGCACCTTTTTGATGCGCAGACCGTCAAGCTCCTGTGCAAGAAGCTTCTCAAAGCCTTTTGGACACGTTGCAAAGAACTCAAGTTCTTGAGACATCGGGACACCTTTCGCCCGTAGGAATTGAATATGTACTGATTTACATTTTCCCATGTTTTTCTCGCAAAATGGTTGGGGAGAAGAAAATACATCAAGAACCCGTGGGTGCTCGGCCACGCGTGTTTCCCGGAGGCGCCTCTCGGCCTTGCGTGGCTGTGAGCAGCGCGTCTGCAGCCCGCACCACCCTCCACTCACCGAAGAGCGGAAGTTCATACATAATGTCCCAAATCATCTGTTATTTTTCGCTTAAAATACGCGTAGTATCTTTTATAAAGAAATAGAGAGAGCTGTTTGAGGTTTGGGAGTCATTATGGATGCAAAAGTTATGGAAACATTTGAGTCCTGGCGTGCAAACGTCACCGAAGAAGACCTGGTAAAAGAGCTCGGAGAGCTTGCAAAGCCAGAAGCAGAAGATAAGCTCTACGATGCATTTTATCGCTCACTTGCATTTGGTACCGCTGGTCTTCGTGGCACCATTGGCGTTGGCACCAACCGCATGAATGTCTATGTTGTTGCTCAGGCAACCCAGGGCCTTGCGGATTATCTCAACGCTCACTATCAAAATCCTACCGTGGCTCTTGCAAGGGATTCTCGCCTTAAGGGCGAGGACTTCCAGAAGGTTGCAGCTGGTGTTTTGGCAGCTAATGGCATCCGCGTGTACGTCTATCCACGTATCGAGCCTGTTCCAACACTCTCGTTTGCCGTCCGCTATCTCAAGACTTCCGCAGGTATTGTGCTTACCGCAAGTCACAACCCTGCGCCTTACAACGGCTACAAGGTATACAACGATAACGGTGGCCAGATTACCGATGAGGCTGCAGCAGAGATTTCTACAAATATCGCGCGCGTCAATCCTTTTGACGTCAAGCCTATGGACTTTGAAGAGGGCTTGGAGAAGGGCCTGATTGTCTGGACGCCAGAAGAGGTGCTAGACAACTTCATTGAGGCTATCAAGCGCGTTTCTATTCCAGGATTTAAGGCTGCCGACGGCTACAAAGTTGTGTATACGCCGCTCAATGGTACAGGCATGGAGTGCGTCACGCGCATTCTTAAAGAGATTGGCGTCAATGACGTTGATGTTGTCCCAGAGCAGGCAGAGCCAGACGGAAACTTCCCAACCTGCTCCTATCCAAATCCAGAGTTCCGTGAGGCGCTTGAGCTGGGCCTCAAGCTTGCCGATAAGGTAAAGCCAAACCTTTTGGTTGCAACTGACCCTGACGCCGATCGTATGGGTACCGCAATCCCACACAACGGCGATTACGTGCTGCTTTCCGGCAACGAGATGGGC
>JABZGZ010000035.1:11553-11782 GCA_015259105.1 Atopobium sp. | reverse complement strand
CAGCCATGTTTTCTCCAAACCACACGACTATGGTACTAAAAAAGCCGCCCGGAGGCGGCTTTAAAGAGCATATGAAGTTGATTAGCGCTTCTCGCGAAGACGAGCAGCCTTACCAACACGATCGCGCAGGAAGTAGAGCTTAGCGCGGTGAACAACACCGTGGCGAAGAACCTCAAGCTTAGCAATCTTTGGTGAGTGAAGTGGGAAAGTACGCTCAACACCAATGCCG
>JABZGZ010000035.1:0-11543 GCA_015259105.1 Atopobium sp. | reverse complement strand
ATGCCAAAGCTGATCTTACGAACGGTAAAAGTCTCACGGGAACCCTCGCCGGAAAGACGAATGATGTCACCCTGGAAGACCTGCTCACGAGTACGGTCACCCTCGACAATGCGATAGTGAACCTTTACGTTGTCACCAACGCGGACCTCAGGAATGTCCTCGCGGATCTGCTGACGCTCAATAGCGCGAATGTAGTCCATTGTTTCCTCATCTCTAGAGGTGCCGACGCCCTTGCGAACGACACATAGTTAACACACAGACGGAAAGTATACGTGAATACTTTCCACTGTACAAGGGTTAGTTTAGATAAAACTTACTTTACATATCTTCTTTTACCCCAGGAACGAGGCAGACGAAGATCTTCGAACACTCTTGTTGCATATCTATCGGTCATACCAGAAACATAATCTGCTACCTGAATCTCTGGATGATCAAAGTCATGACACTTATATTCTGCAGGAACCTCATCTAGATGATTTACAAAATAATCGAACAGCTCAATGATGAGGTCATACGCCTTAGGCTCCTCATATTTTGCATCCCCTGATGCGTACAAATTAGCAAACAAGAAAGCTCTCATGGTCATCATGGCGCCCCACATGGAGTCAGTCATTTTAATGTCGCCTACGCGAGAACTCTCAGAGACAATATCGTGAACCATGTTTTCAATGCGCTCAGGTGAGCTATTTCCAAGAACCTCTCGAGCTTCAGTTGGGAGATACTCCTCCGAAAGAAGTCCTGCTCGTTTTGCGTCATCAATATCGTGTGTTACATACGCAATGCGGTCCGAAATGGCAACAATTCTTCCTTCTGCTGTTTCTGCTCGTAGATTACCTGAATGGCATCTAATACCATCAATAACCTCATGAGAAAGATTAAGACCTTGTCCGTCTTTCTCCAGATACTCAACAATGCGAGCACTCTGCTGATTATGGGCAAAAATATACTCATTTTCTGGAGCATCGGGGTCCATTCCCCTATACAGGCTAATGGCGTGCGAAAGCGCCTTCTCGCCAATATGGCCAAACGGCGTATGACCTAAATCATGTCCAAGTGCAATTGCCTCAGTCAGGTCTTCGTTTAAGCCAAGAGGACGCGCAATTGAGCGTGCAATCTGCGAAACCTCAAGCGTATGAATAAGACGAGTCCTATAGTGGTCCCCTTCTGGGGCGAGAAAAACCTGTGTCTTGTGAGCAAGTCTTCTGAAACTCTTACTATGCAAAATACGATCTCTATCACACTGATAACAGGTACGGTACTGGTCAGGTTCCTCTGCAATCGCACGACCTTTACTTTGATCAGAAAAAGCCGCTTCAGGAGATAAGATTTGATGCTCGCGAGCTTCAAGATCTTCTCGTCTAATGGATAACATAGAACCTCCTTGTACCTGCATCTTTACCTCATAATAGCAGGATATTACTATCTAGCAAAAGAGGGCGACCGAAGCCGCCCTCTAGAGTTTGTTGCAGTGTGTCTAGAAGAAAACCTACTTAGTAGCAATCTTCTGTGGACCACCGTTAGCCTGAATCTTAGCCTGTGCTGCAGCAAGACGTGCAATTGGTACACGGTATGGTGAGCAGGAGACATAGTCAAGACCAAGATTGTAGTACATGTGGATGGACTCTGGATCGCCACCGGTCTCACCGCAGACACCAATGGTGAGGTTAGGATTACCCTTACGGCCACCCTCAACGCCCATACGGACAAGCTCTGCGACACCCTTATCAAGGGTTGCAAATGGGTTGGTCTTAACAATCTTGCGCTCAAGATAGAGAGGCATGAATGCGGACTCAACGTCGTCACGAGAGAAGCCAAGGCAAGTCTGGGTGAGGTCGTTAGTACCGAAGGAGAAGAAGTCTGCGTGCTTAGCAATCTCCTCAGACATGATAGCTGCACGTGGGAGCTCGATCATGGTACCAACTGGGATGTTGAGCTCAACACCGTACTCATCAGCAACCTGCTTGATGGTCTCCTCAACCTCTTCACGGACCTGGATGAGCTCCTCTTCGAAGCCAACCAGAGGAACCATGATCTCTGGGCGAGGGTCAAGACCAACGCGCTTGAGCTCTGCAGCTGCGCTTGCGATAGCGCGAACCTGCATAACGTTGAGCTCTGGGTAGACAAGGCCAAGGCGGCAGCCACGGAGGCCGAGCATTGGGTTTGCCTCCTGGAAGGCATCAAACTTAGCGAGAAGAGCACGCTTTGCAGCGGCGTCCTTACCCTGCTCCTCATCATGAGCAATCTCAACGTCAAGCTCACGTGGGGAATCAAGGAACTCATGCAGTGGTGGGTCAAGAAGACGGACAACAACGTCTTTGCCATCCATTACCTTGAACATGCCAAGGAAGTCACCCTTCTGAGCACGGCCAAGCTGCTCGATAGCAAGCTGCTTAACGTCCTCAGAGTCTGCAAGGATGAAGTCCTGAATGAGGTGCTTACGCTCACCAAGGAACATGTGCTCTGTACGGTCAAGACCAATTGCCTCAGCGCCGTTATCAACGGAAGTCTGAGCATCTGCTGGGTTATCAGCGTTTGCACGTACGCCAATGACGCGACCACGGGACTCGTCAAGGCGGACCTCATCTGCCCATGCAAGGATGGTCTGAAGGTCACCAGAAAGCTCTGGCTGAACAAGCTCAACAGCACCAAGGATGACGTCACCAGTGGTACCGTCGATGGAGATTACATCGCCCTCGTTAACAACAAGGCCGGAATCAGCAACGGTGAAGCGCTTGTTAGCAGCGTCAATGCGAAGTGTATCAACACCGCAGACGCAAGGAGCGCCCATACCACGAGCAATAACAGCTGCGTGGCTGGTCTTGCCGCCGTGGGAAGTTAGGATGCCCTCTGCAGCAACCATGCCGTGGAGGTCATCTGGAGTGGTCTCCCAACGGACAAGAATACAAGGCTTGCCTGCCTCTGCAAAAGCCTCAGCGTCTGCAGAAGAGAAGACTGCAGCACCAACAGCTGCACCAGGAGAAGCGTTAAGACCCTTAGCAATGGTCTCGTACTCAGCGTTAGGATCAAACTGTGGGTGCAGAAGCTGATCGAGCTGCTCAGGAGCAACGCGGGAAACAGCCTGCTCCTTAGTAATACGGCCCTCTTCGTACATCTGAATTGCAACCTTAAGTGCAGAGAGAGCGGTACGCTTACCAACACGAGTCTGAAGCATCCAGAGCTTACCATTCTCAATGGTGAACTCGATGTCCATCATGTCTGCGTAGTGATCCTCAAGAATCTCAAAGACGTGGAAGAGCTCCTCGCCTGCCTCCTTGAGTGCAGGAACCTTAACGAGGTCTGCAATAGGCTCAGTATTACGAATACCAGCAACAACGTCCTCGCCCTGAGCGTTGATCAGGAAGTCGCCGTAGCGCTCGTTAGTACCATCTGCAGGGTTACGAGTAAATGCAACGCCAGTTGCAGAAGTCTCACCCTTGTTACCAAAGACCATGACCTGAACGTTAACTGCAGTACCAAGCTCATCAGGAATCTTGTTCTGCTTGCGGTAAAGGATTGCGCGGTCGTTCATCCATGAACCAAAGACTGCCTGCTCAGCAAGGCGGAGCTGGAGGTAAGGATCAGATGGGAAGACAGCGTAGCCGTTCTTGGAGACCTCTGGGTGCTCCTTAACATCAACGTTTGCTGCAAAGATGCCCTTGAACCAAGTTACAAGGTCACGAAGGTCGTTTGCGTCCAGCTCTGTATCAAGCTTAACGCCCTTCTCGGCCTTCTTAGCAGCAATTGCATCCTCAAAGAGCTGTCCAGAGACGCCCATAACAACGCCAGAGAACATCTGAACAAAACGACGGTAAGAGTCCCAAGCAAAGCGCTCGTTACCAGTCTGCTTAATGAGGCCCTGAACGGACTCATCGTTAAGACCAAGGTTAAGAACAGTGTCCATCATGCCAGGCATGGAGAATGGTGCACCAGAACGGACGGAGACAAGCAGTGGATCTTCTGCATCGCCGAGCTTCTTGCCCATGCGCTCCTCAAGGGTAGCCATAGCAGCGTCAATCTCATCAGTGACGCCCTCAGGCCAGACGTTGCCGTTGTTGGAATAAGCAACGCAAGTTTGGCAAGTAATTGAGAATCCTGGAGGTACAGGCAGACCAATCTTAGACATCTCTGCAAGGTTTGCTCCCTTGCCACCAACAATCCACTTTGCCTCTTCTACGGATGCGCCAGCGACCTCAGTAACATCGTTACCGGCGTGGTCCTTTCCGAAGCTGTAAACGTGCTTCTCGGACATAACACTCCAAACTCTCAAACTGTCACACGCAAAGCGTGCACCAACACAATTGAACGCAAAGACATCAAACCAAACAAAGTTGGTTCTGTCCTCACATTCATAGTATGTTACCAACCTACGCGATTCATCTGAACAAAATAACGGTGAGCGGTCAATATCGACCGTTCACAGAATGATTTGTAAACTTATGGTTGCAAATTGTGAAATTCTCCATAAAGAAAATGAGCACCCCAAATGGATGCTCATTTAACTTTTTGATATTTTGAGGCATCAGCACTCTCTTAGCGAGTAACTCCCTCAAAGAATGCGCCAATTGCGTGGCTTGGCTCTTCGCCGGTAAGCGTAGAAATAACGTTTACCGCTGGTCCCAGAAGATCGATTGATGGGATAAGGCGCTGATCAAGCTCACGACGAATCTCTCTTCTGAGAGAGCCATCTGCAAAAGTGTGGAAGACTGCACGAGGGCGATTCTCATCTTCATGCTCGTTGAAGTATGCACGAACATCATCAACGCTATGAATGTTTGGAACCCTTACAATCTCTACGGATTCATCGCCAAACTGAGCAGCAGCAGCCTTAACTACTGCGGCACCGGTCTCTCCACGAGAGTCTGACAAAACGTAGACGATAGGCAGACCATCACCAAGAGAGTTGTTATCAATGTCAAGTGTGCTCATGCTGTAACCCTTTCAGTCAAGTATTCAGAAAGATACAAACATTTATCAATCTAAGCGTACCCTACTTTTTGCGAGAAAGCACACTAATATCGGCGACATTACTAAATACCTGGGCAAACTTGTTCAAAAGACGCAAACGATTTCGGCGAACGGTATCATTTTCATCCATGACAAGTACTTTGTCGAAGAAAATATCAATTGGCTCACGCAGCTGAGACAGTGCAGAAACAGCAGCAGCATAGTCTGCACCAGCAAGAGCAGCAGCCACTTGCTTCTGGCCCTCTTCGCAAGCAGCGAGCAATGACATCTCTGGCTCAGTGAGAAGCTCTGTATCAACTTCTACGCCAAGAGAAGCATCACTGAGGTGAGCTGCACGTGCATAAGCAGTAGCAAGATCCTCAAAGAGCTCAGGCTCGTTCTGACGCGCCTCATCAAGTGCGCGAGCACGCTGAAGGAACTCATCAGGATTGATAACGCCAATTGCACTGACAGCCTCAATAGCATCTGCAGAGATCTTCTCGTCCTTAGCAATAGATGCAAGGCGACCAATAAAGTACTGCTCAACCTGGGACTGAACAGACTCGTCAACAGCAAGACCCTGCTGGCGGTAAAGCTCCAGAGAGCTTGCAATGAGCTTCTTGAGGTCAAGGTTGGAGGTGGAACGGACCAGCGCAATGACACCAATTGCTGCACGACGAACAGCGTAAGGATCGGAAGAGCCGGTTGGTGGCTCGTTGATAGCAAAGATGCCGCAGATGGTATCAAGCTTGTCAGCAATAGCTACAAAGCGACCAATCTGGCCACTTGGGAGCTCGTCGCCAGCAAAGCGAGGACGATAGTGCTCGCGAATAGCTGCAGCTACATCGCTCTTCTCGCCAGCTGCCTCTGCGTAGTAGCCACCCATGACGCCCTGCTGACTGGTGAACTCGACAACTGCCTGGCTGACAAGGTCTGCCTTAGCAAGATGAGCGGCGCGAGCAGCAAGCTCTGCCTCTTCTTTGTTGGAAGTCTCGTCAAGCGCAATCTCTGCAGCAAGAGCCTCCATACGCTGAGTCTTCTGCAGAACCGTACCAAGCTTCTCCTGGAAAACAACAGTCTCTAGGCGCTGGGCAAACTCGTCAAGCGTATGCTTCAAGTCCTCCTCAAAGAAGAACTTAGCGTCGTCGAGACGAGCACGAACAACGCGCTCGTTGCCGTCAATGACGCGCTCGGCGCAAGATGGGTCTGCATTAGAAACCACAATAAACTCGCGAGTCAGCTTACCCTCAGCGTCATAGATTGGGAAATAGCGCTGGTTGGAAAGCATGGACTCAGTAATAATCTCTGAAGGAACGTTAAGGAATTCCTCATCAAAGGTGCCCACAAGAACCTGAGGCCACTCAGTAAGGTTAATGACCTCCTCAAAGACCTTCTCTGGCATATCAACGCGAGAGCCCGGACGAGCAGCCTCTACCTCTTTAATACCGGCGAGAATAACGTCTTTTCTCTGCTCCTGAAGCAAAACGCCAGCGTCTTTAAGAACTTGCTCATAGTCAGCTGGACTTGCTACCTCATGGTAACCAGGACCAAGAACACGATGGCCCTGGGTGGTGTTTGAGCTAGTTACATCAGCGTACGTAACAGGTACAATCTCTGAACCAAAGAGAGTGCACAACCAGCGAACAGGACGAACATAGCGCTCGTGGAAAGAACCCCAGCGCTGGCTGCGAGGCCAGTCAAGAGCAGCAATCCAAGAAGTTGCCAGCTCAGAGAGAATCTTTGTAGCAGGAACTGAAGGAATATTGAGCTCCGCAAAAACGTACTCATGACCGTCGGTATCTACACGGCGAGTCAGCGCATCAGCGCTCACGCCGCACTTACGAGCAAATCCCTCAGCAGCCTTGGTTGGTTTACCCTCTGCATCAAAAGCAATCTCTGCCTTAGGACCACGCTTGACCTCGGAAATCTCTTCTGTAGCCTCAGCAACATCCTTAACGTAGGCAGTTAAACGACGAGGTGTCGAGAGGATCTTAACCTCTCCAAATGACAAACCAGAGTCTTTAAGTCCGGAAACGACAAGCTTATTGAACTGAGCAATAGCTTTCTGCAGTGGAGCAGAAGGCATCTCTTCAGAACCAATCTCAAAAAGGAAGTCTCTAACCTCAGCCATTTAAGCCACCTCCTCCTGAGTAGTTGATGCAGGTGCTTTCTTGGAAGCAACCTCCTCCAAATACGATTCGCAGCATGCCTTAGCAACGGTGCGAACGCGAAGAATATAGTTAGCTCTTTCAACAGCAGAAAGAGCACCACGAGAGTCAAGCAAGTTAAATGCGTGACTGCACTTCATAACGCAGTCATATGCAGGAAGTGGAAGCTTGCGCTCAAGGCAGCTATGGCACTCTGCCTCATACTCGTCGAACTTCTCGCGCATAAGCTCAATGTTAGCGACCTCAAAGTTGTAGGTTGAGAACTCGCGCTCGTTTTCAAGGAATACCTGGCCGTATGTCATTGGAGTGCCGTCTGGGAGGTAACTCCATACCAGGTCATAGACGGAATCAACGCCCTGAGCATACATAGCAATACGCTCAAGACCATAGGTAATCTCAACAGGAACAGGATCTACCTCAATACCACCTACCTGCTGGAAGTACGTGAACTGAGTAACCTCCATACCGTTGAGCCAGACCTCCCAGCCAAGACCCCAAGCACCAAGTGTTGGACTCTCCCAGTCGTCCTCAACAAAGCGAACGTCATGGTCTTTTGGATCAAGGCCAATAGCAGCAAGTGAGCCAAGATAGAGATCTTGGGAATCTGCAGGAGATGGCTTGAGCAAGACCTGGAACTGATAGTAGTGCTGCAAACGATTGGGGTTCTCGCCATAGCGTCCATCAGCAGGACGACGACAAGGCTGTGGATAGCAGGTACGCCAAGCATCGGGGCCAAGTGAGCGCAGGATAGTTGCGGTATGGAAGGTACCAGCGCCTACCTCAGAGTCGTATGGCTGCATGACCGTGCAACCCTTTTCTGCCCAATAGTGTTCAAGGGTCAAAATCATATCTTGAAACGTTAGTGGTGTTGCGCCCATGATGTTCTTTCTCTCAAATGTCCGACGTAAGTACTATAGCCCGCGAGCATGGTCAAAGGGCCAGAAAATAAACATTGCCTTCGAGGTTACGGTAGAAACCGCAACTGCTCCAAAATATCTGGAATCAAGCGAGTTTGTTCTGTTATCCCCCATAACAAAAATATGACCTGCAGGAACAGTATACGGATAATTCTGAATTACGGCACCCGTGCGATCCGCAAGAGAATACGTTGGCTTGCCCTCAGTGTAAGGTTCGTCCATAAGCTGGCCATCAACATACACGGCACCGTCGCGCAAATCTACCGTTTGACCTGCTGTAGCAATGACGCGCTTAACTAAAAGCGTATCGGGATTCTGAGGACTGGTGAAGGTAACCACATCACCTGCTTGCGGAGTACCGCCAAATCGATAGGTAAGCTTCTCTCCTACCAAACGATCCCCCAGCTGGATGGTATTGAGCATGGACCCTGTTGGAACCTCATATACCTCAGCGACAAACGTTCTAATAAAAAACGCCAGCGCAACAGCAACTGCAACAATTACCAGGTATTCAAAAATTTCAAGAACTTTGGAATGTTCACTACTCATCGTCATCACCAGATTGCTGATCAAGTTCTGCTAAATACGCTCTGTCCTTCTCGGTGAGTTGAGCGCTCTCTAAGAGGTCTGGACGCCACTCACGAGTGCGAGCAAGTGCAGATTGTCGTCTCCAGACTGCTACCGCTCCGTGGTCTCCTGACAGAAGCACAGACGGAACTTCTCGCCCCTCAAAATTTGCTGGTCGCGTGTACTGAGCATACTCAAGAAGACCATCGTCAGAGAAGGACTCATCCTGCGAGCTCATCTCATCGCCAAGCGCACCAGGAAGCAGGCGCACCACCGAATCAATCACAGTAAGCGCAGGAAGCTCTCCGCCCGTCAGTACGTAATCTCCCATAGAAATAACGTTATCTGCCAGCTCATAGACACGCTCATCCATGCCTTCATAACGGCCACAAACAAACAGAATGCGTTCTTTTTGAGCGAGCTCTTGAGCAATTGCCTGAGTATACGGCCTACCAACTGGCGAGAAAAACACCACGTGGGGCTTGGCATCTGCCTGATCAGAAATCGCACGAACTGCCTCAAAGATAGGAGCAGGCTTCATAAGCATGCCTTGTCCGCCGCCAAAAGGAGCATCATCTACCGTACGATGCCTATCATGCGTCCAGTCACGCAAGTCATGCGCATAGAACTCAAAAATGTTTGCCTTCTGGGCTCTGCCCATAATAGAAGCATTTAAATAGGGCGAGAAGACCTCAGGAAATACTGAGAGCGTTTCTAGACGCATGCTACTCACCTAACCTAAGAAGGCCCTGAGGAATTGAGACGGTAATGGAGCCCTCGGCTGGGGCATCTTTGATAAATTCATCTACGGCAGGCATCAACACCTGTCCAAAAGGCCCCTCAATGACCCACACATTTTGTGTAGGTCCAACAAGAACCTCTGTAATTTCACCCAGAGAACCATGTTCTGTATCACGTACTTCTCTACCCACAAGTAGAGAAACATTAACCAGACCAAAGTTTTCTGGAAGACATTCTTCTTCTACCAGAAGCGTTTTACCCACAAGCTCTTCTGCATCAGAGATGGTAGTTACGTCTTCAAAAGTTACAAGACTACCTTCTCTGTCATCTGATTCAACAGAGACAACCAAGAACTTCCTTGGGCCTTTAAGTGCAGGCGGAACAGGAACAACTGTCATGCCTTCAGCTATAAGAGAAGGAAGGCTGTGAACGGGAACCGTCACAACCTCCCCTCTTTTACCATGCGTTTTAACAATTTGAGCAATTGCTCGCCAGTGTTTACGCAAAATTAGCCTACAACCTCGACATCAACAGAGGTGCCAACACGCTGGCCAAGAGCACGAGCCAAAGTACGAATAGCCTTAATGGTTCTACCCTTGCGGCCGATGACACGTCCAGCGTCTTCCTCAGAGCAAGAAACCTCAATTAAGGCTCCATCCTCGCGATCGGTGACGTCGAGTGCAACAGCATCTTCATTATCGACAAGACCACAAACGATGTACTCAACAAGGTCAGCTACCTTGTCAGAAGGCATCTCCTGAATGTCTTGATCGACAGCGTCTACCTCAGTGGGCTCTGTGAATTCAGACACGATTTACTCAGCCTCTGGAGCCTCGGACTCCTCAGCAGCTGCGGCAGCAGCCTCAGCAGCAGCCTCTGCAGCTGCAGCAGCCTTTGCCTGTGCCTTCTTGGAGAGCTTGGTCTTCTTCTCTGCAACTGGAGCGCCAGTACGAGCGATCTCAATGAGGTGAGAAACTGCGCTTGTTGGCTGAGCGCCCTTTGCTACCCACTCGTCAACCTTCTCGAGGTTGATATCAATCGTCTTTGGGCTAGTCAGTGGGTTATAACGACCGACTTCTTCAATGTAACGACCATCGCGAGGCATACGACCATCAGCGACAACTACGCGATAGTACGGACGCTTCTTGGCACCGTGACGGGCCAGACGAATCTTAACTGCCAATGAAAACTCCTCCATACGAGCGGTGCCTCGGATGTTAGATGGGCTGCACCGCAAAGCCACAAATCGGGTTACAAGTGTACAACAACGCGTTAACCTCGAAAAGTATAAATTTGCTCTCTTCAAAAAGTACTCGTAATTTATGTATGAAACACTTGTTCTATTTACGCAAAAAGTATACACTTAATCTATGAAAACGTCAAAGAACATATCGGATAAAACCGCACGTAAATCGTGTGATTTTGAATGGCATGGTAAGGCTATTGGCCTTCTTGACCTAGATGCGTTCTTTGCATCCGTAGAACAACTTGATCATCCTGAGTGGCGTGGAAAACCAGTAATTGTAGGAGGTTCTCCTCAAAAACGAGGCGTTGTTTCAACCGCATCTTATGAAGCAAGAAAGTATGGCGTTCATTCTGCCATGCCTTCAGCTACTGCGGTAAGGCTTTGTCCTCATGCAATTTGGACTTCAGGACGTTATGACAGATACTCAGAAATGAGTGCTCTTGTTATGGGTTTTCTCAAAGATGAGACTCCCCTTGTTGAACAAGTTTCTATTGATGAGGCATTTTTTGACATTACTCCTGGAAGATTTTCTAAAGAAAATCCTTTAGAAATTTGTAAGCGCATACAAAAGAAAGTTGCTGCGCTAGGCGTTACCTGTTCCATTGGTCTAGGAACAAATAAAACGATTGCCAAGATTGCTTCTGAACAAGAAAAACCTCGTGGTCTTACTGCAGTCTTTCCTGGTACAGAAGGTCGCTTTCTGGCGCCACTGCCCATTGAAGCAATGAGCGGCATTGGCCCTGCGATGGCAAAGACACTTCATCAACAGGGAATCAAAACGCTTGGAGAGCTCTCAAGAGCAGATGCATCGTACCTAACTTCCCTTGTTGGCAATACAGCTTCAAAGATGATTTTGCGCGCGCAAGGAAAAGAAGTTGCAGAAGTTCATGCAGCTGCCCAGCCTCGTGACGTTAAGTCTGTTTCTAACGAGAGAACCTTTGAAACAGATTTGTTTGAGAA
>JABZGZ010000034.1 GCA_015259105.1 Atopobium sp. | reverse complement strand
CCTCGAGGTCAGCGTAGCGCTCCTCCAGCTCAGCGACGTGAGCGGTGACGGTGGACTTGATTGGGTATGGGTCAACGCCGGTATCAAGCAGTGCCTGGCGACGAACGCGGCGCTGGGCGCGCTCGTCATTTATGGAAGCCTCTGAGGTGACCTCGGTTGCGTCGACGTTCTCGGCGGCGGTTGCGTCAGCGTTCTCTGCGTCGGCGGCGGTTGCAGCAGCGTTCTCTGCGGCAGACGAGTTACCAGCGATGTTGTTCTCTACTTCGGACATGTATCCTCCACGTAAAAACGCCCCGCGCCAGACGGACACGGGGCGACCAAAATCTTTTGTGCCAGTCTAGCGAGTAATAGAGGTAATGGTGTACTTCTTCACCTTGCCGTTTGGCGTGGTGAACTCAACCTCGTCGCCCTTCTTATGACCAATAAGAGCCTCGCCAGCTGGGGACTCGTTAGAGATCTTGTGCTCAAGGGAGTTAGTCTCAGTAGTACCAACAATTACATATTTAGTTGTCTTGCCTTTTGCATCAGCAAGCTCGACGGTTGTGCCGATTGCAACAGTGACGTTACGCTTGCTGCCACCCTCGACAACCTTTGCGACAGAGAGAATCTGGCGAATCTCGTTGATGCGGGACTCGTTGTGAGACTGCTCTTCTTTTGCAGCGTCATACTCGGAGTTCTCAGAAAGGTCACCAAAACCACGAGCCTCTTTGATGCGCTCAACAATCTCGTCGTGTTTCTCGCCCTCACGATAAGCCAGCTCATCGACAAGCTTCTGACGGCCTTCTGGGGTAAGTACAATCTCTTTAGTAGTGTCCATCGTGTTCTTTCTGTTGATGGGTCAAGTAGGTCTATACGTGTGAGATGGGGTTACTCAGCCTTTTTGGACTCTTCGTCCTCAACGAGCTCAGCCTCTGGCTCCTTGGCTTCTTCCTTGGTCTCAGACTCCATGCCCTCACGAACGCTCTTGACGGTCTCGCCGACAGCCTTGCCGAGCTTTGGAAGGTTCTTAGGTCCAAAGATGACCATAACAACGCAAACAATAATCAGAAGCTCAGGAATACCAAGTCCTAAAATCATATAAACCCCCAGAAAATCTTTTCCTGTAAAAGCGTTCAGAAAAAACGCCGTATCGGCTAGTATAACCGAGGGAAACCTTACTAACAAGGAATTAACATGGTCTTACATGATTTTTGGACATTTTTTATCTGGTCGACCGTAGCGGGGCTTGCCGTTATTGGCATTTACCAGCTATTTCTGTTAATTCTACGCGCTCGAGGCGTTTTTGTGACTCGTACCAAGTTTGGCCTCACGATGATCTTTGACTCCGAGGACGCCGACGGTACGCCCATTAGGCTGCTCAACGTTAATGGCACCTTCCAGTCCGTGAGCTACATTGCACCTGAGCTGCGCTTTGAGCCCTGCGTCCACTATCACCGCATGATGGCGAAGGTTATCCAGCAGGTGGCACCAGAGGGTCACGTTGTAGTTATGGGAGGCGGAGGTTTCTCGCTGCCAAAACACCTGGCTACGCACATGAGCGGCGGCGTTATTGACGCGATTGAGATTGATCCGAAGATAGTCTCGCTTGCACGCGAGCATTTCTTTCTGGACGAGGCTCTAGCTGCTGCTTCAAGCGAGCTGCGTATTGTCGAGGACGACGCCTGGAAGGTGTTGCAAGACGCAAAAGCCGGCAGTATTGACGTGCTGGTAAACGAAGTGTTTGCTGGTCGAAAATCACTTGGCCCTCTGGGAACTCCAGCCGGTGCACAAGTGGTTAAAGAAAAACTTGCAGATGGCGGGGTATATCTGGTCGATGTTCGCTGTCCGCTTGAAGGTCACGGGTCTACGCTACTTTCTCAGGTGGCAAACGTCTTTGCGCAGGAGTTTACGCATATCGCTTACGTGCCCGAGTGGCCTGATACTCCTAAAACACCAGGTAACAACCTCTTAATTGCAACTGATGCGGATATTACGCTTCCTGAAGGTGCTGTTGTGGTGAAATAACATCGCTTTGAGAGCCGACCACTATCCAATTGACCGAGCAACATCCAATTACCCGAGAAAATTGCATATTCCACCTTATTTATGCGGAGTTTTGTATCAAAAATTTGACTCACAAAAATCAACCCCTCTTTTGGGTAAAAAATCCGTTTAGTTGGAAGTCAAATCACGATCACGGAAATTCCTAACTTGCGTTTGCGCAGGTGACAAAAAGTGTCCATATTTTGCTGTTTTTATCCGTAACAAAACCGCAGTTAAATGGCTTGCATAAAAACTAGTCGCTACTGCATATTCCAACTAAACGCATTTTTTACCACTTGCATGACAAGCGCTCAGCAAAACCGCAGTTGGCATTAAATCGGTCTTACATTTATCCGTTAAAACGATTCTTACAAACGGATTTGAAAACATCACCTTGAGATTTGAAAACACGACTTTGGGATTTGAAAACATCACCTTGTCAGTTTGACTAAATTTATATATGCACTGGTGAACATATATGTTTAGCAAGAAAATTTTTCCAAAAAAGTAGGGAATTTCTTCTAGTTCTCGTAAATCCATAACAGAATATGGGTATTGTTATCACAGATAGAAAGCATATTCTATCTGCGCCAAATACGGCAATTATTAAAGCTGATGCACTAAGGAGGCATCATGAAGACGGGTTTTGAACTACTGAATGATCCATTTTTGAACAAGGGAACCGCTTTCACGCAGGAGGAGCGTCAGAAGTATGGCCTGGTAGGACTTCTACCTCCAAACATTCAGACCATCGAGGAGCAAGCTGAACAGGCATACGTGCTTTTCCAGCAATATCCTGACCTCGAGACAAAGCGTCACTATCTCATGAGGCTTTTCTCCGAGAACCGCACGCTGTTCTACAACCTGTTCTCCAAGCATGTTGAAGAGTTCATGCCTATTGTCTACGACCCAACTATTGCTCCAGATATTGAGCAGTACTCCCAGCGCTATGTCGATCCACAGTATGCATGCTTCCTGTCAGTTGATCGTCCTGAGGACCTCGAGACCTCGCTGAAGAACGCAGCCGCAGGTAGAGACATCGACCTGATTGTCGTCACCGATGCAGAAGCAATCCTGGGTATTGGCGACTGGGGCACTAACGGTGTCGAAATTTCCGTTGGCAAGCTCATGGTTTACACTGCCGCAGCTGGTGTTGACCCTAACCGCATCATGCCTGTTGTCATCGACGCCGGTACCAACCGCCAGGAGCTGCTCGATGACCCACTGTATCTGGGCGAGCGCCACAAGCGTGTCGACGAGGACCGCTACAACGCCTTCATTGACAACTTTGTGACCACCGTCGAGAAGCTCTTCCCTAACCTCTACCTGCACTTCGAGGACTTCGGCCGCTCGCACGCTGCAGCAATCCTGGACCGCTACAAGAACACCTACCCCGTCTTCAACGACGACGTCGAAGGCACTGGTATTGTTACCCTTGCAGGCATCCTCGGTGGCCTCAATATTTCTGGCGAGAAACTCGTCGACCAGGTATATCTCTGCTTTGGTGCAGGAACTGCTGGTTGCGGCATCGCTGATCGTGTGCTGCAGGAATTTGTGGACCAAGGAATGGATCGCGAAGAGGCTCGCAAGCGTTTCTACCTGGTAGATCGTCAGGGCTTGCTCTTCGACGATATGGACAACCTCACTCCACAGCAGAAGCCATTTGCTCGCAAGCGTTCTGAGTTCGCAAACGCTGATGAGCTCACCAACCTCGCAGCCGTTGTAAAGACGGTCCACCCAACAATCATGGTTGGCACCTCTACCGTTCACGGCGCCTTCACCGAGGAGATCATTCGTGAAATGGCAGCTCATTGCGAGCGCCCAATGATTTTCCCTCTGTCCAACCCAACTAAACTTGCGGAGGCAACCGCCCAGGACCTGCTGACCTGGACAGACGGTCGCGCGCTTGTAGCCTGCGGAGTCCCCTCAGACGACGTCGAGCTCAACGGTGTAACTTACCAAATTGGTCAGGCTAACAACGCTCTGATTTACCCAGGCCTTGGACTTGGTGCACTTGCATCAAAGGCTCGCCTGCTCACAGACCAGATGATTTCCCTCGCAGCTCACTCGCTTGGCGGAATCGTCGACACCACAAAGCCTGGTGCGGCAATTCTTCCTCCAGTCTCCAAGATTACTGAGTTCTCCGAGCGTATTGCTGTTGGCGTTGCAGAGGAGGCAATTAGGCAGGGTCTGAACCGCGAGCCAATTGCCGATGCAAAAGAGGCAGTTGACGCCCTTAAGTGGTTCCCTGTCTACAAGGAGTTAGAGGCATAGTATGTCTGTCTTTTTGACATCATTACAGAATGTGCTGCCTATCATTTTGATTATTGTGCTTGGCTATATTCTTAGGAAGATCAACTGGCTCAATGAAACATTTGCTGGTCAGGCGTCAAAGCTCATCATGAATGTGGCACTTCCTGCATCAATTTTTGTAGCGGTCCTAAAAAACTTGTCCCTCAACCAGCTACTCCAGCTTGGTCCATCAGTGCTCATTGCTGCTGTTAGTTTTGCTTTGTCATATGTTGCAGGATTTTTGGTTATCAACGTTTTCCGCGTCCAGCCAGGTCGCCGAGGCTTGATGCTCAATACCTTTGCAAATGCCAACACCATCTTCATTGGTATGCCACTGAATCTTGCGCTTTTTGGCGAGCACGCTGTGCCGTACTTTTTGGTGTACTACATCATGAACACCATTTCTACCTGGGCAATTGGAATCTTCTTCATTTACGGTGATCCACTGCCAACAGAAAATGACGGCGAGAAAAACAGTGCAGTGGAGCACAAATTTAACATCAGCAAATTGTTGCCACCACCATTGATTGGTTTCTTGGTTGCCCTCGTTTTTCTCGTGTTCAGCATTCCTGTTCCAGCAGTTCTAAACACTGGCCTCACCTATTTAGGCAATCTGGTAACGCCACTGTCGCTGATTTACATTGGCATTATTTTGCAGGAGACAGGACTTTCAAGCATTCGAATTGATCGTGACACAGCAGTCACGCTCATTGGTAAATTTGTCATTGCCCCACTTATTATGGTCGGCGTAATTACAGCATTTACCGGCGTATTTGGTGCACAGAACGTTCTTGAAACGAGGACGTTTATCATCCAAGCTGCAGTTCCAGCACTGACCGTCCTGCCAATTTTGGCAAACGAAGGTAAGGCTGACGTCAAATTCGCAACTAACGTTGTTGCAACTTCAACAGTGCTTTTTGCGATTGTCATCCCTATCGTAATGACTATCATCGGCTAACTGGCGCTGTAAACAGCACTTTTACGCACAACAAAGCCTCTTCTCAATGGCGAGAAGAGGCTTTTTTCTTGTGGGTTTTTGCAGCGCGCAACCCCGGCGGCACGTTGATCCAACGGTGCCTTAGTCCAGCAGCACGCCTTCAACTGCAGAGGCGGAGCCGTCGAGGACGTTGCACTTTTGGATCTGGTGAACAAACCAAGTACGGAATGCCTTTTGGTCGACGCCCACACATACGGTTGCGTTGGGTTTCTCGCCAAGATATCCGGCCAGGTCAACGACCGTGCAGCCGCTTGTCAGAGCGCCGGCGCACTCGACGTCCACAAACACGTCTTTGGTCTCAAACATCTGGGGCGCCAGCAGGTAGGCCACGGCCGTTGGGTCATACATGCTGAAGCCCTCCTCCTGGTAGTGGACGCGATAGTTGAGCAGCAGCTTGACCAGCATGTCACCACTCTTGCCGGAGTTCTGGATGTTCT
Source organism: Atopobium sp. (assembly GCA_015259105.1). GTDB lineage: Bacteria > Actinomycetota > Coriobacteriia > Coriobacteriales > Atopobiaceae > Lancefieldella. Next base: position 6,126 of record JABZGZ010000034.1, on the reverse strand, counting down.
CGATGTCCTCGGGCATCACGCGAGCGGCGTCACCCACCTCAAGGCCAACCATGGCCACGTGAACGCCGGATGCAAAGACAATCTTTGCCGCCTCGGGGTCAACGCCCACGTTGAACTCGGACATGACGCCAAGGTTTCCGCGGGTCAGAGCGCCGCCCATCATGACAATGCGGTCGATATGCTCCTTGACCTGTGGGTATGCTTTCAGCAGCAGCGCAATATTGGTCAGAGGACCAAGCGTCACCAGCGTGGTTTTCTCGCCAGCGGAAGCGCCTTCCATAATGACGCGATGCTGTGCCTCAAGTGCGGTTTCTTCAAGAAGGCAGTCAGGCTGAATGCCGTCGAACTCGTAGCCCCTCATGCCAGACGCACCGTGAACGTCGCTTGCGTCCATAGGCTTTCTGAGCAGCGGCTCGGCGGCACCTCGCGCAACAGGCACGTGCTGGTTCCAGAATTTAAGCAGCTTGAGGGCGTTGTTGGTAACGTTTTCGATACCAACATTTCCACTGACGGTAGTAATAAGCTTGATATCCAGCGCCTTTGCGACCAGGGCAAACCCCAGCGCAATGGCGTCGTCAATGCCAGGATCCGTGTCAATGATGACGCGCGTCTTGGTTGAAAGCGTTGTCATAAGTCTCCTTTGTACGTTTGAGCTGCGTGTGGACTGCGAGTTATGAAGCAACAATCACGGTAATTTTAACCTAAAACTCAACTACCTGCTGATACGTTGGAATTGATTGCTGAGCGCCAACCTTAGTGGTAGCAAGCGCCGCAGCCTTCGCGGCCACATCGAGCGCCTGCTTGATATCGTGCCCCTCTAGCTGCCCCGATGCCTGGAACGCAGCAAGCGTACCCATAAACGTGTCGCCCGCACAGGTAGTGTCCACGGTGTCCACGTGGTAGCATTCCTGCTGGTACACGCCGTGCGAGTCAGCAGCAATGGAGCCCTTGAACCCCAGCGTCAACACCGCAGTAGCCACGCCACTTGCAAGCACCTTCTGCACCGCAGCCTCGGGATCTGCCAGCGGGCTAATCTTGCCCTCGCCAAACAAATCTGCAAACTCAATCTCGTTCAGGCAAAGCACGTCCACGCTGGCGAGAAGACCGGTGGTCATGGTAGCCGCTGGCGATGGGTTCACCATCGTATAGAGTCCCAGCTCATGTGCATATCTGATGAGCTCAAACGTGGTCGACAACTCGCACTCGAACTGTGTCAAGAACACGTCACCTGGCTCCGCAATGCGATCGAGCACCGCTTTTACGTCGTCAACTGTGCGAACGTAATTAGCACCGTGATCCAGAATGATACGGTTATCGCCGCCCACGCGCACAATCACGGCAACGCCCGTGGAGACCCCAGACAGCTCTTCTACCTGCTCCGCATTGACGCCGTAGCCAATAAGCGACTGCTTGAGGTCCTGTCCAAACGAGTCAGCGCCAACAGCACCAATCATGTGGACATCTGCACCCATTCGAGCTGCAGCAACTGCTTGGTTAGCGCCCTTTCCACCTGGGCTGGTGACAAGATTTTTGCCGCCAATAGTCTCGCCCTGCTGAGGCATCTTATCTGCCTCGATGGAGATATCCATGTTCAAGCTTCCAAATACAATTACTTTGCCCATGTGAGGTCCCTTCCTTGCAAGAGTGCAGCGCTCAACGTTGCCGGTCAACAGTTCGGTTCGGCACTCACCGCGATGTGCAACGCTCTTCTCAACGTTGCAACCCGACGTTCTTCTCGACAGTATGTATTAAATAAATGTCCTGTTTATAGGGTATATAGTAATTACTTGACCAATCTCGTCAACCCAACTACTCTTAGAGTGCTTGAGTGGACGGACGTTCATTTTTTAAGTGACGTTGCTCTTACAAAACACCTAATTTTAAGGAGGTGCTTTATATGCCTGGTCGAAGTAGCGGCTTACGTATGACAGCCGACGATGATTCTGTTCATGTGCGTATAGGATATAAAGAAACCTCCCATAAAAAGTTTTAGATTTGATTTCAGCTGAATTAAAACTGCACGAACTCTTATTGGCTTATACATTTACAGATTTACCTGCTCGTTTATAACCTGTTCAATTCTGTAGATATATGAATCTATGACCCGGTTTCAGACCATTTGGTTTCAAATCTCGCACATAACAGAACGCTTTCAGTTTGCGTCATACACCAACCAATTAGTCATTCGTCCCCACTAATCATCGGAGGTGCACATGGCAATCATGAAACGCACAGACCAACCAAAGACAACTCAGTCCACTTCGGGAGAGCTTGGGCAGTCCTTGACCTTTGCCGCAACTCACTCGGTGAAGAGCGTCTGTAGAAAATTCCACACCACTCCGGACGGCCTTGCCATTGACATTGCACAGGCAAAATACGACCTCGACGGGCCAAACGTCATTACCAGCGCCGCCGAAGAGCCCTTTATCATCCGCTTGCTCAAGAGCTTTGCAAGCCCCTTTACCTTCATTTTGATTGCCCTCGCTGGCATTTCTTACATCACTAATGTGGCGCTTGCTGCGGATGGCGAGAAGGACCCATCAACCGTCGTCATCATTACCGCAATGGTGCTTATCTCCGGCATCATTGACTTTGTCCAGAGCTCCAAGGGAGCCTCGGCGGCAGCTGCGCTCTCAAAAATGGTGACCTCAACCACAAGAGTTATCCGCCGTCCTATCGACTTTGATGACACGGGCACTGAGCAGGGCTTAAACCAGAACTCCGACCAAGAGCTTAGCCAAGACCCAGACGCCAATGCGTATGACCTCACGGACTTCGAAGAAGACGCCGCTTATGAAGGCGCTGCCGATGAAGACGAAGCTCCTGAAGAGCCCAAGCTTGCTTCTGCTCTGGGAGAAGAGATCCCCTTTGAACAGGTAGTTGTTGGCGATATCATCCGCCTTGCCTCGGGAGACATGATTCCTGCAGACTGCCGCGTTCTGGACGCCAAGGACCTCTTTGTCAACGAGACCGCGCTCACCGGAGAATCAGAGTCCGTCGAGAAAACTGCTGGTGTAGTGCACGCTCGCCGTCGCGCGGATGGTACACGCTATCCCCTCTCGCTCTCTGAGTGCACAAACCTGCTGTTTGCCGGTACTACCGTTCAGTCGGGAAGTGCCACGGTAGTGGTAGTTGCAACCGGCAACAAATCCTACGTGGGCACCATGTCTGAGCTGCTCCAGCAGCCTGCCGGCGAGACCAGCTTTGACGAGGGTCTCAAGTCTGTCTCCAAGGTGCTTGTCTCGTTCATGCTGATCATGTGCCCTATCGTGTTCTTTGCAAACGGATTCCTCAAGGGTGACTGGTTTGACGCATTGCTCTTCAGCGTCTCTGTTGCCGTTGGCATTACCCCTCAGATGCTGCCTGTTATTGTGACCACTTGCCTTTCTCGCGGTGGAACGCAAATGGCCAAGCAGGACGTTATTGTTAAGAATCCAGCCGCAATCCAAAACCTGGGTGCCATGGACATCCTGTGCACCGACAAAACCGGTACTATCACCGCTGACGAGGTTGTACTTGAGCGCCATCTCAACATTCTGGGCGAAGAGGATTCTCGTGTGCTCCGCCACGCGTATCTGAACAGCTACTTCCAGACGGGCCTTCGCAACCTCATTGACAACGCAATCATCAAGACCTCAAATGACGAGCTGCCCACCAACCTACTGAGCATTGAGTACGAGAAAATCGACGAGGTCCCGTTTGACTTTGAGCGTCGCCGCATGAGCGTTGTGGTGAGAAACACAAAAACTGACAAGACGCAGATGATTACCAAGGGCGCCGTCGAGGAAGTCCTCAACGCATGCTCCTTTGTTGACCTGGACTCCGAAATTAAGCCGCTGACTCCCGCCCAGCGCAAGAGCGTTATGAACCGCGTCTACCAGCTCAATCAGGAGGGAATGCGCGTGGTTGGTGTTGCTCAGAAGAGCGACCCTCGCGGCGTCGGCGAGTTTGGCGTAGACGACGAGCGCGACATGGTGCTTATTGGCTACCTGGCCTTCTTGGATCCGCCAAAAGAGAGCGCTCGCGAGGCAATTGCCAAGCTCAACCAGAGAGGCGGGCAGGTCAAGGTACTCACCGGTGACAACGAGGGCGTTGCTGCCGCCGTCTGCAAGAAGGTGGGCATCCACGTTGACGAGCTCTTACTTGGAAGCGACGTAGAGAATCTCAACGACGAGCAGCTCAAAGAGCGTGTCGAGAAGACCCAGCTCTTTGCAAAGCTTTCCCCTATGCAAAAAGCTCGCGTTGTCTCCGCGCTCAGGTCCAACAACCACGTGGTCGGCTTCATGGGCGACGGCATTAACGACGCTGCCGCCATGCGCTCTTCCGACGTAGGAATCTCCGTCGATACTGCCGTTGACGTGGCAAAAGAGTCCGCAGACATCATCTTGCTACAGAAGGACCTGCTGGTACTTGAGCACGGTGTTGAAGAGGGTCGCAGAACCTACGGCAACACCATCAAATACATCAAAGCAACCGCAAGCTCCAACTTTGGTAACGTGCTGTCCGTTTTGGTGGCCAGCTTCTTCCTGCCGTTTTTGCCTATGAGCGCCCTCCAGTTGCTCCTTTTGGGACTCGCATATACCGTTACCTGCATCGCAATTCCTTGGGACAACGTTGATAATTCGTTCCTTTCAAGCCCTCGCTCTTGGGACGCTCATTCGATTACAAACTTTATGCTTTGGATTGGACCAGTCAGTTCAATCTTTGATGTACTAACCTTTGCGCTTATGTTCTTTGTGGTCTCTCCCGCCCTTGCCGGAGGAACCTGGGCAGAACTTGTCGCAGCTGGAAACACCGCAGCTCAGATGCTCTTTATTCTGTCTTTCCAGACAGGCTGGTTTATCGAATCCATGTGGACCCAGACCTTTGTTCTTCACGCACTTAGAACCAACAAGATTCCGTTTGTTCAAAGCATGCCTTCTACCTCACTGTTTGCCCTCACAACCGCGGGAATCATTGTGGTTAGCGCTCTTCCGTATCTGCCCATGTTTGCCCAGCCTTTGAGCCTTGTTGCTCTACCTTTGTCATTCTTTGGGTGGTTAGTGGCGCTCATGAGCGGGTATATGGTTCTTATCACCATAATCAAGAGCCTCTACGTTAAGCGATTTGGCTCTCTGCTCTAACCTTGCTCCAGGAAGGACCACGATGGACGTAAAAGAAGCCATGGACCAGCGCATTTCCCTGCGCGCCTACGACCAAAAGCCTATTGAGCAAGAGAAACTCTCTCAGCTCCAAGAAGCCATTAACGTCGCAAATGCCCAGATGGCAGAGGTTGCTCCCGATCATCCCGCAATCCTTACCATCGAAGGTCCTCACCTCGAGGACGGCACCTCCGTCCACATGAAGAACAGGTCTATTGTCGGCCCCATTTACCACTACGTAGCAGGTTATTGTGAAGACGCAATTGCCCGTGAGCTCATCGGTTACTATGGCGAGAAGATCGTTCTTCTCGCCACACAGCTGGGCATTGGCTCATGCTGGATTGCCGAGACCATGGACTGGAAGACCCTGGCTCGCGACGAGTACAGCGGCCTTAAGCTGGGCATTATTATCTCCATCGGATACGCTCCAGAGAAGATTCCGCTCAAGCAGGAGGGCATTCGTACCGCAATTCGCCTGCGTACCAAGAAGCCTGCACAGATTATGACGGCAAACGGCCAGCCAACTGAGCCAGAGCAGATGCCCGAGTGGTTTAATCGCGGCATTAATGCGGTTTTGGCATGTCCAACCGCCATCAACAAGCTGCCTGTTGTATTTAACCTGACAGATGGCGTGGTAAGTGCTTCTATGCCAAACCAGCATCACCTTGTCCAAGACTACGACCTGGGCATCTCCAAGCTGCACTTTGAGCTTGCTGCTGACCTCAAAGGTACGTGGGAGCTTGGACAGCCTGGTTGCTTTATCGTTTCCGAGTAGCGCACTCACAAACGCCTCACTCCCCCCCCACACCGCCTTCCTGAGCGGCGCTTTTCCAAGTAGCGGCTCTCCGAGCAACACTCCAGCTTGTAGCTCCTCCCAGCTCACCGCGCCTCCCAGCTCACCGCCGTCCAACAGCGCACCTCCGCGTAACTTCCCAGCTCATCGACGCACCACCAACAAGAAAGGACCACGTATGGCCTGTTCCGC
>JABZGZ010000033.1 GCA_015259105.1 Atopobium sp. | reverse complement strand
GTGCGAGGGTGCTGAGGCCGGCATGAAGTGGAATCTTGATCACCAGAAGTTTACCTTGCTGGGAGACGATGGTATTTCAAACATAGTTGAATCAGACAATGCCTGGGTAAGGTGCGAGAAGGGCTGTCTTTTGGTACAGCTTTGGAACTAAGACGTTTGGCGGATTGTGTTGCGGCTGCGTTTGAGTTGCAAAGCCCCAACAAGCGACTGTAAGTCCAGCAAGAAGTATTAGATGTTGCTGTCAGATAATCGAGCTAAGAAAAAAGGTCGCCGAAGCGACCTTTTTAAATTTGAGATAAGACGAGCTGAGTTGCTTAGTTGCGAGCAATCTTGCCGGACTTGAGGCAACGGGAGCAAACATTCATCTTCTTGCGCTGGCCATCGACAACGACAGTAACACGCTGGATGTTTGGCTTAAAGGTGCGGGCCACAGTACGGTGAGAGTGGGAGATGGAGCGACCGGCAACGGCGTGCTTACCGCAGAAATCACAGACCTTCGACATGAGTAAGACCTCCATAGGATAGGCGCCCTCTGCGCCTAAAATTTCCAAATAGCCGAATTAATATAGCACAATATATTGTGTTGTCAAAGCATGAATATAACATTCACAATTAGATAGCTTTTTGACAGCTTTTGAATGTTTTTCATTTATTACACCAAGATTAAATAACAAGAAAAAGATTTGTCAATTGCAAGGTTATCAACTTGTATATATAAGCCGCTTTAATAATAAATGTGCTCTGCGGTATACTAAATAACAATGACTAACCCTGGTTCTTGCGAGAGGAGTTATGTAATGACTACCGCTGTTCCCGGAACACTAAGAGTTTCTAATGATTGCCTTGCTGACCTGGCGGGCTATGCAGCTATGGAATGTTATGGCGTTGTTGGCATGGCAGAGATTGATGAGGCAGCAGGTGTTGCTCGTCTTCTTCCAACGTACCGACTTCGTAAGGGTATTGATGTGACCCCAACTCCTAAGGGAGTTCAGGTTGACCTTCACATTGTTGTTGAGCAGGGCGTTAACATGGCGTCTGTTGTCGACAATCTTGAGAGCTCAGTAAAGTTTTTGCTTAAGCAAATTGCAGAGCTTTCATGTGTTGATGTAACTGTACATATCGAGGCCATGCGTAATTCTCGCTAAGCTTTTTGCTTCAAATGAGTAGGAACTGAGGTCTAACGTGATTTCAAATGTCATTCGTACATGCTTCCCTGTAGCAGCCCTTGCCGTTGCAGACAAAGCAGAAGAGATCAACAAGCTCAACGTTTTCCCTGTACCAGATGGAGACACCGGCACTAACATGTCCCTTACCCTGGGCACCGTTGTTCGTGAGGTTCAAGATCTTCCTCAAGATGCAAGCATGCAGGATATTGCAAAGGCAATTACTCACGGTTCTCTGATGGGTGCTCGTGGTAACTCTGGTGTTATTACGTCTCAGATTCTTCGCGGTATTGCCGAGGGTCTGTGTGACGTTAAAAATCCTGAGGCAGTAACTCCAAAGGATATTGCTCACGCATTCCGCCGCGGTAAAGAGGTTGCTTTTAAGGCTGTTAGAAAGCCTGTCGAGGGCACTATTCTTACCGTCCTTAAAGACGTTTCTGCTAAGGCAGACTCCCTTGAGAAGTCTCAGCTCACCCCAGTTGAGGTCTTGGATGCCCTGGTTGTTGAAGCATATGAGTCTGTTGCCCGCACTCCTGAGCTTCTTCCTGTTCTTAAAGAGAACGGTGTTGTTGACTCCGGTGCATTTGGTTTTGCAACCTTCCTTGAGGGCTTTGTAAACGCTGTTACCGGCAAGACTGAGACTACTGATTTCCAGACAACCGTTTCTGTTTCTGATGCTAAGGCTGCTACCAGCGCAAAGGTTGAGATTGAGCTCAACGATGACTGGGAGGGTTCTGAGTACCGTTACTGCAACGAGTTCCTCTTCAAGGCAGATAGTCCTGACTTTGACGAGGAAGCAGCCCTGAACTTCCTGGCAACTATGGGTGATTGTGAGCTTCTTGTTGGTGCAAATCCAGACTACAAGATTCACGTTCACTCAAATACTCCTAACAAGGTTCTTGAGTACATGCTTCAGTACGGCCAGATTTTTGAGGTCTTCATCCATAACATGGACCTTGAGGCTAAGGAACGTACCGAGAAGATCGCTGATGATAAGAAGGCTGCCGCTGCACCTAAAAAGGAGCTTGGCTTTGTTGCGGTAACCGCTGGTTCTGGCGCCGCATCAATCTTGAAGTCTCTTGGTGTGGATGTTGTTGTTTCTGGTGGTCAGACTATGAATCCTTCAACTGCAGATATCCTTGCTGCAATTGAAGAGGCCAATGCAGACCAGGTCATTGTTATGCCAAACAACTCCAACATTCGTATGGCAGCAGAGGCTGCTGCAAGCGCATGCGAGGATGTTAAGGTTGCCGTTATTCCAACTAAGTCTGTTCTTCAGGCATTTGCTGCAATGTTTGTTGTTGCAGATGGTGTTCCATTTGAAGAGCTTGTAGAAGAGATGACTGACGCTATCTCTGGCGTTCGCTACGGTGAGGTAACCACTGCAGTCCGCGATTCTTCCGCAGCTGACGGTACTCCTATCCACGATGGTGATGTCATGGGTATCCAGGGCGGCTCCATTGATGTTGTCGGCTCTGATGTCATGAAGGTCACGCTTGACCTTATCGCTAAGATGCAAGAGGAGGAAGAGGGCGACAACCTCACCATTCTTGCAGGTGAAGACTTCTCTGACGAGCAGCTCGATCTTCTCGCCAGCAAGATTGAGGATGCCTATCCAGACCTTGAGGTTGATGCTCAGCGCGGCGAGCAGCCACTCTATCCAGTCATCTTCTCTATTGAGTAGGACATGTCTGAGTCCAAGGTAAGCATCGCTCCTGCATCAGAGCGAGTAGCACATACCTGCTCACTTGTTGATAGTGTGACCAGGTTAAGGTATGTCAATGCAAATCGTGCCGAGGCGCTTGAGCGTCTCGGCATTCTGCGTGTACGAGACCTTTTGCTCAATGTTCCTCACCGCTACCTCGATTTTTCTCACCGCGTGCAGATTGCTTTTGCGCAGATAGGTGAGGACGCTACCATTACGGGCCGCGTTGCTTCGGTAAAGACTAAGCGTCCACGTCCTAAAATGGTCATTGTTGAGATTGAGGTTGTGGATGATACGGGCGTGCTCACAGCTTCGTTTTTTAGGCAGCCTTGGATAGCTGAGCAAATCCACGTTGACGATGAAGTGGCGCTAAGCGGTAAGGTTCTCTTTGCCTACGGTTACCGCCAGATGAAGTCACCATTTTACGAGGTGCTTAGTACGGCAAAGTCTGACTCAAGCGATGAAGCACGCTCCAAAGAGGCTCCTTCAAAGGCAGCAATTCTTCCTGTTCACCCAGCTACCGAGGGCGTGAGTCCTGCATGGATGCGTCGCATTATGTCAGCGGCTTTGGCGGACACAGGAAGCGTGTGTGATTGGCTGCCTTCAGAGCTTGTCACCAAACACCACCTCATGTCGCTCTCATCGGCGCTTCGTGAGGTTCATTTTCCCTCCAGTTTGGACGCAGCTGAACAGGCTCGTCGCCGTCTTGCCTTTGATGAGCTCTTGAGTTTGCAGCTTGCTCTTTTGGCGAGAAGAAACTTGGAGCTTGCAGGGCATAAGCCTTTTGAGCACGTTGCAGATGGACCTAAAGTTAAGGCTCTGGTTGAGGCTTTGCCTTTTGCTCTAACTGACGAGCAAAATCATGCAGCGCAAGAGATTCTTTCTGATATGGCAGCACCACGTATTATGAATCGCTTGCTTTTGGGTGATGTTGGTACTGGTAAAACAGCTGTTGCTGCCGTTGCCTTAGCTGCAGCAGCAGATTCTTCAACTCAGGCTGCTGTGATGGCTCCTACCTCAGTTCTTGCTCAGCAGTACGCTCAAAAAATCGGTCCTTTGCTTTCACTTGCGGGAATTACGTGGGCTCTTATTACGGGCTCTACCTCAGAAGAAGAGAGACAGCAAATTGAGCTTTGCCTAGCTGACGGCTCTTTGTCCGTTGTCTTTGGTACCACTGCGCTTCTTTCTGACCGTGTGGTATTTAAGCAGCTCACCCTTTCTGTTGTAGACGAGCAGCATCGTTTTGGCGTTGATCAAAGAACAGCACTGCGTAAAAAGGGGCAGGGCGTAGATCTTCTCGCCATGAGCGCAACGCCTATTCCGCGTACGCTGGCACTTTCTTTATATGGAGATGTTGATACGTCTCGCATTACCAAAAGACCAAAGGCAGGCGCTGGCGTTACCACCAAGTTGTGTGTGCCAGAAAACCTTGACCAAGCATATGCTGCTGTCGCCAAAGCTGTTCAGGCTGGTCATCAGGCATATTTGGTTTGTCCTTTGATTGATCCAAGTGATTCTGAAGAAGAGCTTGAAGATGTTCCTGAGGCCGCTCGTACAAACGGTAAGCTCTACAGTGCAACTCGCGTATATGAGGAGCTCTCAAAGACCGTTTTCAAGGACTTTACCTGTGATCTTTTGACCGGCAGACTGCCTGAGACACAAAAAGATCAGGTAATGGAAAAGTTCCGCGCAAATAAGACGCAGATTCTGGTCTCCACTACCGTTATTGAAGTTGGCGTTGACGTTCCTAACGCTACGGTCATGATTGTCTTTAATGCGGATCGTTTTGGTTTGGCTACCTTGCACCAGCTCAGAGGCCGTGTTGGTCGAGGCGATTTTCCAGGAACTGTGTATCTTGCAAGCAATGCCAAACGAGGTTCTACCGCAAGAAAACGTCTTGCTGCTCTTGAGCAAACCTCCGACGGCGCGCGCTTGGCAGAGCTTGACCTTGAGCTCAGACACGAAGGAGAAACCTTGGGATACCGTCAGTCGGGCGGCACCACGCTCAAGATCTCTGACCTTTATGCAGACGCAGATCTAATTGAGGCGGCTCACATGGACGCCCTGGCTATTACGGCACAGGACCAAAATCTTACCAGCGACGCCTATGCTACGCTGGGAATTGAGGCAAAAGATCGCTTTGGCATCTACTTTGAAGAGCTTGGCTATAAGTAATAACCTGCAGGTAAACTGTAGTACAAGATAGGTTTGGTGGCGAGAAAACCCATGAGGATTGTTGGCGGAAAATGGAAAGGTCGTGCAATTGAGGCCCCTGATGGCAAGGGGACTACGCGACCAACCACTGATCGTACGCGTGAGGCTATTGCAAGTTCCATCTTGGCTTCTCGCGGTCTTGACCTCAGTGAGTCCAGAGTGCTTGACGCTTTTGCAGGTTCAGGCGCTATGGGTTTTGAGCTTCTTTCTAGAGGAGCGCTATACGCTGCTTTTGTTGATAAAGATAGAAAGACGTGCGATCGCATTAAGCGTACGGCTAAATCTCTTGGCGTAAGCACCTCTGAGATGAGTGTTATCTGTGGTGATACAGCTCGCTTAGCTGAGTCATCCCAGCTGTTTGGAAGTCCTTTTGATGTGGTATTTTTGGATCCTCCTTATGCGGTTGAGGCAGAGGTAGTATCCAAGCTGCTCAAAGACTTGATTCAGTCGGGAAGTCTGACAAAAGATGCTGTAGTAGTCTATGAACATAGCCATAAATCTGATTCAGTTTCTCTTGATAACTTTGAGCTTTCTAAGAGTAAGCGTTATGGTATTGCTCAAGTTGATTTACTTGTTCGTTGTGAGGGATAGGAGATACGTTGAACAGCATCACTCACGTAGTTGTACCAGGTACTTTTGATCCCGTCACAAACGGACACCTTGATGTAATCAAACGAGCTTCTCGTCTTTTTGAAAATGTTACGGTAGCTGTTGCGGCTTCAAAGCGCAAACACGGCACGGGAACTACGTTTTCTCTTGAAGAGCGTGTACAGATGCTTAAAGACGCTCTGGTAGATGAAGGACTTGTGGACGTTTCTGTAGAGCCCATGGAAGGTCTTCTCGTTGATTTCTGCAATGCTCGCGGTGCAGGTGGCGTTGTTAAAGGCCTGAGGGCTATGACAGACTTTGAGTATGAGCTGCAACAGGCAGATCTTAACGCTCATATGGCTCCTGAGCTGGAGAGCGTCTTTGTTATGTCCAGTCCAGAGTACGGCTATATTTCTTCCTCAATTGTGAGAGAAATTTCAGCTATGGGCGCAGATGTATCATTTTTGGTACCAAAGAACGTCATTAAAAAGCTTGATGCTCTGCATAATTGCGGTAATTAAGTATATTTGCCCTGCATTTTCATTATATTCTGCTAACATTCTTAAAAAGGTGTTTTATGCGTCGTGCTCATAAGGGCTAAAACTGCATATAACACGGCTTGTGTATTGGATTGAAAGGAGCCCTGGATGCAGCCAGGCGAGGAAATTGAGAGCCTTGTATCTGAGATTGAGCAGATGGTAACTGAGGCTAAGTCACCTTTTATGGATGGCGGTAACAAGAAGATTATTGATGCCCAGGACTTCTACGAGCTGCTTGACGAGATTCGTCGTGTCTTTCCAGAAGAGTTTGCAACCGCTCGTCGCATCATCAAGGAAGAGGATGAGACCCTTGAGCGCGCACGTGCTCAGGCAGAATCCATCATTGCTGACGCACAGCAGCAGGCTATGATTCTTGCTGGTGACCAGGAGGTTGTCCGCCTTGCTCAGCAGCAGGCAGATGGCATTCGTGACCAGGCAGAGCAGTATGAGCGTGATACTCGCTACAACGCTGAGGAGTATGCAGATACAGTTCTTGCTCACCTTGAGGAGAACCTCAAGAGCCTGACAAATTCAGTCTCTCGTGTTCGTCAGACACTTGATGAGAACTCTGGTCCTCGTAACACCAGCAATAACGTTGCCTGGTAATTCCAATGCAACCAGTTCTTTATGCGCTAGATGATCTTCTTGCAAATGCAGGCGATACCGTTTCTTATGCGGGTCATCTTAATGAAGACTCGTATGAGCTAGGGGAGCATGAATTTTCTCTTCCTATGGGAATTGATTTTGATCTAGTGCTTACCAACGCGGGTGAGGGCATTTTGGTTACCGGAATGCTTCGTGCTGACGCAGTTGGTACGTGTGACCGTTGTCTTGAGGACGCACATCTCTCTTTAAACGCAGAGGTAGATGAGTATTATCTCTTTGAAGAGCCTGTAATTTCTGCAGATGATGAAGATGAGGCAGATTACGTTTTAGTAAATGCCGATAAAACCATCGATCTTGCAGAGGCTCTTTTGCCTTCGCTTGTTATGGAGACGCCTTATGTTGTACTGTGCAAGTCCGACTGCAAGGGACTTTGCCCAGTATGCGGTTGCAATCTGAATGAAGAGGATTGCGGTCATGCAGCTCAGATTGAGCAGAAGCGAGAAGAAGAAAAGCTTGCTTCAAACCCGTTTGCGGCTCTCAAAAATCTTGTGATTGAGCCGGATTCGGAAGAGTAAAATAAAATTTCTTCTCCTAAATGGTGAAGAAATGCTGTATCTACGTACAAAATGTGTCAGTACGTGGTATAGTATCCAACGCATTATGTGAATGGGTCGCGCCCTCATATGTTTTAGGGGCGCTAGCAAGAGCAAAAGAGGTTTAAGATGGCAGTACCTAAACAAAAGAAGGGCCGCGGCGCAACCCACACCCGTCGTTCGGCAAACAGCAAGCTTAACGCAGCAGCTCGCTCTGTATGCCCACAGTGCGGCGCTCCAAAGCTTCCTCACCACGTATGCCCTAACTGTGGCTTCTACAAGGACCGTGAGGTTGTTGTTACTGAGTAACACTCATACATCGTATGGCCAAGAAGGCTGGTTCTTTAGGGGCCAGCCTTCTTTTTTATAGCACTAAGGAGTTATCATGCCCGTTATTTGTGTAGACGTTATGGGATCTGACCAAAGCCCTGAGGTTGTTCTTGAAGGAGTTCGTATGGCTCTTGAGAAGGACAAAGAGCTAGAGGTTCTTCTCGCTGGAGCTGATGAGTTTGTTACTCCTTTTGCAAGCAAGCATGAGCGCGCAAAGGCTTTGGTAACCACTGAAGTTATTGCAATGAGCGAACACCCCGCCAATGCGGTTAGGCAGAAGAAAGACGCCAGTATTGTAAGGGCTGCGCAGGCAGTCAAGGCTGGAGAGGCTGACGGTCTTTTTTCGGCAGGCTCTACAGGAGCAGTACTTACTGCAGCTACCTTTGGTATTGGTCGCATCAAGGGCGTAAAACGCCCTGCACTTACCCTGATTCTTCCTGGACTTGGTGGTCATAAAACAGTCTTTTTGGATACTGGTGCTAACGCTGATGTGCGTCCAGAAGTTTTGGTGCAATTTGCACAAATGGGCAAGGCTTTTGCCAATGCATCGCTTGGAATTGAAAACCCAACCATAGGACTTCTCTGTAACGGTTCTGAAGAGACCAAGGGTTCTGAGCTTGCTCTTTCATATCATGCGGCTCTTGCAGAAGCGGCTATCAATTTTGGTGGAAATGCTGAGGGAACTGATATTTTAGGAAGCCGCTTTGATGTTATTGTGACAGACGGCTTCACAGGAAATGTGGCCTTAAAATCTATTGAGAGCACGGGCAAATTTATTATGTCTAGCCTCAAAGGCGCAATTAATTCCTCCAAGAAGGCTGCGTTTGGTGCACTTCTTTTGAAGGATGCTCTGAAGGCTACAGCAGCGGAACTTTCAGGAGATTCTGTTGGCGGCGCCTTCTTGCTAGGTGTTTCTGCACCTGTACTTAAAGGACATGGTGCTACCAGCTCTTCTGCTGTGTGCGCAGGAACACTTTCTGCAGCAAATGCAGTACGTGCCAACCTTATCGAGAAAATTTCCTCGTCAATTCAGCTGTAGTAAAAGCGTCTGTACATAAAAATTTTTATAACTATGGTGGAGCCCATGGACAATTCTGTGGGCTTTACTTTTTTAAGATTGTTTGTTTCAGCTTTAGTAATGTCATCATACAGACGCCCATCACGGGGTAAAATTAATAGCGTCATTGTTGTGTGCAAGGAGGATGTATGGATCGCACAGAAACACTTGAAAAGGTAATTGACGTTGTTAGAGAGACACTGGACCTTGACGATTCCGTTGAGCTCACAGAGGGTACCTCATTTAAAGATCTTGGTGCGGACTCATTTGATCTTTTGCAGCTTGTCACAGACCTTGAGCAAGAGTTTGATATGACCTTTGATGCAGAAAACATCGATGAGATTGCTACCGTTGGTGACGCAGTAGATGCTATTCTTGCTGCTTAAGTAGGTTTTATACGTGAAATTGCACGAACGAGTAGCTGCTGCAGAAGCTATTTGCGGTCACACATTTACCAATAAAGAACTTATCGAGGCTGCCCTCACACACCCTTCGGCGGTGGAGGGCAAGCCTGTTTCTGCTTCGTATGAGCGCCTGGAGTTTCTGGGTGACTCAATTCTTGGTGCCATTATTGCAACGGAGCTGTTTGAGCGTTATCCAGATATGGATGAAGGCCAGCTTACTAGGTTGAAAATCTCTCTGGTATCCGGTCACACACTCTCCATTGTCTCTGATGCTCTAGGAATTTCTCCCTTAATTGTTATGGGAATTTCCGAGAAGGGTACGGGAAAGCGTGGCATGAAGTCTGCTCTGGAGAACGTCTACGAGTCCATTGTTGGCGCGCTCTACCTTGATGCGGGTTTTGATCCAACGCACGATTTTGTTATTCGTACGCTTGGACCTCACATTTCCCCAGCGCTGGCAGTTCGTTCGGTAAGCCCTAAATCTCGTTTGCAAGAAGCGGTACAGGCTAAAGGCAAGGCTACCCCTGAATATAAGCTTATTGGCGAGAGTGGACCTGCTCATACACCAACGTTTACCGCTGTGGTATTTGTCGACGGCCTTAAGGTGGGTCGTGGACAGGGACCATCAAAGAAAGCCGCAGAGTCAGAAGCCGCTCAAGACGCACTGGTACGTCTTGGTGTGGATGACGCTCCGCTTGATGCTGATGCAGAAATGCACCTAAGGTAGAAAGGTACCCTGTACCCGTGTATCTAAAATCGCTGACACTTAAGGGTTTTAAGTCATTCGCTGATAAAACTCAGATGGTTTTTGACCCCGGTCTTACCGTTGTCGTTGGTCCTAACGGCTCGGGTAAGTCCAATGTCTCTGACGCAATTCTCTGGGTATTGGGCGAGCAGAGCGCAAAGATGCTCCGTGGCCAGGCTATGGAAGACGTCATCTTCTCTGGCTCATCAGCAAGGGGAGCGGTGGGCGTTGCTGAGGTAACGCTGGTTCTGGATAACTCCGACCACACTATTCCTATTGATTTCTCTGAAATTGGCATCACCAGGCGCATGTATCGCTCTGGAGAGTCTGAGTACCTGATTAACGGTGCTCCTTCAAGACTCATGGACATCCAGGACATTTTGCATGACTCTGGCCTGGGCAAAGATACCCACTCCATTATTTCTCAGGGCAAGCTCGATTCCATCTTGTCTAGCCGTCCTGAACAGCGTCGTGAGCTTATTGAAGAGGCAGCAGATATTTCTAAGCATCGCCGCCGCAAAGAGCGTGCGGAGCGCAAAATTTCTTCCATGGATGAGAATCTCACGCGAGCCAAAGTGGTTTCTCGCGAGATTACCCGCCAGCTTAAACCGCTTGAGAGGCAGGTAGACAAGGCTTCTCGCGCTAAAGATCTATCCGCTCAGCTCAAAGATTTGACGGTTCAGCTTGCGGTTGATGACCTTCGTCAGCTGCAGTTTACGCATGGCAAGTTGGAGGCACGCGCTAAAGAGGCAGAGGCTGCTATTGAGCTTGCTCAGTATCGCGCGGGCGAGAAAAACCGTGAGCTTGAAAAGCTCCAGTCACTTCTTGAGCAAAAGGGTCTCTTTGTTGGAGACTTGGGTGAGCAGCGCCGTCGCATGCAAGAGATTCTTGGTCGTATGGGATCTGACATGCGTCTTTTGGAGGAGAAAGGCAAGAACATGGTTTCTCGCCTTTCTGACACGCGTATGCAGCTTTCTGTGATGGATAAACAGAAGGCAGACGCCGCAAAAGAGAACGAAGAGCTTTCTGGTCAGCTGGCAACAATTCGTGCAAAGGTTGCGGATCTGACGGAGAGCGTGAATGCTCTGCAAGAGGCCGCTAACCAGGCAATTGCTGAGCGTCGTGCTCTGGATGTAAAGATTTCTGATTGCACTGCGTCTGAGCGTAGTGCGCGCAATACCGCTGATAAAGAGACGCTTGCGTATGTAAAGCTTGAAGAGCAGATTGCTCATGCGCAGGTAGAAGACAAGATGTTTGAGTCTAGGTTGACTCAGATTACGGAAGCGCTTGAGATTGCTCGTGCTGCTCTAGAAGATAGTGGCGCTAAAGAAGCAGAGCTCACTGCGGCTCTTGAGAAAGCTCGTCAGGAGTCCGAGGCGTTTGTCGCTGAGATTTCTGAGCGCGCTTCTGCGCTTGAGGCGGCTCGCGAGGCAGAGCGCACTGCTCGCCAGGAGCTCTCAAGCAGTGAAGCTACGCTTGAGGCACTTCGTGCGCTTGATGTGGAAGTCCAAAAGGGAAGTCCTCTGGCAGAAAAACTTGTTGCGGATGCAGCAATCGCTTCTCTTGTTTCTGGCAGACTTGCTGATTATCTTGAGGTTCAGCCAGAGTTTGAGGCCCTTGTTGAGCAGCTTTTGGGAGAAGATCTTTCCGCGCTTGTTGTTGATAAGCAGCAAAACATTCAGACGCTCTTTGAGCGCGTTCAGACGCTTTCTGAGGATGGTAAGGCTACGTTGGTTGCTCTTTCTGACGCAGCTCCAGCTCTTGCTGCTCCAGCCCATACAACGTCTCTACTTGAGCACGTTTCTGCTCAGAAGGGTGCCGAAGCCCTTGTACAGGCGCTCTTTGGTCACATTTTTGTTGCTCAGAGCCTTGATGATGCCTACGCTGCTCACAAAAATGAGCCTCGCGGGCTTTATGTGCTTCCTGACGGCACGCTGCTCTATCCAGACGGTCGTCTGGTCCTGGGACACGCATCTCAGGCTGAGGACGGCTCTCTTGAGCGTAAGCGCCGCATTCGTGAGCTCGAGGGTGCGCTTCCTTCTCTCAAGCGTCATCTGGAGGCTGCTCGCTCCGCAGTTACTAACTGCGAGAATGAGCTGGCTTCAGTTCGCGAGAAAAGCGCGCAGTCCAAGGGCGAGGTTGCTCGCCTCAACGGTGAGCTTACATCCATCGCTGCTGAAAGAGGCCGTCTTGAGGGACAGGTT
>JABZGZ010000032.1 GCA_015259105.1 Atopobium sp. | reverse complement strand
GTTTAAAAGTAAGCCATAGAGCAGGATTTATGAGAAATCCTCAGGGGAGACGTCCTCAATAAACTGGCGGAATTCCTCAAGCTCTTGGGCCTGAACGTCCTTCTCGACATCAGTAAAGTCTGGAGCAGCAGCAATTTCTAGAACGCTCTCGTCTGCAAAGATGGGAGCGTTTGTTCTGACTGCCAGCGCAATTGCGTCGGATGGGCGAGCGTCCACGTAAATATGCTCTCCCTCTTTGGAGATAAGCTCAATTTGCGAGAAAAACGTGGTGCCACGAACACCAACAATGCGTACGCTTTTAATATCCGCATCTAAAAAATCAAGAACGGAGCGGAGAAGGTCATGCGTTAGAGGTCTCTCGGTAGATTCTTGATCAATGCCAAGACTAATAGCAGATGCCTCAATGTTGCCAATCTTGATAGGAAGACTTAAAGAAGAGACGCCGCGTGGGTCATGAAGACGCAGAACAATTACGGAAGAGATAGGTCCTCCTCCGACAACAACTGTCTGTATGTCCATACGCTTCAGCGACACAAATACTCCAAATAGCACGTCTTTTATCAATCTTTGGGCAGATAGTCTACGACTCTCTGTTCTCATTTCATACCCAGTTTCAAGAAAGTTTAAAACAAAACAAAAAAAGTGTTGACCTATGAGAATTATGGAGGTATTATTTTTCCCTGCGTTGGGCCTGTAGCTCAGTTGGTCAGAGCGTCCGGCTGATAACCGGGAGGTCACAAGTTCAAACCTTGTCAGGCCCACCACTTTATGTGACAATAGTCACCCCAACGTTAGCCGAGTCGCCGTTGGGGTGATTATTAAAACCTTCTGGGCCCAACCAGAAGTCAGTACGGGGAATTAGCTCAGCTGGGAGAGCGCGGGCTTTGCAAGCCTGAGGTCAGGGGTTCGATCCCCCTATTCTCCACCAAATGTTCAAGGCCAGGGATTTTCTCCCTGGCCTTTTTGCTTAGACGCCAAAAACATACCGATAGCCGCCAATATCAGCCACTTATCGAATAGTTGAAATATTTTCGAAAAAGTTTGAGTACGATTTACACAGGAGTATGTTCTTTTCATTGGAGCTGTGGATAACCACAAGGAGAGAAAAGAGTTCTTATGTCAAACCTTACTCGTCGAAACTTTTTTGGTGTCAGCGCAGTTGTAGCAGGTTTGGGTATCACAGCCTGCAAAAAGTCTGATTCTGATGCTGGCGAGAAAAAAGAATCTGACACCAACTCTACCGATGCTGTTGGTGCACCAGAAGAGCTGGTAAAGGCAGCAAAAGAAGAGGGTAAACTGATTGTTTATGGCTCTTGTGAGGAAGAGTACCTAAACGCAGTTTGTGCAAACTTCAAGAGCCTGTACGGCATTGATGTTCAGGCACAGCGTCTCTCAACTGGAGAAGTTGCTGCAAAGATTGAGGAAGAGAACGGTCATCCTTCAGCAGATGTTTGGTTTGGCGGAACAACCGATCCTTACAATGTCAGCTCCTCAAAGGGTCTTCTTGAGCAGTATGAGCCAAAGAATGCATCACATCTTATTTCCGATAAGTTCAAGAGTACCAACAAAGACTGGTACGGAATTTATAAGGGCATTCTGGGCATTCTGTACGATAAGGATGAGCTTCAGCGCCTTAAGCTTGATGTTCCTCAGGATTACAAAGATCTTATCGATCCTAAATACAAGGGTCTTATTTGGTCTTCTAACTACAACACCGCCGGTACTGCAAAGCTGATCATCAACACCGTTATTCAGAAGTACGGTCATGACCAGGGTATTCAGTATCTTGTTGATCTTGATAAGAACATTGCTCAGTACACCAAGAGCGGTTCTGGTCCTTCCAAGGCTATCGGAACAGGCGAGTGCACCATCGGAATTGGTATGCTCCACGACGGCATTTATCAGATTGTTGATCAAGAGCATGAGAATGTTGGTCTTCAGATTCCAAGCTCTGGCGCATCATACGAGGTTGGCGCAACCGCAATCTTCAAGGGTGCTGCACATCCAAACGCAGCTAAGCTCTGGATTGAGTATGCACTTTCACCAGCATGCGTTGACCTTGCACAGAAGAATGGTTCTTACCAGTTCCTGGTAATTGACAACGCAAAGCAGCCTGAGATTGCTACTGAGTACGGCCTTGATCCAAACAACGTTATGGACTACAACTTCGAGGATGCCAAGAAGCACACCGAGCAGTATGTCAAGGACGTTATGGAAGCTCTTGGTGGCGGAGACAGCCGCTTCAAGACAGAGTAAAACCAGCGCCGTCGAGCAAACAAACAATGTTGTTGCTCAAGCTTTGAGTGGCAGATTATACTGGGTAGGCAGAGATCTGCCTACCCAGTTTCACATAGAGCTTTGCGTATAGGTTTAGTGTTTCAGAGTTAGGACCAGTATGGCAAAATCCCAGAGCGCTCGACTTGAGCGAAAAAAGCTCCTTGGCGATCCAATTTTGATAACGACCATTGTCGTTCTTATCGCCTTCTTAACCCTTTTTATTTTGTATCCACTTGCCATTCTTATGGTTGACTCTGTAGTCTCCGATAATGGGATTTCGTTTGATGTATTTACGCGCATCTTAGCTATGCCTTCGTTTGATCGTGCAATTACCAATACCCTCAGAGTTGGTTTTGCGGTAGGCATTTTATCAGCGCTTATTGGCCTTCTTTTTGCCTATGTTGAAGTGTACGTAAAGCTTCGCACAAAATTTATGACAGGACTTTTCCGCGTGGTTTCCATGCTTCCTGTTGTTTCTCCGCCATTTGTTCTCTCGCTTTCTATGATTATGATGTTTGGCAAGAAAGGCCTGATTACTCGAGGTCTTTTGGGAATTTTTGACAACAACATCTATGGTTTCTGGGGCATTTTTATTGTTCAGACCATGTCGTTCTTCCCTGTGTGCTACATGATGCTTAAGGGCCTGCTTAAAAACATTGACCCGTCCCTTGAAGAAGCAGCCCGTGACATGGGCGCAAGCCGCTGGAAAGTATTTACCAGCGTTACACTTCCTCTTATTTTGCCTGGCTTAGGCAATGCTTTTCTTGTCTCATTTATTGAGTCAATTGCAGACTTTGCTAATCCAATGATTATTGGTGGCTCCTACGATACCCTGGCAACAACCATCTACCTGCAGATTACAGGTGCGTACGACAAGCAGGGTGCGGCTGCTATGGCTGTTGTTCTTCTTTCCATTACGCTGCTTATGTTTGTTGTTCAGAAGTTTGTACTGGAAGCAAAGAGCACGTCCACACTTTCGGGTAAAGCAACGCGTGCCAGGATGCTTATTACAGACAACTCTGTTCGCATTCCACTTACTATCCTTTGCGCGCTGGTAGCACTCTTTGTTATTGGTATGTACCTCTGCGTTCCTTATGGCTCGTTTGTCCGTTCCTGGGGATCTAATTACGAGCTAACAACAAAGTGGTTTGAGCAGGTATTTACCAAGTATCACGGCTTGCAAGCCTTTAGCGATTCGTTCATGCTCTCGCTTATTGCAGCACCAATTACCGCTCTGCTTTCGATGATTATTTCCTATCTGGTAGTAAAACGTCGCTTCCGTGGTCGCGGCTTTATCGAAGCTGTATCCATGCTGGCCATGGCAGTTCCTGGTACGGTTTTGGGCGTTGGTTACATTCGCGGTTTCTCAAGTGGTGTTATGCACACAGGATTTTTGCAAGGCCTGTATGGCACGGGACTTATCTTGATTATTGTCTTTGTCGTACGTTCGCTTCCTACAGGAACGCGCTCCGGAATCTCGGCGCTTCGACAGATTGACAAATCAATCGAGGAGTCCGCATATGATATGGGCGCCGACAGCTTTACGGTGTTTATGACCGTTACGCTACCGCTGATTAAAGACTCGTTCTTGTCAGGCTTGGTAACGGCGTTTGTCCGTTCCATCACCGCAATTTCTGCAGTTATTCTCTTGGTCACACCAGAGTTCCTGCTCATCACCGTTCAGATCAATGAGTTTGCAGGCAAGGGTTCATATGGTATGGCCTGCGCCTTTGCAACAATTCTGATTGTTATTACCTATGGCTCGGTATTGCTTATGAATTGGGCCATCAAACACTTTGGCACCAGCCGAGCACTCAAGGAGGAGTAACACATGGCTACAGAGAAAAAAGGCGTTCGCCTTGAGCACATTTCCAAGATTTATCAGGATCAGAAGACTGGAAAAGACTTCTACGCAGTTCAAGACGCTAACATCACTATTGCTCCTGGCGAGTTTGTAACGCTGCTTGGCCCTTCTGGCTGCGGAAAGACCACTATTCTGCGAATGATTGCTGGTTTTGAGAGTCCTGATGAGGGAAAGATTTTCCTTGGCGATGAGCAGATTGATGAGCTTACTCCAAACAAGCGCGATACTGCTATGGTGTTCCAGAGCTATGCGCTACTTCCTCACTACAACATCTTTGACAATGTTGCCTATGGCCTCAAGCTTCGCAAGATGGACAAGAACGTAATTCGCGAGAAGGTCCTTCACATCCTTGGTCTTGTTGGACTTGAGGGCATGGAAGAGCGCATGACCAATCAGCTTTCTGGCGGTCAGCAGCAACGTGTTGCTTTGGCGCGTGCCCTGGTTATTGAGCCAAGCGTGCTCCTCTTCGACGAGCCTCTCTCAAACCTTGATGCGAAGCTGCGCGTTGATATGCGTAACGAGATCCGTCGTATTCAGCAGGAGGCTGGCATTACCGCCATCTACGTCACACATGACCAGTCAGAGGCAATGGCACTTTCAGACAACATCATCATTATGAAAAAGGGTGTTGTTGATCAGGTTGGCGATCCTCAGACGGTTTACTATCACCCTGCAGACGAGTTTGTTGCAGACTTTATTGGTGAGTCAAACTTCCTGCATGCAACCATTACAGACAAGCTTGATTCTGAGACTGCACTTTGCCGCTTTGAGGGCCATGAGTTTGAGGCTAGCGGATGTTCTCACCTGGACAAGGGCAAGGAATGCTGCATTGTTCTTCGTCCAGAGTCTGCACGCCTTGCTGACGAGGGAACACTTGCCTGTGAGGTAGTTCTTTCTCGATTCATGGGCCACTACCAGAACTACCACGTTATGGTTGGAGACACCCTCATTAAGATTACGGACTTCAACCCTCGTACACACAAGATTTACAACGTTGGCGACCACGCCTTTGTTGACTTTACCAAGGACGAGGTCCACGTTCTGTAAGTGTTTGAGTTAAAGCAGTAACGTATGGCGAGAAGATTCGTTTGTCTTCTCGCCATTTTTGTTAGATGGTGGATTTGAGCCAATTAAGCTTGCAGGTGAGCAACTTGTGGTCGGGCTCAAGCGAGGGGTCTTTGATTCTTTTAAGGAGCATCTTGCAAGCGGCGTAGCCCTCTTCATAGACGGGTTCAACAATAGTTGAGATGCTTTTAGCAGGTAAATCGGTCCAATCAGTGTTATTGAATCCCAACAGACCAACTTGCTCTGGAATTACCTCTTCATAGGCATGCAGCGCGCTATAGACACTTTTGAGAGCCCACTGATTTGGTACAAATACCAGCGTTTTCTTTGATGGAAGAATGTGGTTGTTAAGCCATTGCGTGATTTCAGGGATAGAGAGCGTATTTTGCTCTATGGTGAGACGCTCATGAGGTTTATTTAAGGCCTCTAAGGCATCAGTGAAGCCAGATTCTCGTTCAATTCTGGTACGACCTTTTGGCTCTCCACCAATGATTAAAAAGTTTTCGTATCCGCGTTCAACGCAGTGGGTTGCAGCTGAATAAACGCCGTCATAGAGGTTACTTTTTATCCAGGAAGCATTAAGGGCAAGAAGGTCGCAGTCAAAGTAGACAACGGGCTTTCCAACTTTAGCAATTCGTCTATCTACCGCTCTGAATTGATTGGTGGGCTGGATAAGCATGCCATCTGCTCCAATTGAAAGCATTTTCTCAACCCAGTCAGCTTCAAGCGTGGGGTCAAAACGAGAATTGCAAATAATTGTCTGATATCCAGATTCAAGAGCAGCATCTTCAATACCGTTAGTCATTTGAGCTGCCCACGCATTAGTATTGTCCAAGATGAGAACAGCAATAATTCCAGAGCTCTTCTTAACCATTGCTTGAGCTTGGGCGCTTGGAATATATCCCGTATTTTCGATTGCTTTTTTGATACGTTGCTTAGTTGCTTCGGACATCTTTTCAAAGTGTCCATTAAGGTAATTTGAAACGGTAGCAATAGAAACATTTGCTAATTTTGCAAGGTCAATGATAGTGGTCTTAGACATTGGCACTCATTTCACCGAAATCTTTACAATGTACTTGCAAAATACCAACGTTAGTGAGTGTGCTGGATTCTACGTTGGTTAAACGTTTAACAAAATTCATCATAACACAAGGTAGATTAGACGTTTACCGAAATCCTCTTTTAAAAAAGATTGAAACAATGCAAAGTATGAGTTGGAAACGTACGTCGTCAAAAGACGTGCTCGTGCGCCCCGCTTAGGGGCTCACAACTTACTTTGCGAGAGGACATAACCATGAACGTCGTTGCTGTATGCGCTTGCACGGTTGGAATTGCTCACACCTGGATGGCAAAAGAGGCCATTGAGAAAGAATGTCAGCGTCGCGGCTATGAATTCAAGGTAGAGGCTCAGGGTGGTTACGGTATTGAGAACGAGCTTGAGCAGGACGAAATTGATGCTGCCGACGTTGTTCTTCTCGCCATTGCAATTGGCATTGAAGGCGACGAGCGTTTTGACGAGAAACGCGATGAGGGTCGCGTTCTTACGCTGGATCCATCGCTTGCTATTGCAGATCCAGCAAAGGTTATTGATCAGGTAGTTGCGCTGGCTGAGTAGCAAGCGCGTAAGTGATAACGCAAGGAAGAAGAGAGGAGAAACCCATGGCAGAGGAAAAGAGTCCCTCAGTTTTGGGCAAGGTCGGAAAAGACCTTCTAAAGGCGTTTAACACTGGTGTTTCGTACTTTATTCCTATTGTCGTAGTTGGCGGAGTCTTCTTGGCTTTCTCGCTAGCTACAGGAACCGCAGGAAAAGACGGTATTGAAGTCACCAATCCTTTGATGCAGAGCCTTAACCTTATTGGTATGGCCGGCATCAAGATGATGATTCCTGTCCTTGCTGCTTACATTGCCTATTCTTTGGGCGGAAAGCCTGCTCTGGCACCTGGCTTTGTCCTTGGTTACCTGGCAAGCAATCCTGTTCCTGTAGGCGAGGTTCAGGTTTCTACTGGTTTCTTGGGTGCAATGGTCCTCGGCGTTGCTGCTGGCTACCTTGTCCAGTGGATGAAGAGCTGGAAGGTTAATAACACCATTCGTACCATCATGCCAATTCTGATCATCCCAAGCTTGTCTTCGCTTGCTCTTGGCATGCTTTACATCTATGTTTTGGCGGCTCCACTTGGCGCCTTCATGGACTGGCTGACAAACCTGCTTTCAAGCCTTCAGGGCGGCTCCGCAGTTGTACTTGGCATTGTAATTGGCCTTATGACCGCATTTGATATGGGTGGCCCAGTTAACAAGACTGCTTCTACCTTCACCATGGCTCTTATGACCGCAGGTGTCTATGGTCCTAACGGCGCATTCCGTGTTGCAGTTGCTATTCCTCCACTGGTCTGCGGTGTTGCATCTCTTATTGCTCGCAGCAAGTTTGACGACACTGATAGGCAGATGGGTATCTCCGCAGTCTTTATGGGACTCATCGGCATTACCGAGGGCGCAATTCCATTTGCTGTTAAGGATCTTGCACATACCCTGCCTGCAATCATGATTGGTTCTGCAGTTGGTGCTGGCCTTGCTGCTTGGCATGGTATTGAGTGCTTTGTTCCTCACGGTGGCATGATTGTTGCTGCAGCTACAAACAACATTGCCCTCTACACCCTTGATATGGCAATTGGTGTTGCAGTAGGTGTTGCAATTCTTGTTCTTACCAAGCCAAAGCTTGAGGACAATAAGTAAGACACGGCGAGAAACGCATGTACCTGTTGGTCTTAGACCATAAAAATTGAAGTTAAAAGGAGAGGGGCGTAGGGATTCAACCCCCACGCCCTTCTTATTACCAAGAAAAACTCTTGGGAAGGGGTAATTATGGAAAAGCTACCAATCAAAAAAGCTGTTGAAGGGTTGCTTAAGCTCCAGGACACAGGAAAGTCCGCCACGCTGTTAGGAATTGGACCAATGTCGCCCAACCTGTTGCAGGCAGCTTTTGAACTTGGTAGAGACTGCGATTTTCCTCTGATGTTTATTGCATCACGAAACCAGGTAGATCTTGATGAACTTGGTGGAGGATACGTAAATTCTTGGGATCAGAAGCGTTTCTCGGAAGACATTGCTGAAGCAGCTCAGAAGGTTGGTTTTGACGGACTGTACTATCTCTGCCGTGACCACGGTGGTCCTTGGCAGCGCGATGAGGAACGCAACGCCCACCTTCCAGAAGATGAGGCCATGGAGCTTGCCAAGAAGTCCTATCTTGCTGATATGCTTAACGGCTTTGACCTGCTGATGATTGACCCAACAAAGGATCCTTTTGAGATTGGCAAGGTTATTCCGCTTGATGTGGTTCTTCGTCGTACGGTTGATTTGATTGAGTGGTGCGAGAAAGAACGTGTTTCTCGCGGTCTTCCTGAGATTGGCTATGAGGTTGGTACCGAGGAAACAAATGGTGGCTTGACCTCTACCGACAAGTATCACACCTTCATTGAGCAGCTTAAGAGCGAGTTGACTGCTAAGGGTCTGCCTATGCCAACCTTTATTGTTGGTCAGACAGGAACGCTTACGCGTCTTACTGAGCAGGTTGGCCACTACGATTTTGAGGCCGCCATTAGCCTTGCTGAGATGGCCAAGAGCTACGGTGTTGGCCTCAAGGAGCACAACGCGGACTACCTCGATGACGTGACGCTGCTTGAGCACACTCCTGCAAATGTCACCGCTTCAAACGTAGCTCCACAGTACGGAACAGAGGAGACTCGCGCATATTTGAAGCTTTGCGATGTAGAGGATCTTCTGGTTAAAGAAGGTCTCCTGAAGGCAGACGAGGTCTCCGGCTTGAGAAACACCCTGTTGGTCAAGGCAATTGAGACTGAGCGTTGGCGCAAGTGGATGGTGGGTGACCAGGTCAATCTGACTGTTGAGCAGATTCTGGCTGATCACAAACTGTCGCTGGATATTCTTGATATTTCTGGTCATTATGCATTCAATAACGAGGAGGTCAAGGCTGCAACTGAGCACCTGTACAACAATCTTGCTCAGTTCAACATTGATGGTCAGCGTTTTGTGGTTGACCACATTAAGCGTCCTCTTCGCCAGTATGTTGAGTGCTATAGGCTTGAAGGCGTTACCACACGTATTCGCGAGGCACTGGCAGAGTAAGCGCTCGTGCTCTTACCGTTATAACGTCCGTGCTGTCAGATTTTTGACAGATAGCTGACAAATCTAAGAGGTCGAAGGCTTTTTGCTTTCGACCTCTTTTCTTGTGCGATGTATCATAGAGAGCAATAGTTGCAAAAACGACGCTAAGGAGCGGCATGGCCGAAAACAACGAGCGCAAAGATGGAGTTTCTCCCCAGCTTGATATGCTCTCAACTGAGCTGCTTGGAGATGCGTTTGACCTGCTTGCAGATGGCCAATCACTCAACGTTTTGCTTGTAGTTGAGGATGCAGCAGGCACGGTTGCAAGCTATGAGTTTTCCGATGACGGCCCAGAGGAGCTGCTTGAGGGCGCCCATAAGCGCGTGTTTGACCTAGCAAAACAGAAGGGCGATAAAGAAGCAGGGCTCGAAGAGCCTGTTCGCTATGCGCTTGTATATGAGGGAGCCATTCAACTGCTCAAAGAGGGCAGTTACGAAGATGCCGTGCTTCTTGAGTTTGGCGAGAAGGGCTATAAGAGTTTCTCGGCATATTCTTTAGTTCACGGAAAAGGCCAAGGTGACCAGTTTGTGTGGTCTGATCCTGCTCCAGCAGGGGAGCTTGAGCCACTTCTGTAATGAAAAAGCTGCGTTCATTGAAATTTCTGGGCGCTCTAGGCACGTAATTGCACTAAAGTTCTAAAGCTGATAAAAATTGGACCTGAAGTAGCAAGTCCAAACACATACCTTCGAGAGATAGAGACTTATGCGTCAAGACAACATCAGAAATATTGCTATCATCGCCCACGTTGACCACGGTAAAACCACCATGGTTGACCAGATGCTTAAGGCAACCGATGCATTCCGCGAGAACCAGCAGGTTCAAGAAAGAATCCTGGACTCCAACGATCAGGAGCGTGAGCGCGGAATTACCATTCTGGCAAAGAACATCTCTATTGAGTACAAGGGCGTCAAGATCAACGTTATTGATACCCCTGGCCACGCTGACTTCGGCGGCGAGGTAGAACGCGTTTTGAAGATGGCTGACGGCGCACTTCTTCTGGTCGATGCAGCTGAGGGCCCTATGCCACAGACGCGCTTTGTTTTGCGCCACGCTATCGACGCAGGTCTTTCTATCATGATGGTTGTCAACAAGATTGACCGCGACGGCGCTCGTCCAGAGGCTGTTGTCAACGATTCTCTTGACCTTATGATGGACCTTGGCGCAACCGATGAGCAGCTTGAGTTCACCATGGAACACGTTGTCTTTGCTTCTGGTGTTAACGGCTACGCTCGCCTTGATCCAAATGACGACAATGACAATATGTTCCCTCTTCTCGACATGATTATCGACGGCCTTCCAGCTCCAGATGTTGATATCGATGGCCCCCTTGCTATGCAGTGCGTCACCATCGATCACTCTGATTACCTGGGCCGTATTGGTATTGGCCGTGTGTATTCCGGAACCGTTCATACCGGTGACAAGATTCTTGTTGTAAAAAACGATGGCTCTCGCGCTATGAGCCAGGTCAAGCAGCTGTTTACCTTTGACTACCTGGGTCGCAAGGAGTGCGATGAGGTTGACGCAGGTGATATTGCGGCAATCGTTGGCGTTGATAAAACTGATATTGGTGACGTTTACACCGATCCAGAAAATCCTGTTGAGCTTGATCCAATTGAGATTGATCCACCAACCCTTTCTATTATTTTTGAGCCTTCTACCTCGCCACTTGTTGGACGTGAGGGAGACATTGTTGGCGGCCGTCAGCTCAAAGAGCGCCTGATGACAGAACGCGAGAATAACGTCACCATGCGCATTGAGGAGCTTCCTGACAAGACCGGTATTGAGGTTTCTGGCCGCGGTATTCTTCACCTCTCCGTTCTTATGGAGAGCATGCGCCGTGAGGGCTTTGAATTCCAGGTTGGTCGTCCTCGCGTTCTGTTCAAGAAGGACGCCCAGGGTCACACACTTGAGCCTATTGAGCAGGCCGTTGTTGAATGCAATCCAGAGTATGCCGGCAAGGTCATTGAGGTCTTTGGCAACGTTGGCGGCACCATGTCCATCATGGACACTGGCGAGACTCAGACGCACCTTGAGTTCAAGATTCCAACCCGCGGCATCATGGGTCTTAAGACGCGCGTTATGAACGTTACCCACGGAGACGCAGTCTTCTACCACACCTTCCTTGAGTACGGTCCTTTTGCAGGTGATATTGGTAGCCGTCAGAACGGCGCCATGATTTCTATGTCTACCGAGAAGGCTGTAGCATACGCGCTTGGCACGCTCCAGGAGCGCGGCCAGCTCTTTGTTGCTCCAGGTGTTGAGTGCTACGAGGGCATGTTGGTTGGCGAGCGTTCAAGGCCAGGCGACATGGTTGTTAACATTGCACGCACTAAGTCTTTGGGCAACCAGAGGTCTTCAACTGCAGATATTTCAGTTCAGCTGACTCCTCCACGCTTGTTTACGCTGGAAGAGGCTCTGGAGTACATCATGGACGACGAGCTTGTTGAGATCACACCACTCAACATCCGTATGCGTAAGCGTATCCTTTCCGAGACCGAGCGCCGTAAGTGGGCAGTTCGTAACGGTATGGTCAAGAAGTAACAGCGTCGTTTACAGACAATCAATCTGGCGAGAAAAACTTGCAGCCGCAAGGGTTTCTCGCCAGTTTTGTTTTAGGTGAGTTTTAAATAAAGAGCAGGTAAACGGCGTGTAAGAGCGACGCAAGACCGGCCAAGTCGCCAAAACCGCTAAAACCGTTCGATTGCGGCTAGGCGCTACTTTGAGGGACCGTTCTGCTCAGGCTGCTTACCTGGCTTCTGAGGTTTATGACGAAGCTTATTGACGCTGCGCATGACATGCGGCGTAAGGTCAACATCTGCAGGTGAAAGTACGTTGTATTTG
>JABZGZ010000031.1 GCA_015259105.1 Atopobium sp. | reverse complement strand
TCTTTGAGCAGGAGGACGTCATGGGTAAGGAGCACACCGCCTGGCTTGAGTACTCGTGCATACTCTTTAACCGCAGACGCTTTCTGCTGGTCAGAGAGCATGGTGAGCATAGCCTCGGTAATAACCACATCAATGCTGTTATCAGGGTAGGAGAGGTTGGTAGCGTCTCCTTGTTCCACCGTTACATACTGCTCGATGTTGTTTCTCGCGATATTTTCCTTTGTCTTAGGAAGCACATCTGCATTGAGGTCAATTGCGGTTACGTGACAGTGGAATCGCTTTACCAGTTCAACCGTAGTGGTGCCAATATTACAAGCCACCTCAAGAATTTTAGTTTCTGGCGTAATCTCTACTGAGTTAAGCAGCCAATTGGTTGCCTCAATACCTCCAGGACGCAGTCTTGTCTTACCCATACGTAGTAAAAACTCGTGACCAACTTCCATACTAAGACCCCCTTCATACTATGAAAGAAATTAAGTTAGCTTTATCTAACTAATACAAGTTAACCACATCATTACCTGCGAAAAAAGCCAAATTAATTGCTATTTTTGAAACAATTTAGCAGGTAGATTGCAACAAAAAAATAACCTATATGTCCAATCGTTCTTTTTGTGCATTTTCTTTAGCAGTTTATAAGTTTATAGTGGACGCAAGGTAAGGGCGACTTACTAATTTCCGCAGGTAATTGATGCGGAGTACTAAGGAGGAAGTTATGTACTACTCTGCTGGAACGTATGAATCGTTCGCTAAGCCAGAAAAGCCCAAAGATGCCGACAAAAAATCAGCCTATATCATTGGAACAGGACTTGCAGGACTAGCTGCTGCGTTTTATCTTGTCCGCGATGGCCAGGTAAAGGGTACAAGAATTCACCTGCTCGAGAAGCTTGAGCTTGCGGGCGGAAGCTGCGATGGCCGCAAAGATGTAAGCAAGGGTTTCTACATGCGCGGTGGCCGAGAAATGGACAACCACTTTGAGTGCATGTGGGATATGTTCAGAGACGTTCCATCTATTGAAACGCCTAGTATCTCAGTACTTGATGAGTACTATTGGCTCAACAAGCACGACCCTAATTACTCGCTGTGCAGAGCTTCTGAGAAGTGCGGCAAAGACGCTCACACAGACAAGAAGTTCAAGCTTGATAAAGAGTCCTCGCTGGCGCTTGCCAAGCTCTTTATGACTCCTGAGAAGGACCTTGAGGACAAGAAGATTAGCGACGTGCTACCTGATTCTTTCTGGAACACTAACTTCTGGCTTTATTGGCAGACCATGTTTGCGTTCCAAAGGTGGTCCTCTGCTCTTGAGATGAAGCGCTATCTGTGCAGATTCTGTCACCATATTGACGGTCTGCCTGACTTTACTGCGCTGCGTTTTACCAAGTACAACCAGTATGAGAGCATGATTTTGCCACTAGTCAGATATCTTGAGAATCACGGCGTAAGCGTTGACTACGGTATGGACGTCAAGAACGTCATCATCAACGACTCCAATGGTAAAAAGGTAGCTACTCAAATTGTTTACGAGAAGAACGGCTCACAGCAAACCATTGATCTAACCGAAGACGATTTGGTGTTTATCACCAATGGCTGCTGCACCGATACCTCTTGCTATGGCGATCAAAATACTGCTCCTGACATCAGCAACGTTAGAAATGGCGTAGGGGAGTCCTGGGATCTGTGGAAGAACATTGCAGCTCAGGCCAAGCATGGCGAGTACGGCAATCCAGATAATTTCTGTAGTGATTTTGAGGCAACTAACTGGATGAGCGCTACCATCCAGACAAAAGACGAAGAGATTATCAAGAAGATTATTGGCGTATGCAAGAGAGACCCAAGAGAAGGAAAAGTTACTACCGGCGGAATTGTAACCGTTAAAGATAGTACCGATAACTGGTACCTCTCGTGGACCATCAACCGTCAGCCACAGTTCAGAGCACAGGACAAGGACACCGTACTTATCTGGGTCTATGCACTAAGTACCAATAAGCCTGGCAATTATGTTAAGAAAGCTATGCGTAACTGCACTGGTGAAGAAATATGCCAGGAGTGGCTCTACCACATTGGTGTTCCAACTAAGAAGATTGAGGATTGGGCAAAGAACCGCTGCAACACTACAACGTGCTTCATGCCTTACATCAACGCATTCTTCCAGCCGAGAAAAGCTGAGGATAGGCCGCTGATTGTTCCTGAGGGAGCTGTTAACTTTGCCTTTATTGGACAGTTTGCCGAGACTCCTCGTGACACCATCTTTACTACGGAGTACTCAATCCGCACTGGTATGGAATCTGTCTACACGTTAATGAACGTTGATAGGGGCGTGCCAGAGGTTTGGGGTTCTCAGTACGACATCAGAGAGCTTCTAAGGGCGACCTACTATGCTCTGGACAAGAAAACGCTTGATAAGGCTCCACTCTCATTCAAAGAGAAGATGCTTTTGAAGGTTGCTCTTAAAGCTCTTAAGGGCACCGATATTGAGCTGCTTCTAAGGAACAGCGGACTGATAAAGTAGAAGTGCGGAGAAATTCGTAAGGACGCGGAGAAATCCGAAAAGCTCAAAACGATCGACTACACGCGATTAAACACGTGCGAGTAACACATAAGTGGCTGCAGATGACACGTCAAATGCAGCCACTTTTTTGATTCAGATAAACTACTTTGAGATAAGACTATGTGTGCTGGGTTGCATGCTCTGTAGACCTGTATCAATTAGTTAAAAATGCATGTGGTACAAACAGCGAGAAAACAAATTATAATTTTTAGCGGTAAGAAAAACGTAATGGTGCTGCGTCCAACTTACATCAAAATACAATGGTATTTTGAGGAGATTACAAGATGAATGACTATATAAAAACAAATAAAGATAGATGGAATAAGGTAAACAATGACTATACCCAGCCATTGACGCATGAAGAATTAGAAGAGGCTAGAAATAATCCAATTGCCGTTGCATTAACGGTTGGCAAAAAAGTTCCAACAGAATGGTTTGAAAAGACCAGCGGAAAAAAGATATTAGGCTTGGCTTGTGGTGGTGGACAACAGGGTCCCATTTTTGCTGCTAAAGGTTATGACGTAACCATAATGGATTTTTCTACATCACAATTACAAAAAGATGAGATGGTTGCTAAAAGAGAAGGCTTAACAATCAATACCGTTCAAGCCGATATGACAAAGCCTTTTCCATTCGAAGATGAAACTTTTGATATTATCTTTAATCCAGTCTCGAACGTTTATATAGAAGACTTAGAAAACATGTTTAAAGAAGCCGCTCGCATATTGAAAAAGGGTGGGCTGTTAATGGTCGGCTTTATGAATCCTTGGACGTACATGTATGACGCTGACGTTGTATGGGACCAGCCCGATGAGGAATTACTTTTAAAGTATTCGATTCCCTTTAATTCAAGAAAGCTTGAAGAGCAAGGCAAAATAACCATAGATCCAGCATATGGATATGAATTTAGCCATACCTTAGAAGCTCAAATTAGAGGACAACTTAAAAATTGCCTTGCTATGATTGATTTTTATGAGTCATGTGATAAAAGGAATCGATTATCACAGTATGGAAATGACTATATCGCCACGCTCTGTATCAAGCTCTAATCCTATAGAGTTCTCTTCAGGACAGACTGGACAACCTCAGAATCAAAGTCTCCCTGAGCCTCTGTAAGCGCCTCTAAGAGCTGAGCTACGCCTTCCTCATACACGCTAGGCAACAGATACTTAGAGAGTGCCTTAGCCTCGTCAGTGCCGTTTTCCATGCAACAAGAGTGGTGAGCAATCTTAAGAAGATCCAGATCGTTTTCGGAATCGCCGCACACAATAACTTCTTCTGGCTTAAGACCTATAGTCTCAATGAGCTTCTCGAATCCCTGTGCCTTATTCCAACCACGATAATTGATGTCAAACCAACCAATATAGGGAGAAACCAACTCAACCTCTGGAACTGCACTGGTAACAGCCTCATAGATTTCTTGCGCGCGCTTTTCATCTTGGGGTAAGAGAAGACCTCCCGCATACATAGGGATATCTTTTGGAACGGACTGCGGACCAAGCCCTGGCACAAAAGTGTTAAACGAGGCTGCAAGATGATCTACTACCTCTTGAGTGGTATCAACTATTTTCCAACAAGAGGTAAATGACGTATCTAAAGGCTGCTCAAGCGGACCTTCTTGATAATACGTAAGCAAACAATCATCCATTGGAGAAATAACCTCGTAGATCTTCTCCATCATCTCGTAGGTAAATTGTTTGGTGAAAATGAGCTTGCCATTAAAGTAGAGAATCTTTCCACTAGAAAACACGCCAGTGTCTGTCAGGGAAACGTCAGACTTTAGATAAGAAAGTGCATCATAAACTGGCCTTCCGGTAGAAAGTCCAAACGCAATACCTGCGGCTTTAAGATTATTAATTGCCTGATGAGTTCTTTCTGAAATAGCCGGAGTGTCAGCGGGTTTTAACGTTTGGTCCATATCGGAAAGAACAAGCTTAATCATCAGGGCTCCCAAGATACGTGTGCTAAGTGAGTGTTTTGTTAATTCTACCAGCAAGAGTAGAGAAACGCGTAAAAATTGCCGTTATTATTACGTTATTAACTTAAAACTACGAGATTAGTAGAGGTCCATGAATATTTACGACCACTTTGCTCACGAGGATGAATATCCAGAGCTCAACATAGAGGCAATGTCTGAGAGACTTGCAAAGGCGCTATCTTTTAAGACGGTGTATACCGATGCGGAGACAACCGATTGGTCTCAGTTTGACGCCCTTCAACAGCACATTGTTGATAGCTTCCCGTATGTTATGACCGCAGCCTCTAACGTTGAAGTGGTTGGCCACTCGCTCCTCATTGAGATTCCGGGATCTAACCCTAAGCTTCCTGCATTGATGCTTATTGCTCACCAGGATGTAGTTCCTGTTGTTCCTGGTACAGAAGACGCATGGACGCACGACCCCTTTGGTGGAGATGTCGATGACACCTACATTTGGGGACGTGGTGCGCTTGATATCAAAGACATGCTTATGGGCGAGCTTGAGGCACTTGAGTATCTGCTTTCACAGGGTTTCTCGCCAAGGCGCTCTATCTACCTGGCATTTGGCGAAGACGAAGAGGTCTTGAGCCACGGCGCCACTAGGCTTGCAGAAGTCATGGCCTCGCGAGAAATGCGTGCAGTTTGCCTTCTGGACGAGGGCACCACTACGTTTTTTGATGGCAGCGCCTACGGTGCGCCAGAGGCTACCGTGGCCGACATCTGCATCTCGCAAAAGGGGTTCTTGAACGTTAGACTTACTGCACCTGGCCATGGTGGACATTCCTCAAATCCATTTGGTGGAACCTCGCTTGAGCATTTGAGCTGCGCACTAGCCGCTCTTTCTAAGGCTAAACCTCAACCTGAGCTTAATGACATTGTTAAAGAAACCTTCAAGGTTCTTGCGCCAGAAATCACCGAGGAGCCTTTTGCTTCGCTGGTACATGACGTAGATACCAATGCAGATAAGATTGCACTGGCTGCAGCTCAAATTAAGGAACTTTATCCGTTTGTAACCACTACGTACGCTTTCAACATGCTTGAGGGTTCAAGTAGTGCGGCTAACGTTATGCCTGGTAATGTCAGCGCAACTATCAACATAAGGCTGCTCCCTGGTGTGAGTGTTGAAAAAACCGTTGAGCACATAAATCAGGTGATAGCCCAGGTTGACCCTTCCATTGAGGTTGAGGCTTTGCATTCCACTCCTGCGGGAAGAATCGATTCCCCAGCTGGTGCTGGCTATAAAGAGCTCAAAGCCATTATGGAGCACTACCATCCAGGCGTAACCTTTGTTCCGTCCTTTGTGTGTGGTGGCACCGATTCTGTCCGCTACGAGGGAATTTGCGATTCTATTCTGCGCATTTGTCCTTTTAGGCCAACGCCAGAAGATGAGGCAAACGGTGTCCACGGCGTTGACGAACGTATCGAGAAACGCGTGTATGCTCAGGGCGTCCGCGTTCTTGTGTCCTTTGTTAAACAAATGTGCGAATAATTTGCTATCGTGCAACTTACGTTAAAATAGACGCATGTTCTGTTCTACAAAAAGGGGAGAGAAACGTTGCAAACTAGGCAGCAGCTAGCTAATCAAGTAGCATCCCAAATTAAAGAAGCAGCAGACGCCGATGCAGCAAAGGCGCAGGCAGAGGGAACTATTACTGATCCAGTTGGTAGTTCTAACAACCCTTCCAACGCTATTTTTACTGTTGCAAACGTCATTACTTTTTGCAGATTGATTCTTACGATTGTCTTTCTTGTGCTCTTCTCAACAGGTGGAAATCGTTGGGTAGCACTTGGTTGTTATGTAACTGCAGCTGTTACTGACTTCCTTGACGGCCAGATTGCTCGTAGAACGCAAACCGTAAGCTGGCTGGGAAAAATCATGGATCCTATCATGGACCGAGTCCTTCTTATCACTGGCGTCCTTGGCCTCTTGATTATTGGTGAGCTCCCTCTCTGGATTCCGTTGTTTGTTATTGGCCGAGATATTTACCTTACTTTTGGTGCACTTGCTGTGCGCAAATTCCGCAGGCGTCCTATTGATGTTGTCTTTGTCGGTAAAACTGCAACTGCTTTTTTGATGACTGGTTTTAGTCTGCTTCTTCTAGGTATCCCTGTTGTATCTGGCCTTGGTCTGGTAAACGTCAGTTGGCTTCCAGGTCTTAACTCTGAGAGCAGCGCACTGGGTATCTTCTTTGTGTATATAGGAATTGTTTTCTCGGCAATTACTGCAGTTGTTTATACTGGTGAAGCGGCTAAAATAGTTAAAAATAGTAAAAACACTCAAGCATAAGTTAGGTTGTTTATGACTTTCCTTCAGCACAACCATGTTTCTTTGCGCCAGCTCTCTGATAAGACGCTGGCTTTTCTTGTTAGCTTGCTGCTTGTTTTTGTTTTAGCTGCTCCTTTTGCTCCTGCAACTACGGTTTTGGCTGAAAATACCTCTTCTCACAAGTCTTCTGTAACAGATGAGCCAAAACTTACTGAGGCAACTACCGCCATTGTTACTGATGCTCAAGGAAACGTTCTCTGGAGCAAAAACCCAGATCAAGAGCTCCCTATGGCATCCATCACCAAAGTTATGACTGCAATTGTTGCGCTTGATTCTGGCGTTAATCTTGATGAGCCTTGTGAAATCACAGTTCCAGATCTTGAAGAGGGTTCTCAAGTTGCAGGTTTGACCTCGGACGATACGCCTACACTCAGGCAACTTATTATGATGATGCTGGTGTATTCCGCACACGATGCGGCTTATAACATCGCCGTCAATGTATCTGGCTCTCAACAGGCCTTTGTTGACCAAATGAACAAGAAGGCTGCTGAGATTGGCATGACTCACACGCAGTTCCAGAATCCTCACGGCTTAGATGCTGATGGTCACTATTCAACCGCGCGAGACCTTGCTCTGATGGGCCGTTATGCGCGTGAGCACTATCCACTCATCGCAAGCGCAGTGCACACCAGGTCATACACTACAACGGTAGGAGGGGAGCAGCGTACGTTCCATTCAACCGATGACCTTATGGACTCCTACCGCGGTCTTCTCGGCATTAAAACAGGTGCAGAGGACTCTGGTACCGCCTTCTTGGGCGCTTCCAAGCGCGGAAACATTACGCTGTATACCTGCGTACTTGGTTGCGAGACTACACAAGGTCGTTTTGACGATACAGCCATTCTAATGAACTGGGCTTATCGCAATTACAATCGCGTAAGCATCCAGCGAACTGACCAGATTGTGCAGATTCGCAACAGCGAGGACAACTTCTTGCTTTCTGCAGTGGTTAAACCATCAACTTCTACCACGTATATGGCATGGCCTGGCTCTAAAGACTTCACCTACCAGACCTCCATGCTTTCTCCCAACTATCCAGTAGCTAACAACCAGCTGGTTTCTTCAACTGACTGGTCCCAAGATTCCGCGCAGGTAGGCACCACCATTACCCAGGCACATCTTACGCTGTGGACTATTCCGGCCTACAACCTCTTTGACCTGCATTCGGTTGCTCCGTATCTCTTTGGGAGAAACTAATGTCTGAGCAGAAACGCTCTATCCTTCATACCGAGCTTGAGTATCTTGGTGCACAATTCTCAACCTCAACTGAAGGCTTCAACTTAGCCCAATCTTTCTATGGCGAGAAACCCCTTGAGGAAGCTCTGAAAGATTGTGCTCTTATTGACCTGAGCGGTATCGGCTACACGCTGGTGAGTGGAGTTTCAGCTCAAAATTTTGTGGAAGCTGTCTTTGCAGGTAAGCAGCTTGAGGTGGGAGAGACTTCATTTGAGTGTGCGCTTACAGGAGACGGATCTCTGTCTTCCATCGGTCTTCTCGCGCGCTCTGGTCAAAACGAGTACGTGGTACTTGATGCATCTGAGCGCTCGCTTATTCTAGACGAGTGGCTTTCTATCATTGCATCAGTCGAGCAAAACGGTGTAACTCCTTATGCAGAAGTCTCTTTGGAAGATGCAACTCCGCTGCTTACTCCGCTTCTTCTTGCTGGTAAAAAGGCCAAGAAGGTCCTTATGGACTACCTGGGAGAACAGAAGCTCCCAGAAGACTCAAAGCTTTGCAATCTTATGCTTGACCAAACAATCCCTGCTCTTGTGGCCAATGTTTCAACCAAGAAAGTTCCCGCCTATCTGGTTATGGTTCCTCCAGTGCATACGGTAATTCTTTTTAGAAGCTTGCTTTCTTTTGAGGCAGTTCATCCTCTTGGTCATAAGCAGCTCGTTGAAGGTCTAAAAACATATCTTCCATGGTTTTCAGAACTTGCAAGTAACACTAAAGTAGTAGTAGCTAAAGATAAACTTGAGGGTTGGGGTTTACTCAGAGCCTCTGATGATTTCATTGGCGCAAGGGGTGATCTTCTATGAAATATGCAATTAATGCAGTAGGTGTTCCAGCTCCTATGGGACCATACTCTCAGGGTACTACTGCAGGTAGATTGGTATTTGTAACTGGTCAAATTGCGGTCTCTGCAGAAGACCCAAAGAAGCTAATAGACGGAGGAATTGAAGAGCAGACTACTCGTGTTATACATCTTGCTCAGTCAATTCTGGCAGAGGCAGGATGTACCCTTTCTGATGTTGCTCAGACAACTATCTACCTTGCTGATATCAATGATTTGCCAAAGGTAAACGAAATTTATAGGCAGTACTTTGTTCTTCCTGCACCTGGCAGGGCAGTTGTTGAGGTTTCTGCGTTGCCACTTGGTGCGCTCATCGAAATGGACTGCATTGCGTGTCGTTAAGCGTTATTATTATCTTGTAACCAAATTAAGGAGAAACCATGTCAACTGACGACATCAAACAGCAGTCACCAGACTCAACAGAGATTTTCCGCATGCCATCAGCTGACGCTACGGTTCCAGACCTTATGGCTCAACAAAAGCCAGCTCACCCTGTCCTTACTATTGTCAAGGGACCACAGACTGGCCAAACTTTTGAGCTCAATTTACCTCAGATTTCTCTTGGCAGAGATCCAAAGAGCAGTGTTTTCTTGAACGACATGACAGTTTCCAGAAATCATGCCACCATTGATCTCTCTAATCTTGCTCTTGGTTATGCAACTATTGAAGACCTTGATTCTCTCAATGGTACCTGGGTTGATGGTGCCATTATTAACAAGGCTACCCTGCGTGATGGCTCAACTATTCAGATTGGCACCTTCCGCATGGTCTTCCATACCAGCAGAGTTTCAGCTTAAGGTTAAAGGATAGCTTTATGGCTGATTCAGGCTTTCTTACCATTGGTAAAGTAGTCAAGAAATTACAGGCTCTCTATCCTGACTTGAGTGTTTCCAAAGTTAGGTATCTGCAGGATGAAGGTTTGCTTACTCCTACCAGAACTGCTGGTGGCTATCGTCTGTATTCCCAAAAAGACGTTAAGCGACTTGAGACTATTCTGTATCTGCAGAAAAGCCGTTTTATGCCGCTCTCAGTTATTAGAGAAGAGCTTGATAGGCAAGATAAAAACCCTGAAGCTGAACAACAGGTCAAAGCTCAGACTGATGAGGCAACTGGAGCTGAGGCTCAGGCTGCACCTGAAGCTCAAAGTTCTTCTCGCCAGGCTCAACCTCAGCTTGATGGAAAGCAAGTGTCTCAGGCAATTCTTGGTGCCACACATGCTGATGCCATTGTGGTACCTGTAGATGACCCTGAAGTTGTTCAGAAATATCACGCTATTGATCGCATTCCAGAGATAGTGGGATGCTCTGTAGGCTTTGTTCGTCAGCTTTCCGAAGCAGGCGTTATTGCTTTAAAGCGCTCTCCTCATGGTAGAGACCTTGTAGACGGCAAGGACCTTACGTTGATTCGCCTTTGTAATGAGCTTCGCCACTTTGGTTTTGAGCCCAAAAACCTGCGTCAATACGTTATGGCCGCAAACCGAGAGTCTAGTATGTTTGCAAAGTCACTTGTCGTATACGCTAAAAAGGGCGGGGGAGTTGAAGTTGACCATACTGACGAGACTCGCCAGAAGTTTATGGCCGCTTTGACCCGCATGTTAGGCCTTACCAATGCGGTCAGAAATGAACTTATCACTAAATTAGTTCGTGAATCTTTTAAGGATATGCATCTAGACGAGTAATCTAGGTATATATAACTATTCATTGATTTTGATATTGAATGTGAGGACATTGTGTCTACGTATGATTATGAGAGTCATATCATTAGCATTCCTGATTATCCAGAGCCAGGCGTTATCTTTAAAGATGTAACTCCACTTTTTAAAGATCCTGAGTGCTTCCACGCAGTTGTTGATGACATTGCAGAACACTTTGCTGATGCAGGAATCACCAAGGTTATTGGTGCTGAAGCTCGTGGTTTTCTTGTTGGAACCCCTGTAGCCTACAAACTGGGCGCAGGCTTTGTTCCTGCTCGTAAGCCAGGCAAGCTGCCTCGTGAGGTCTACGCACAGGCTTATGACCTGGAGTACGGTACCAGCGAGCTTCAGATTCACACCGATGCTCTTACCCCAGACGACGTTGTTCTTATTGCTGATGACCTGGTTGCTACTGGCGGCACCTGCGTTGCTTGTGCTCAACTTGCCGAGAAGGCCGGTGCAAAAGTAGCTGGCTTTGCATTTGCGCTTGAGCTTTGCTATCTGCACCCAAGGGAGATTATTGGCAAGTGCTTTGATCAAGAGGTCTACACCCTTATCAAGGTTCAATAAGCTAAATCACTTACATCAGACTTACTTTAACCTGACAATTTTGGCTGGCAAGACTACGTGCTTGTCGGCCATTTGTCTTATTTACATAAGCATTTTGTTAATCACAGTAAACTTGTTTGCAATACATAGAATTTCTCCATAATTGCAGGTCAAAGATAAATTTATGCAATGATATTTGCCCGCTCCATGCTATATAACTGCACAAATAGTCTTTAGAATTTGTATTAAATG
The DNA here is from genome assembly GCA_015259105.1 of Atopobium sp. GTDB lineage: Bacteria > Actinomycetota > Coriobacteriia > Coriobacteriales > Atopobiaceae > Lancefieldella. The sequence goes on along the minus strand of JABZGZ010000031.1, from coordinate 852 downwards.
TCATTTTCGGGGTAAACTATTCAAATACTCGATAGGGTAGCTTCCTGTTTACACGGGTTTCTCGCCAAGAAATCGGTGAGTTGACTTTGATTTTTTATCAAATGAGCTATCCTAGATGGCAAAGCAAAGCAACACGTTGCCCAATTGATTTCGTGCTTTGCGGAAGGAGCTTATATGTCACAGCGCCGATCTTTCACAAGACGAGACGCTCTCTTATTTGCAGGTCTTGGTGTAGCTACTACGCTGCTTACCCCAGCCAAGCTATTCGCAGACCCACAAAGCGATCTTGAGGCCGCATCTGCCCAGCTAGACTCCCTTGGTGCAGCTCTTGCAGAGGCCATGGATAACCTTAACGAGAAAACCTATGCACTCGACGCCACCAACAACAAGATTGGTGAGGTTCAGGAGCAGATTGCAGAGACTACAGACCAGCTCAATAAGCAGCGTCTTGTCCTTTCTGCAGCAATGAAGAGTGCTTATAAGGCAGGCCCACAGGAGACTTTGGACTTCCTCCTTGGAGCGTCTAGCCCAGAGGACTTTGTCAGCCGCGTCTACTATATGGACCGCACCAGCAAGCAGGAGGCTGACTCCATCAATACCGTCAAATCTCTTGGTGACCAGCTTCAGGCTCAACAGCAAGAACTTGAAGCAGAGCAAGAAAATCTCCAATCTCAGATTTCTGAAATGAAGACTACTGCTGATGACCTCCAAAATCAGGTCGCTGAGGCAAAGAGTTACTATGACTCTCTTGACGCTGAGGTAAAAGCTCAGCTTGCTGCTCAGGAGGCTGCATCGGCTAACAACAACGTTGCTTACGCAATTGAGACAGTTACCCGTGAGACTCCTTCCACC
>JABZGZ010000030.1 GCA_015259105.1 Atopobium sp. | reverse complement strand
ATTTTATCGAGGGAAACGCATTTGTTTCACGAGCGTAAAGCGTAGGAGTTTCAAGAGCGTAAAGCGCGAGAAAGCTGTAATCAATAAGCGAACAAAAAGGACCTTGGAAGACCAAGGTCCTTTTTGACAATTACGTTAAACCAACGATGCAGTTTGTTCAATTACGTGCTGCAACAACGGGTTTCTCGCCAAATGCGATGCAAACTAGCAAACACCCTGAGCCATCATTGCATTTGCAACCTTGAGGAAGCCGGCAATGTTTGCGCCAAAGACCAGGTTGCCAGGGTGGCCGTACGTTGCGGCAGCCTCTGAAGCAGCAGTGTAAATGCTCTCCATGATTCCCTGAAGCTTGGAGTCTACCTCCTCAAACGTCCAGGACAGGTGCTCAGCGTTCTGGGACATCTCAAGACCGGAAACTGCTACGCCACCTGCGTTTGCAGCCTTGCCAGGTGCGAAGAAGACACCGTTCTCGATGAGGTAATTAGTTGCCTCGAGGGTGGTTGGCATGTTAGCGCCCTCGACAACGTACTTGGTGCCATTAGCAACAAGTTTCTGCACATCGGCGAGCTCGAGCTCGTTTTGAGTTGCGCATGGCATAGCAATGTCGCACTTCTGGCTCCAAGGACGCTCACCTGGGAAGAAAGTTGCGGAAGGACGTGCGTCAGCGTACTCCTTGATGCGTGCGCGGCGGACCTCCTTGACGTCTTTCAGCAGCTCAACGTCGATGCCCTCTGGATCATAGACATAACCTGAGGAGTCGGAAACGGTTACCACAGTTGCTCCCAGCTGCTGTGCCTTCTGGGCAGCGTAGGTAGCAACGTTTCCGGAACCGGAGATGCAGACCGTTTTACCTGCAAGTGCATCGTTCTTCTCGGCAAGCATGTGAGTGAGAAAGTAAACCGCGCCGTAGCCGGTTGCCTCGGTGCGAGCGAGGGAGCCGCCAAAGGAGAGGCCTTTGCCGGTCAGGACGCCGGTCCACTCGTTGCGGAGGCGCTTGTACTGGCCAAACATGTAGCCGATCTCACGTGCGCCGGTGCCGATGTCGCCAGCTGGAACGTCGGTGTTTGGACCGATGTGGCGGGAAAGCTCGGTCATGAAGGACTGGCAGAACGCCATAATCTCGCGGTCGGACTTGCCCTTTGGATCGAAGTCGGAGCCGCCCTTGCCGCCGCCCATTGGAAGCGTGGTCAGGGAGTTCTTGAAGATCTGCTCAAAACCGAGGAACTTCAGGATAGAAAGATTAACGGTTGGATGGAGACGGAGGCCGCCTTTGTAAGGTCCAATTGCGGAGTTGAACTCGATGCGGTATCCGCGATTGACCTGGACGTTGCCGGCGTCATCAATCCATGGGACGCGGAACATAACAGTGCGCTCTGGCTCAACAAGACGCTCAAGCAAAGCGGCTTTCTCGAACTCTGGATGTGCGTCAAGCGCAGGTTGGATGGTAGTAAGAACTTCTTTTGCTGCCTGGATAAACTCAGGCTGATCTGCGTAACGCTCTTCAAGCTGTGCAATTACCTTAGATGAGTAGCTCATAAAACCCCTTTCGAAGTGGTTACGAATAGCATAGTCATCCATTGTTTCGATTACATAACAAAATTGAAAATTCTAATTGACGAAAAATTAGTTCAAAAAGATTGCAATTTCTTCTTGCTCTCGGGCGATTTGTCACCTATACTTTTCTCTCGGCTCGGGGTGTAGCGCAGCTTGGTAGCGCAACTGCTTTGGGAGCAGTGGGTCGCTGGTTCGAATCCAGTCACCCCGACCATTTTTTCTTTTTGCTTTACCCTTGCGGCGGTAGTTCAATTGGTAGAGCATCAGCCTTCCAAGCTGACTGTTGCGGGTTCGAGTCCCGTCCGCCGCTCCATAAAATTCCCTATTTTTCTTTCATCACTTCCCTGCTCTAAGCATTATTCTGCTCGTTCCCTGCTTATTCAGCTTATTCTTACTGTGTTTTTGCTGAGCAAGCTGATAGCTTTTAAGCTCATTAGTGACTTTTCCTGCGTCTTCCCCTGTTTTCCCAGACGTTTTATTAGCAATTTTCCTATTTACTTGTCATCAGTTACTTTTGATTAATTTCCTTGAATATTTATGCTATTAAATTCATTTCTATGCATACGTAATTTTTAGGCTCAAGATTATGTGCCGAAAAAGGTAAAAAACCCGTTTAGTTGGGGATGAAAACCTAAAATTTGCCGATTTATCCCCAACTAAGACGATTTTTTACCGCGCCAAAAACTTTTATCTGGGCAAACGTTGTATGCAGAAAAATGAAATCTCCAACTAAACGCATTTTTTACCACTTGCAAGATATGCTTGCCCTCAAACAGTGTCAATTGCACAGACTGCGCAGGTCAGCATGCAGGTTAGCGTCCAACTAAGCGTCAACTATGCCAGACTTCACGCATCAAAAAAAGAGGCTGTGCGAAGCACAGCCTCTTTAGCACTTGTAATCTGTAAACCAAGAACTAACGGCGAATCTTTACAGAGTACGCAAGACCAGAAGCAATAATACCTGCAGCTGCAAGCGCGCTTGCAATGGACATTGCATCGCCAGTATCTGGCAGGTTAGACCTCTTCTTCTTAGGAGTCTTAGGCTTTGGCTCTGGATTAGGATCTGGCGTTGGGGTTGGTGTAGGAGTTATTGGCTTATCAGCTGTAGTAACTTCCGCAGGAACAATAGTCTCATCTGCAGCATTAAACGTTGCAGGAGCTACGGTAAATGGAATCTGATTTGTGTTGAGCTCATATCCCTCTGGAGATGCAGTCTCAACCAGATAATAATCGCCCGGTGTCAGATAGAACTTATCTCCATCCTGATAAATGCCCTTGGTCAGTAGGTCTGCAGTTGCTGCAGTGTTCTTAACCAGTGCGGTTAGCTCTGTCTTTGTAAGAATATCACCGGATGTGAAAGTACCATCAGTACCAGTAGTGATTCCCTCTTTGACCAATGTGCCGTCAGCCTTATAGAGGCTATAAGTAGCACCAGCGACAGGCTTAGAAGCATCGTCTGAGTCAGTCTTCACAAGCTTCAAAGGAGATGGAACGGCACGATACGTGAGGTAATACTGCCTAGTACGGTTTACAGAACCGTCTGCATTGAAGCCAGGAGCCAAAACGGAATTATCGCGAGGACCAGAGTTATACGTACCAATCGCAAGAGATGTTCCCTCTGGAACGTCGATATCATTTGCGATATAGACGTAAGAATCACCAGGTCCTGCAGCCTTAATCTCTTCGACTGACTTACGAACAGTAGTCAACAACAGATTGGTTGATGGATCGGTCTCAAACTTATTACCGCCAGCAACAGAGTCATCTGCAGTAACGCCAGCATACTCAGGCATATACACGACATGACCCTTTGTGTTGTAACGAGCAGATACCTGACGATCCTCAAACGCTGCAGAAGTTGTATACGTAGCAGCAAGATCATCAAGACCAAGAACGCTTACTGCGCCATTACCATAAATAGGAAGACCGGCATTTCTTTGAGCAATAGGATCACTGAGGCCAAGACCATTAAGCTGCCTGTATGCCAGATCGTCGACATAGTGATACACAGCCGTTGCTGTATCAATGACTCGCGCAGGATAGCGCTTGGTGTATGCGTGAGTGCCTCCCCAAGATTTCTTAATGCCACCCTGAATTCCCAGCTGATAAGACCTATCAGAAATGTTCAGTGGTGCGGAGAACTCAATGTACTGACGAACTGTGACTGGTGCAGTAAATACAGCAGCAGGCTCTTCATATGAAGTGCCACCCATAATAGACTGACCATTGACCTTAACGGTAAACATCAAATTAGTCTTTGGACCACCACCCGAAAGAGCACCTGTTGCGTCCATTGGTTTGTATGTATCAACAGCAGCATGAGCCGAAACAGCCACCTTACGCAGACCATAACCATTTGAATCATTGTGTGGGAAGTTGATCAGATTCTCTGCATCGCCGAGAAGAACGTAGTAAGCACGAATTTCTCCGCCCTCGGCAATCATCTGCGCAACAGAATATTTAGTTGGATCCATGTCCAGCTTGAGCGCAGTTCCATCAGGCTTTACCCAGTAATAACGCGCGATGACACCCGTACGGTCCTCTCGCGGTTTAGCAGCCTGAGCAGTAATCTCTGCCTGAATTTCAGCATCTGAAATAAAGTCAGGGAATGGATTTGCCACGGTCTGCGTACCGTCAAGCGGAGCGCCGTCCACATCTTCGGAATAAACTGTTGGGTCGGCAGCAAATGCTGTGTGTGGCAGAGCAAACGCCAAAATTGCACCCACAAATAGCATAAGAATTGCTAAAACCGTAAAGCGAGAAAATCGAGTGCTTCTAACGCTTCTAACAGAAGTGCTGTTCATACATCCTTCTTTCAGCGTGAAGGGTGAATATTTATGTATATACCATAGCTCATTTCTTGTCATTTATGCAGATGAGACCAAAACAGATGATATTTTCGTTCATTAAATCGCTAGAGGAACACATTCAAGCGGCCTAGACTACTGGTCTAGACCGCTTGTTAAGTCCGCTTGTTATGACTACATTAGACCGCTGGCTTAAGTGGCGGTTTGCTGATCCGTATTACTTACATCTACTTATCAGGAGTAAGGTGCCAAATCTCATTGTTATATTCGGCAATAGTTCTATCAGATGAGAACGTTCCTGCCATAGCAATATTTGCAAGAGACTTCTGGAGCCACGCTCTCCTATCCTCATAATCATCGAACACGTGCTCTTTTGTTGAAATGTATGCTTCCAAATCAAGCAGCGTCATAAACCAGTCTTTTGAGCACAGGTTTTTGTGAAGACGCTCCAGGCGCTCCTCATTTCCAAGAGAAATAAACTCTGGGCTAATTAAGAAATCAACGAGTGGTTTAATCTGGGGCTTCTTATAAAACTCTTTTGCTTTGTAACCTTTGTGCTCATAGAGGCTTACAACCTCATCACTTGAAGCACCAAACGTGTAGATATTCTCCTTGCCTACCAAGTCGGCAATTTCTACATTTGCACCATCAACTGTGCAAACGGTAACAGCGCCGTTAAGCATGAACTTCATGTTGGAAGTTCCAGAAGCCTCCTTGGAAGCCAGTGAAATCTGTTCAGAGATATCTGCTGCTGGAATAACGTGCCCAGCGGCAGTAACGTTGTAATTCTCGATCATTATCACCTGAAGATATGGTGAAACATCTGCATCGTTTGCAATCAAAGACGAGAGAACAAGAATTGCATGAATGATATCTTGAGCAGCCACGTATGCTGGTGCAGCCTTACCACCAAAAATGACAGTAATAGGATGCTTTGGAAGGTGTCCGGACTTAATATCAAAATATTTCCAAATCAAATAAAGCAATAGCATTTGCTGACGCTTATATTCGTGGAAACGCTTCACCTGGACATCAATAATGGAGTCGGCATTAACTTTTGCATCTTGAGTGTCCAGCAAAAATTTGACCATTCGATCTTTTGCTGCTTGCTTTATTTGCTGCAGCTGATTAAGGACTTCTTCGTTATCGCGATACTCTAAAAGCCCCTCGAGATGAGCGGTTGTTCTCCAATCATCTCCTAATAACGCATCAAGATACTCGGCAAGCTCGGGATTACAACCCATGAGCCAGCGACGGAAAGTGATTCCATTAGTTTTGTTAGAGAATTTCTCTGGATACAGATCAAAGAATGGCTTGAGCTCTGTCTCTTCCAAAATCTTAGTATGAAGCGCTGCAACACCGTTGATACTAAAGCCGTAATGAATGGCAAGGTTAGCCATGTGAACTTTCTTATCAATGATGACTTGTACACTTGGATCCGCAACGATACTACGGATGTGTTCGTCAAGCTTTTTGATAATCGAAGCAATCTTTGGAGAAACTTCCTCGATAAATTTAAGAGGCCATTTCTCAAGAGCTTCTGCCAAAATCGTATGATTTGTGTATGCAACTAGTGAAGAAACAATGGTTACAGACTCATCAAACGAGATATCGTATTTCTCAGTCAGGATACGAATAAGCTCTGGAATTACCATTGTGGGGTGCGTATCGTTAATCTGAATCACAACATAGTCGGCGAGGTCATGAACATTACTGCCGCGCTCAACCGCCTCTTTAACAATCAGCTGTGCAGCATTTGAAACCATAAAATATTGCTGATACACACGAAGAAGCTGACCGTCTTCGTCCGAATCGTCGGGATACAAAAAGAGCGTTAGATTCTTTTTTAAAGCAGTCTTATCAAAATCAATAGCGTCATCAGAAACTAATGATTCGTCGATACTTTGCAGGTCAAACAAACGAAGTCTGTTTTTCTTTGTTCGGCCATATCCCAAAACATCAATGGAATAGAGCTCAGACGTCACCGAGAAATCTCTGAATTCTACGGTAAATGATGTCTTCTCGTCTTCAAGCCACCTGTCATCAGAAAGCCAAGCATCTGGGACAGTGATTTGCTGTCTGTCTAAAAACTTCTGATGGAAGAGGCCAAAATGATACTTAAGACCCACACCATCGCCTGGCAGGCCAAGAGTTGACATAGAATCGATAAAGCATGCTGCCAATCGACCAAGGCCACCATTTCCAAGCGAAGGCTCAACTTCAAGCTCTTCAATATCTTCTAATGAATGACCTGCTTTAGAAAGTTGCTCTTTTACCTCGTTATAAATTCCCAGATTAATGAGGTTATTTGAGAGCAGTTTTCCAATGAGAAACTCTGCAGAGATGTAATAAAGCCTCTTCTTACCATTGTTTAACGGTAGAGCGTCTGACTGACTCTTAACCACCTGAAGTAGTAACTCAAAAACCTGACTGTCAGTAATTTCAGACAGAGGTTGACCAAATTGTTGAAGAGATAAGGTGTCTAAGTTCATTACTTCTCCTCTTTGTACACCCTGAAGTACATCTCAGTAATAGTTCTTAAGAAATCTTCTGTGTGACGCGTGATAGCTCCCTGCTTCATGCGCCAACACCAGTTACCGCCAACGGTGGCTGGAATATTCATGCGTGCAGAATCGTCTAAGCCGAGAAGATCTTGCATGGTGTGAATACAAGTGTCACTCACAGAAGCTGCAATTCCACGTGAAAGCGCCTCACCAATTGGCTCATCTTTTGAGCGATGAAGGTAAATATCTGCCTGTTCACGCTCTCTATCAGTAGCCTGAGTTTCATACCAACCACGAGCAGTTGGATTATCATGCGTTCCCACATAAGCAATAGTATTTGCAGTGTAATTGTGAGGAAGATCTCTTGAATCATGCTTTCCATCAAATCCGTACTGCAAGATTTTCATTCCTGGGAAACCAGTTTTATCTCGCATGGCGATAAGCTCTGGTGTAATTAAGCCAAGGTCTTCCGCAATGATTGGAAGCTTACCCAGCTGCTTTTCCAGTTCCTTAAACAGCTCCAAATCTGGCCCTTTAGTCCATTTGCCTTCTGTAGCATTTGCAGCTCCGTAAGGAATCTCCCAGTATGCCTCAAAGCCTCTAAAATGATCGATTCGAAGCACATCAAACATCTCAAGATTTGTCTGTACTCGCCAAACCCACCATGCGTAGTGCGATTTTTTCATATACTCCCAGTTATAAATGGGGTTTCCCCAATATTGACCGGTAGAAGAAAATTGATCGGGAGGAGTACCCGCAACCGTAATAGGCCGTCCTGTTTCATCCGTTTTAAACAGTTCTGGCTGTGCCCACATCTCAACAGAATCGCGCGAGACATAAATGGGAAGGTCACCGATTATAAGTACTCCCCTTTTATTGGCATAAGACTTAACCTTTGCCCATTGAGTAAAGAAGAAATACTGAGTCATCTTGTGATACAAAACTGACTTTTGCAGTTTCTTAATCTCTTGTGCAGTTATTTCATTTCTTTGCTGGTATTGTTTTGGCCACTCCCAGTAGGCTTTATGACCAAACTCTTCCTTCAAAGACATGAACTCCGCGTAAGGATCAAGCCACTCTGCCTGATCGTGGCAGAACTTCTCAAAATCAGCAGGTACATCTTGCACAAACCTATCAAAAGCACGATTAAGCAAACGACGATGATTTACAAATAGCGCACCATAATCAATGCAAGTTTTACTAGTTCCAAAAGAAACATCTTCAAAGTCATCTGACTTCAAATATCCAAGTTTTTCAAGGTCTTTTAAATCAATATAGTAAGGACTTCCTGCTGCTGCAGAAAACGACTGGTAAGGAGAGTCTCCATAACTTGTAGTAGTAAGAGGTAAGACCTGCCAATACCTTTGTTTAGTTCTGACGAGAAAATCGATAAAATCGTAGGCTTCTTTGCCAAACGTGCCAATCCCATATGAATTTGGAAGAGAAGAAACGGCCAAAAGTACTCCGCTTGCTCGTCCCATAGTTGCCTCTTTCGCAAAAAGAGTACTGGCTTATCTCTTTCAAGATAAGCCAGTACAAAGCTTTAATACTTAACTAGATTATCTTGCGTGTTCTTATCAAAGAGATGAACGGCGTTATCTTCAAATTTAAACCATACCTGATCGCCAATGTTGAGGTTTCGTTTTGCAAGCTCAGTTGCAGGAACGATAAGAACAAAGTTGCCGTCATCAGTATGAACATGAAGGTGAACTGTGGAACCCATAAGCTCGCTTACTTCAAGATTGCCCTTGAAGGCGCCAATTTCATTTGGCTCAGTCAGATAAATCTGCTCTGGTCTAATGCCAACAATAACATCTGTTGCAGGGGCAGCTACCCAAGACTGTGCTAACAGATTGGCCATCTCAGGAGAAATATCAAATGACATGCTTTCTGTCTCTACATGGAACTCATTGTCCACGCGGATAAGATGTGCGTCAAAGAAATTCATTTGTGGCATGCCAATAAATCCAGCAACAAAGAGGTTTGCGGGCCTATTGAACACTTCTTGAGGAGTTCCAATTTGCTGAACAAAGCCATCTTTCATAATGACAATACGATCACCCAAGGTCATAGCCTCTGTTTGGTCGTGTGTAACATAGACAAAAGTTCCATTGACCTTTTGACGAAGCTTAATGATCTCTGTACGCATCTGATTTCTTAGCTTTGCATCAAGGTTTGAGAGTGGCTCGTCCATCAAGAAGACTTTTGGATCACGGACAATCGCGCGACCAATTGCAACACGCTGACGCTGACCACCGGAAAGAGCCTTTGGCTTACGATCAAGATATGCCGTGATGCCTAATGTTTCTGCAGCTGCACGGACCTTCTCGTCAATGACTTGTGGATCTACCTTCTTAAGCTTAAGGGTAAATGCCATGTTGTCGTAGACGGTCATATTTGGATACAGCGCATAGCTTTGGAAGACCATTGCAATGTCACGGTCTTTTGGCGCAACGTCATTGACCAGCTTTCCGTCAATATAAAGCTCACCAGCAGAAATATCTTCTAGACCTGCAATCATACGCAGCGTAGTAGATTTTCCACAACCTGAAGGACCAACAAGCACCACAAACTCGTGCTCTTTAATAGTGAGATTAAAATCCTGAACAGCAACAACGCCTTCTTCAGTTACCTCAAGGTTGCTCTTTTTCTGTTCAGTTTTCTTACCAAAGAGAGACTTGCGCTTTTTCTCATTTGGATAAATCTTTTTTATATTCTTTAAAACGATTTCTGCCATGATAAAACCTTTCAGAAATGCCTATAGTCTGCTGCAATACATTGAGATTTAGCCTTTTACCGCGCCAGAAATGACACCATTGATGATGTAGCGCTGGCACAGCAAATACATAATGACAATGGGGATAATAACCATCATGATGCAGGCAAACATTGGACCCATCTCTACTTTTCCATATCCACCTCTAAAGTACTGAATCAAAATTGGAATAGTTTGGTATTTAGTCCTATCCAGTACAAGATATGGCAGCAAATAGTCATTCCAGACCCACATGGTTTCGAGAATACCAACAGAAATATACGTTGGCTTCATAATAGGCAAAACAACATGGAAGAACGTCTGAAGTGGGTTGCAACCATCAATAGTTGCAGCTTCTTCAATCTCAAGTGGAATGGTCTTAACAAACCCAGCAAACATAAATACTGCTAGACCAGCGCCAAAGCCCAAATAAATAAAGCAAATATTGAAAGGAGTATTAAATCCAAGCGTATTTGCCATATTGGACAGCGTAAACATAAGCATCTGGAAAGGCACTACCATCGAGAAAACAAACAGGTAGTACAAAATGTTGCTAATGCGATTTTTTACACGGACAATAAACCATGCACACATTGAGCAGCACACCAAAATCAGTGCAACAGATGTGATGGTAATTACTAGAGAATATCCAAAGGCTGCTAAGAAACCTTGCTTCTCTAAAGCGGCAATGTAGTTAGCAAAACCTGCAGAGTTCTCTGATGTAACAAAATCAAATGCCGTAGATGTAGTAATAGTTGTTTCTTCCTTGAATGAATTCATCAAGATCATAACCATTGGATAAATCCATGCAAGAGAAAGAACGGTAAAGAATACAGCAAGAATTTTATTAATGATTTGATCGCGCTTCATTATTGCTGCACCTCCCTTGACCTGGTGGCTCTCAGCTGAATCATGACAATACAAATAACTAGAATGCAGAAAATAACAGCCTTAGCCTGGCCGATACCCATCCACTTTGCTCCCTGTCGAGCGTAGAAGGTATTGTAAATATTAAGAGCAAGCATTTCGGTTGCATGCTTAGGCTCACCTGCAGTAAGTGCCAGGTTCTGATCAAATAATTTAAAGCCATTTGTTACCGTCAAGAAAAGACAAATGGTAATAGTAGACATTAAGTTTGGAATTTTTACCTTCCAAAGTGTCTGCCAAGCATTTGCTCCATCAACTCGCGCTGCTTCAAGATAGTCACTTGGAATAGACTGCAGGCCGGCAATATAAATAATCATCATGTAACCAACCTGCTGCCAAAGGGTAAGGAAAATCATTCCCCAGAATCCAGCAATGCTATTAAGCGCAAGGAGCTGCTCGCCCACAATAGAGAGCACACAGTTAATCAAAATATTCCAGATGTAACCCAAAACAATGCCACCGATAAGGTTTGGCATAAAAAAGACAGTCCTAAATGAATTGGTGCCCTTAAGATTCTTGCGAGTTAAAGCGAGTGCAATTGCAAGCGCCAACACGTTAATAAGAACTGTTGAGACAAGCGCAAATAATGCGGTGTACCAAAAAGCATGAGCAAACTGTGGGTCAGAAAAAGCTGCTACATAGTTATCTAGACCAACTGGTTTAGCATCACTGATGGTAATAAATTTACAAAATGAAAGATAGAATCCCTGAACAAACGGGATCATAAAGCCAAACAAAAAAGAGAGCGCTGTGGGCATAACAAATAATGGCCACCACCGCTTCAACATCTTAGCCATAGAGATACCCTCCAATAACAAGAGACGAGAAGAGAGATCTCTCTTCTCGTCTCTCACCAATCAAAGTATTACTAGAAGGACTACTATGCGTTAGCCTCTTTCTCAGTCTTCCAACCATCAACGAATGCGGACTTAACAGCATCCCAGCCCTCTGTTCCTGCTGCATAGCCCTTAAGCGCACTGGAGAGGTTGTTCTTCCACTCCTGAGAAGGAATGTAAATGAAGTCCCAAGCCACGGGCTCATTGCCCTTCTTTGCATACTCAGCTGCAATGTTTGCAAGTGCATTCTTAGTTGCCTTTGCGTTCTTGAATGGAATGGTGAAGCCCATTTCCTCAGCAATTGCAGTGGTAGCAGTATCAGAAGTTACGCACCAATAGATAAAGTCAAGCGTTGCCTTCTGGGAAGCGTCGTCTGCCTTGGAGCTTACGCACCAATAGTTCTCGCCGCCAGAGCACATACCCTGCTTCTCTTCACCCTTAACGCCGATGTAAATTGGAATCATACCAAGGGCATCGTCGCCAAGCTTCTTGATGTCATTGTATGCCCAGGTACCATTCTGGTAGAAGACTGCTTCACCGTTAACAAACTCTGCAACAGCGTCATCGCCAGTCTTGCCAGAAAGCTCTGTTGGGCTGCATGTGGCGTTGTTGATATAGAGGTCAAAAATCTGCTTGTAGTTAGGAAGATAGGTTCCCTTGATCTCTTTAGCCTCTGGATCACCAGTATCCTTGAACTCATAGTACAAAGGAAGGTTTGCAAGGTGTGTAGTAAAGCGCCAGTCAGAACTGGAATCAAGACCAGCGCTGGTGAATGCGCCCTTTACGCCAAGCTCTGCTTTGCGAGCCTGAATATCCTCAACGACCTTCTTCAGTGAAGCAAAGTCCTTGATGTCATCTCCCTTATAGCCAGCCTTCTCAAGCAGCTTCTTGTTGTAGATAATGCCGTAGTCTTCCTCTACAT
>JABZGZ010000002.1:30596-47536 GCA_015259105.1 Atopobium sp. | reverse complement strand
AAAAGCCGACGCTAACACGCTGCAGAATCATAATCACCCGCATATGAACTGCCTCCCATTTCTTATGTCCAAGAAATGGGAGGCAGTTCACAGCGCTCGTAAAGGATAACTACCCCAGCAATGAAAGCACTTCTCGCTTGGCAGCCAAAAACTCTTCGCTTAGGTCAAATGATGCCAGTTCAGTACCTTGACCAGCATCTTTGCTAGAGTCTGCCGCCGTCACATCAGCGCAGCCCTGTGGCTCAATAACGCCCACAATCTTGGTTACCACACCCTGTGCTGGACTTCCTGCCATCACGTAAATGCGCGAAGCCATGGCAACGGCCTCATCAACGTCGTGCGTGATCACCAGCACCGAGAGACCAAACTCCTTCACAGAAGACATCAGCCACGCACGCATTTCTCGCCGTGTGAGAGCGTCAAGCGCCGAGAAAGGCTCGTCCAGCAGCATGATGTCTGAGCCGATGAGTGCCGTGCGCAGGAACGCAACACGCTGTCTCATGCCTCCTGAGAGCTCGTGAGGCCAGCTTTGTGCCACGCGCTCAAGTCCGCCGCGTTCCAGCATCTCCTGGGCCCGTGTGCGCGCCTCAGCGCGCGAGACGCCCTTCAGCTCAAGCGGAAGTGCTACGTTGTCGATGATTCGTTTGCTTGGGATGAGCAAATCCTTCTGGAGCATGTAGCCAATGTGGCCCGGATGTCCCGTGACGTCGGAGCCATGCAGCAGCACCTTGCCCTCTTGCGGCTGTAAAAGCCCCGCAAGTGCGTGGAGCAACGTTGTCTTGCCGCAGCCTGAACGACCAACCAGGCAGGTGATAGTGCCCGGCTGCAGCTCAATTGAGATGTCCTTAGCAACTACCTGGCCGTTTCCCCAGACCAGCGTAAGATTGCGTGCTTCAAGCGCCGGAGCAGTCTGTTGCGGCTCGCATGCACCCGCAGCTCCAAGGTCCTTCTCGCCAGGAACTTCTACGGCTGCGCCTTCTGTTATGTCAGTAGTTTGCTTATCCAAGGTACTCACTAGTAAATCCTGCGGATGGATCAATCTTATTTTCAAGCAGCTGCTGGTCATTGAGCCAGGTATAGAAACGCTGCCAGCGAGCAGAGTCAATAACGCCCCACTTCTCGGCATCGTCAATATACTTAGCAGCCAAGAACTTCTGAGAGGCTTTAACCAGGTCAACGTCAAGTTCTGGAACAGCTTTGAGCAAAATCTCTGCTGCCTCGTCTGGGTTAGAAACGCAGAACTCGTAACCCTTTCTTGCGGCGCTCAAGAAGGCCTTAACAGCGTCTGCATTCTCTTTTGCAAAGCCATCGTTTACCGCAATAACTGGTGTGTAAAAGTCAAAGTTTTGATCAATAGCTGCAAAGGCAAAATAGTTGTACGCAAAGTTCTGAACACGAGCATTTTGAACAGCCCACTGCTCATACACCCAAACAGCATCAAACATCTTTGCTTTTAAGCCAGATACCTCGTCGTCTACCTCGTAAGGTACCATCTTAAGCGTTGAAGGATCTCCGCCGTCAGATTCCATAACAGACCTGATAGTAGCCTGTTCAACAGGGAGATTCCACGTAGCGTAAGTGCGGTCATTCAGGTCTCGCGGACGAACAATGTGATCCTCTTCACGGCTCATAATGCCCGAAAGATTGTGCTGAATGATAGCAGCCACCGCGGTATACGGCAGCGGATTAGAAGACGAGAGGCTGTTAGCAATATAGTCCTGGTAGGTAACGCCCATCTGAGCGCCGCCCGCACCAATCAGCGCGTCCGCACCGTCAGCAGGTGGCTGCTGAATGGTTACCTTGAGACCAGCCTCGTCAAAGTAGCCTTTCTCCTGTGCTACATAAATGCCGGTGTGGTGGGTGTTTGGAGTGTAGTCCAGAGCAAACGTAATCTCTGTAGCTCCACCGGAATTCCGCCCACCGCCCTTGCTGCTGTTAGACGGAGCGGAAGGCTGCTCAAGCGAGCAACCTGCGCAAAGACCTGCTGTCGAGAAACCCATCGCAGCTAGAAAGCCTTTTCTTGTTATACCCTTGCGATTAGATGCGTTCATGCGGTTATCACTTCTTTCTTTGAACCAGTTGAGATTAGTGCGTGGATTCTCCACTGTCTTGAGAGGTATCCCAAGGCAGTGCGCGCTTTTGGACAAGTTCTACGAGCTTCATCAACACGAGCGACAACGCAGAAACCACCACGATAGCCGCAAACATCCTGTCGTACGCAAATGCTTTTCTGACGCGCGTCATGTACACGCCCAGTCCAGCGTCGCCACCCAGCCACTCTGCAATTACTGCGCCAATTACGGCGTAGGTCACGCTCATTTTGAGTCCCGAGAAAAACTGTGGTGCAGCGGCGGCCAATTTGACGTGCCAGAAAATCTGCCAACGACTAGCTCCCATGGCGGTCATTAGATCAACCATATCGGGGTCAATCGATTTAAATGCCGAGTTCAGCGCCACGGTAATAGGGAAAAACGTTGAAATAGCCACAAGAACAATCTTGGGCAAGAGGCCATAGCCCAACCAAAGCACCAAAAGCGGCGCAATGGTCACAATAGGAATAGTCTGTGAGATAGTTACAAGTGGAGAAAGCAGCTTGTCCAGCGTTTTGAAGAAGTCCATAAGAACCGCAAGTGCAAAGCCAATAAGCACTCCAATAACTAGGCCAATAAGGGATTCTAGAAGCGTAATCCCTGTGTGAGTCATAAGAAGCTGAAAATCCTTGACCAGTGCAAATACAACCTGAACAGGAGTTGGAACAAGGTAATTTGGAATAATTCCCACAACAATAACAAGCTGCCAAAGCACAAGAAAAGAAGTAAGGGATATGGCCTGCAGTGTAAACTGAGAAAGTTTTTTCATATGCCCTCCTTCTTGTAGTGCGTAAGGACGGCATTGAATCCCTACGCTGGCATTACCCAGATCAGGTTAATGGGTCGCAACATACGGTGTTGCCTCTCAGCCGGGCCATTTCCCAGCTCCCCGTTTTAATTATTATAGCGCGGACGTCTCTAACATCAAATAAATAGTTAAACAATCCCGAAACAGTGCACTTTAAAGTCCTATACCCCGAAGCCACGCGCTCCTAGCCTAACAGGGCTAACCCAGAAGCTCCTTAAGTCCCAGCTTATCCGCCTCAGTAATTTGACGTACGACCTTTGCGGGAGAACCAACAGCAAGAGAATTATCTGGAATATCTTTAGTGACTAGGCTATTAGCACCAATAACACAGTTGTTGCCAATAGTTACACCAGGAAGCACCGTCACATTTCCACCAAACCAGCAGTTATCTCCTACCGTAATTGGTAGAGCTCGCTCATACCAAGCGTTTCTCTCCTCAGCATCTAGAGGGTGTTGAACAGTGTACGCCTTAAACTGAGGACCCACAAAACTATGAGCACCAAAGGTAATAGGCGCACAATCCATTAGGTATGCACCGTGGTTAATAAAGCTGTGTGGACCAATCTTGATGTTGAAGCCATAGTCAACATGAAAAGGAGAAACTGCTGCGCTTCCCTCTCCCAATTCGCCGAGAAGTTCGGTCAAAATCTGACGACACTTTTCTTTATCGCTTGGGCGAGTCTGGTTAAACTCCCAGGCAAGATCCTTAGCACGCCAAAAAGCTGCGCTTTGTTCTGCATCAGCTTCACCACCGCACCACTCACCAGCGCTCATACGCTCAAGCTTTGATTTCTTATTTTCTGAATTGGCGGTGGTCTGCTTTGGATCAATATCGTACATAGCTAACTCCTTGTGCTTCTTTATGTAACAACAAGAAGTGTAATAAAAGAAGAGCCCCTGACGAGGCTCTTCTCAGCTAGTTTAAAGTTCTTGTAACCAACTACATTGCATCATAAACATTTACCCACTTAAGCAGGAACTCTGTTTCTTTTACACGACCGCGTGCAAGTTCTGCTGCAGCAACAATGCCAAGCCAATCGTTTACATACTGACGTGTGCAGCCCTGCTTGGTGCAATAAAGATTGATGTACTTCTCGGCAAGTTCCTCATCACCGTGGAGAAGCAGGTGCAGATACGTTGTAGCGCAGTCTGCAGCGCCGTTGCCCTGTGTTGCGTGGGCCCAGTCAAGAATTACTGGAGCGCCATCCTCAGCGAGAATAACGTTGGAAGGAACAAAGTCACCGTGGCAGACCTTAGTGTGAGGCTTCATACCGTCAAGCTTAAGCAGAAGCTCATACCTTGTAGCCTCATCAAGAATGTCTGGAATACTATTAATCATTCGGGTGAACTTATCTTTTTGGCGAGTCAGAAGTGGCGCCTTATGAGCGTGGATGGCCAGCTCAATATCAACAAACTTATTGAGGTACTCATCCTCTTTTTCTGGATGCTCTTCAATGAGCTGTCTTATTGTTTTGCCTTCAACTTTTCTGGTTGAAACAGCCCAGCAATTACCAACCTTACTGATCTCTGCAAGAGCTGGAACGTTAATACCGGCCTGTTCAGCACGAGTGAGGTTTAAAGCCTCATTCAGAATATCAGCAGAAGGCTTACTTCCGCTGAACACCTTAACGACTGTGTCTCCGTTGTCGTACACAACCTTGTTATTACGCTCGACAATTACCTTTTTATCAGCTTTGAGCTCCATAACAACCTCCAATAAGGTACTCATGCAGATACTCACTATCTACCTAGTAGTATTGTCGTTCTTCTCTAACCTCTCCTGGCGAGAAGAACACTCTTATTGGTTAAACGGTTGGCAAATTCGGCGAACGTAAACATCCCCAGTTAAAACATCAATTTAGTCTCCTAACAAAAATCCCTCGCTCTCCGTGAAAGCGAGGGATTTGCATACTAAATGTAGGTATGTTGATTACTGATCTTTACGAGTGCGAGCATATGCTCCAACACCAACAAAACCAGCACCAACCGTAGCAAACGCAACCATAGCTACAACACTTGCATCACCAGTGTCAGGTGTGCGGTGCTTACGCTTCTTACCAGGCTTCTCTGGAGTTGGGGTTGGGGTTACTGGAGTCTCGGTGTTTGTAATGGTAAAGCCATTGACCATATCACCAGTAATCTCTGAAGTGTAACCCTCAATAGCATCCTCAGAGACGGTGTAAGCGATAGCGTGGCCATC
Organism: Atopobium sp.; assembly: GCA_015259105.1. GTDB lineage: Bacteria > Actinomycetota > Coriobacteriia > Coriobacteriales > Atopobiaceae > Lancefieldella. Next base: position 42,438 of record JABZGZ010000002.1, on the reverse strand, counting down.
TGCTGCGTAAAGATTTACACCATTAAAGGAGCTGGTCCAGTTATTTGCCTCAGAAAGAACAACGGTCTGACCAGTGTCAACGCCATCAGCAAGAAGGTGAACGGTGACGGAATCCTTCTTTGTACCGTTCCAAACCTTGGTTACTGGGACATCACGAGTTACAGGGGCGTCAGCCTTGTTAGTGAGAGTTGTAACATTGCCGTTAACCTCAGGAGTCTGAGCAGTCCAACCAGTTGGAGCGGACTCCTCGAAGGTCAAAGTTACATTGTCAGGAAGTCCAGTGAAGGTGTGCTCCCAGTTATTAGCTGCAGAAAGCTCAACAGAGTCAACACGGTAACCATCAGCAACAAGGTAAACAGTGAGCTTCTCTGGAATAACTGCATCTGGATTTGCAGAAGTATCCCAAACCTTCTTAACAGTTACATCCTGAGTGCCCTCTTCACCGGTAATAACGGTACCGTTAGAACCAATACCGCCACCACGCTGTGCAGTGTTGCCATAAATGAGCAACTTAGCCTTATTCTGTGCAGCATTAATTGACTCGTGACGTGGGTTGGATTCAAGTGCAAGCATATCGGTGTTGTTAACGATATTGCTTACCTCTTCAGTGGTGTGACGTGCAGCAGCTGGATCTGCATCACCAAGGATGGAAGGAAGGTTGATAGTAACAGCGCCATCCTTAGTCCAATGTGCAGAAGCGCCGCCAAGCATGTAATCAGAAATGGTTGCGCCAGCAGACTCGCCTGCACCACGAACAGTTGCAATCTCATCACCAGCACCGTTAGCGGTGTTGTTGAAGAATGCTACGCCGTTCTTAGAATGGAACTCAGCATCACCAGTTGGGCAGAACCATGCGCCGCCGCCAATAACTGTTGCAGTGTTGTCTTTAATAAGTGCGTTATTGATATGAAGAACATACGGAACAGATGCAACGTAAACTGCGCCGCCCTGGTCATTTGCAGTGTTATTGATAATTTCGCCAGCATTAAGAGTTGCATTAGCAGATGCAATATAAATACCAGCACCAACACCCTTATCACCAAGCTGGTTGGTGCCATTACTGGTGGCCTTGTTTCCGTCAATAGAGCCGCCGTTCATGGTGAAGCCAGCGCGATAAATGTTTGGCCAGTTATTCCATGGAGCACCAACCCTGGAGTAAGGAACCTTCTGACCACCAACAACGCCAACAAACTGGTCGTAGGTAGCAACGCCACCGCCAGCAATGCCAGCAGTGTTGTTCTTGATGATGCCGTTGTTCATAACAACGTTGCCGTTCCAAGTTACATAGATACCGCCACCGGACTCAGAAGCAACATTATTAGTAATAGAGCCACCGTTGAAGGTAAAGTCTGCCTTTGACTTAGAGTCACCATACTGAGGATTACCTGCGTAAACGTGGACGCCTGCACCATCAACAGCCTTATTGTTAGTGATATATCCACCACCCATAGTGGCTGTTGTTGTCTCACCGTTTGGATCCAAGGCATAAAGCATCAGACCACCAGAAGAATTAATGGTAGAAGAAGCATCGCCACCAGTGATGGTTCCGCCAGTCATAGTAAAATCTGCATTTCTTACCATAACGCTACCAGAGTACTGATTGGTAAGAGTAGTGTTCTGAATGGTACCGTCACGGAGCTCACCTGTTGCACCATTCGCAACAGTGACTGCGCCACCAAGAGCGTTAGCAACCGTGCTGTCCTGAATGGTGCCGCCGGCCATAACAAATTTTGCACCAGCGCCAGTAGTAAGAACTACGCCGTTATTTCCAGGTGTAGGTTTTGCCTTACCGTTTTTAATAACGCCACGAAGCAAGGTAAAGCTACCACGGTTCTCAACGGCAAATGCAGTGTTGTTGCCATTAATGGTGGTACCATCAAGAGTAACTGCGCCGCCAGAAGCAATCTTGAACATATAGAAATGATTAGAGCCGGTCATGGCACTTGTGATAGTTCCAGTACCCATCAACCTAATGTTCTTATTAGCTGGAACCTGGACTGGAGCAGTAATGGTAAAGTCCGCATTTACCTGAACGATAGTCTGCGAACCATCTGCTGGAGCAGCAGCAATAGCAGCCAGCAGCTCAGCCTCTGAGGTAACAGGGGTGGTGTCTGCGAGTGCTTGCTTTGCAAGTCCTCCAACGAGCGAGAGTGCTAGCACAAACGTAGCAACAATCGCCATGCTCCAACGTGAAAGCCTTTTCATGGCAAAACTCCTTGCGCTTAGGGAGCTTGTAGTGACAAAACAATAAAACAATTACTATAAAAGCGTAAAACAGTGCAACTTTAGCGTACTTTACTCTTCTTTGTCTAGCTGTTCAGGCTCTTCTGGACGATGTTTTAGGCGATCGTATTCTTCTTCGGTTAAAACATCTTCAATTCGCAGGTTAACACCAGAAACTTCAAGGCCTGTCATACCGGTGATTTTCTCGACAATTGTATGCTTAACATCCTCAAAAATCTGAGGTGCATAAGAACCATATTTAATAAGTACAGAAACGGTAACATTTAGCGAGCTGTCAGGCAGCACCTCTACAGTGACACCTTTAGCCGTATCAGATGCACCAAGTACATCCTGAACTCTGTTAAGCCAGTTTCCACGAGCACCCACCACGTTGGGGACGTCACGTAATGCCAACGAGACGATTTTCTCGACAACTCCACCAGAGAAGGTAAGAGAGTCTGTATCCTCAAGATCTGCATCGGAAGGAACATCTGTTGTCTCTTCTGCAGGAACAATTTCTTCAGAGGTGGTCTCTTGCGAATTAGTAAGCTCTTCTGCCACAGCTCTCTCCTATCTAGTTTCTGTCCGTAAATAAGGAACGAATCTTTGCCAAAATGGTTGCCTTTCCGTCAAAAATCTGACCGATGGCAACTCCTACCAGTACAAACAATGCAACAACTAGCATTTTAAAAAGGCCAAACGTAAACAAAAGAATTGCAAACAAGAGGCCCAAAAATCCGCCAATAATGGCACCTGGATGGTCAACGACGTATTTTTTGCACTTCTCCTGCATCTTCTGAAAGAAGCTTTTATCCATTGTCTGTGACCTCCTTTGCATCTGGCTCTGAAATACTCAATCGAATGTCTTTACCAGTCTGCTGAGCAGCGGCTTGAGTAGAAGGTTGCTCGTAAGATTGCTCTTCTACAATCTCTGGTTCTGGCACAACCTCTTTTGACTTAGATGAATACGCACTTTCTTCATCTTTTGGCGAGAAGGAACTTGGCTTGATAAAAGAAAGATTGATGCTAGAAACGCAAGGTCCGCACACGATAGTAAGACCAGACTGAAGAGCGTTATAGAACTCAGAGCCCTTTGCAGTGACATCAACAGGCTCTTTGGGGAGAATATCAATCTGTACGGCTACAGAATTATTCTTAGAAATCTGCACGTTAACACGGTGTGCAAGGCAAGTTCCATCTTCTTCAATAATATGGGCTGCCTGAGAAGAAATGGCATCTTTAGTAACGGAGATTGTTCCGCCCTCAACAGTGGCCACCGTGAGCTTTACTGTTTTTCTAATAAATAGAGCTCTAAACAACACCACAACAAGACCAAAGATGCTAATAGCCGCACAAGCGTTAAGAGCAATAAGGTAGGGCTTGGTAAACAAGAGATTAGTTGCCTGGTGTGTCCAAGGACCAAACCACGTTAAAGCAAGGGCTAAAAACACAAAAGCACTTGCAAGAACATAGAGTATGTAGCAAAAACGCTTGAAGCCGCTCATGGCACCTCCACTTTCTTTTATATAAACAGTTTAACCCCAATACCGGACAAAAAGAGAATATAAAAACTGCCTCCCGGCGGAAGGCAGTTTTTAGTCTGTATATACCGTTAGCAGAAAACGAACTTAAGCGTTCTTCATAACAACGGAGCGAACAACTCCCGCCGCGTCGTCACAGTAATCCAGAACAGTCTCCATGCGGTCAAAAATACGAAGCCAAGCAACGGTGTGGCGACCAGGCATTTCATCACGGAACAAGCGAGAGAGTGCGTTGTGGTAAATGAGATCTCCCTCATCCTCAACATGTCCAACGGCAATAGCCTTCTCCATTACGGTAGGATCTTTCTTGTAATCACTCAGAACACTCAGCATCTCCTGGACTGTCTTGCATGCGCGAAGGGTAAGCTCAGCAAGCTGCATAGCCTCTTTACGAGTATCGTCAACGTTAAAGAGATCAAGGCGCTCAGCAACAGAATTCATTCCGTCAACGATGTCATCAAGACGAAGCGCCAAGTCAGAGATGTCCTCACGCTCAAATGGTGTGACAAAGGAAGCATAAAGCTCCTTCATAATGTGCTGGACCTTCTCGTCACACTCACGCTCGTAAACCTTCATCTGAGGAATACGTGCAGCGGTCTCGGGAAAGCCTTCCATAATGACCACATACTCTTCAGCGGTTTCTACAATTTTGTCGCCAAACTCGCGGAACATAGTGTAGAAGACATCCTCTTTTGGCTTACCTAGCATGAATCCTCCAATAAAGTTGAGTGGTTCAATAGAACTCGTAAAAGACAGTTATACGTACTTAGAAAATCATCAGGAACAGTTTTGCAAAAAGAAAACCAATAAGTCCGCAGCCAGGGAAAGTAAACACCCATGCTGCTACCATTTCTTTTGCAACGCCCCAGTTAACTGAACGAATATTTTTTGCAGCACCCGCACCCATCATGGCGGTCATTTTTGTATGAGTTGTTGAAACAGGAAGACCGGTCAGTGTGGAAAGCAGCAAAGATGCAGATGCCGAGAAGGACGCAGCAAAGCCCTGATAACGCTCAAGCTTTACCATTTCCATTCCGACTTTTTTAATAATCTTTCTTCCGCCGATTGCAGTACCGATAGACATAAGAGCAGCACACAGTACCTGCAGCCAGAGCGGGAACACATCTGCACCAGCAGCTCCATGACCTGCGGAAAGTGCAATTGCAAGCATAGCAATGGACATGAACTTCTGACCGTCCTGTGCACCATGCATAGCCGCAACAAATGCTGAGCCAACAACCTGCAAATGGCCAAACATCTCATCAGCGCGCTGTCGATCAACGTTAACGCAAAGCTTGTTAATTGCTTTAACAATAATCCAACCAGCGGCAAAACCTAATGTGGTTGAGAAGAGCAGACCAATTAAAACCTTGCTCCACTCGCCCCAGTTAACTGCACCAAAATCACCATGAATAGCAAGTGCTGCACCGGTGAGACCTGCAATAAGGGCGTGTGACTCAGAAGTTGGAATACCTAAAGCCCAAGCTCCTACTGCCCAAGTAACAATACCAACACAGCCTGCGGCAAGAGCAACAAGAGCCTCATGGTTATTGCTACCAAAGTCAACCATGCCCAGAATTGTGTCTGCAACTGCAGTTGAAATGAGGCACATAGCCACCAAACCAACAAAGTTGCATACAACACTCATGATAATTGCATGGTTAACTTTAATTGAACGAGTTCCAACAGCCTCTGCAATAGCATTAGCCGCGTCGGTTGCACCATTTACAAAAATGCATCCAAAAACAAGGACAATGACGAGGGCCAAAAACGGATTGGCAACCATCATCTCAAAAAAGTGTCCGAGGGTTATCATTCGGTACCTTTCAAACCACTTTCATAACGGGACAATGATAATCGAAGTATCGTTCAATTATGTTTAAAAACATTCGAATAGCTAAATAAGTGCAAGTTGTTTCTTACGCCCTGACTTCCCTCTTATGAAAAATGCAAACTGACCCGGGAGAGCTGCCCAGTTAACCCAGAAGAGCTGCCTCAAAAGGACACCTCAGGTTACTAGGCAAGCTTTTTGATAATAGCTGCAGTAATTCTGGCAGAGCGCTCAGAAGCCTCACGCTCAAACGTCAAATAATCAACGCTTGAAGTAGTGCCGGGCTTATCGGACATAAGCCTAATCACCACAAACGGTGTGTGGTTAAGCCAAGCAACCTGGGCGATTGAAGCGCCCTCCATCTCGCAACAGTCAGCACCAAACGTTGTGTAGATGTGGTCTGCTAACTCTGATGAACTTACAAACTGATCTCCTGAAGCAACGCGGCCAGAAATAACCTGCATTTGAGGAGCTACTTCTTTGGCCGAAGCAAGAGCATGTTCAACAAGACCCTCATCTGCTGTAAACGAGAAGACCGGAAGGCCTGGAATTTGACCAGCAGCAAAATTGAGAGGACCAACGTTCATATCGTGTTGAACTAAATCTGAAGAGATGACAATATCCCCTACCTGTAGCTCAGGGTTTAAAAGCCCTGCAATACCGGTATTAATAACGTGTGTTACTGCAAACGTATCAATCAGAATCTGCGTGCATGCCGCCGCATTGACCTTGCCAATTCCCGACTGTACAACAACTACAGGAACTTCTCCCAAAAGACCTTCAACAAATTGCATACGAGCCTGTTCGTAGGTGCGCTCAATGGTCATCTGCTCTTTTAGCAGCGCAACCTCTGGCTCCATGGCTCCAATAATTCCAATTTTCATATTAGGCTCCTACTCCTGCAAGCCAACTGGAACCAGCCAGGGCTCTTACAATTTTGTCTCGTACACTCATTTCGCTTGCATCATCTTTGACGTGAACATGAATGATTACCTTGATACCTGTCTCTGCAATGCTTGATGCTTCAACCTCAATAGGAAGTGTTCTATCAAGCTGAGGTGCAACTACCTCTTGAACAATTTCTGTTATTTCTTGCGTTACCGCATTCAGATCAACGGTTGGTTTAAGCACTATATTAATGGGCACCTCTGTCATATCCCACCTGGTACGATGCGCAAGTGCTGTTTTATTAAGTACTGAATTAGGAATGATGTCTACCCTACCTCCACGAGCACGAACTATGGTAGAGCGCCAATTCATGTCAATAACCTCACCGGAGATAGTTCCAATGCTTACCTTATCTCCAGGTTTAACTACACCTCCCAGCATGAGGCCCAATCCACCCACCAGGTTAGAAATGGTGTCTTGTAAACCAAAAGAGAGAGCAATGGACGTAACTCCCAAAGCGGTCACAAAAGCTGTTGGTTGAATACCAAAGACAGGCTGTAGGACAGCAAGAATAGCAAACGTCCAGATAACTCCACGTAGTATGTTGACAAAAATAGATGCTGACGGCAGCTTTGAAGAGTCCAAGGCCTTTTTTGAGAGTTTTATTGCAAAGCGCTCTACAAGAAAAGCCACAAGGAACACAACAACAAAGATAACCAGCTTAAAAATGAAATCTTGTGGAGTAAGACCCAAAATCAAACCGTCATGCATCAATACCATGGCTATCCCTCAATTTTAACTATTGGAGCAAAGCCCTTCATGAGCTTCTTTGTCTTATTAGTACGCGTAAACTTAACCTCAATAGTATCGCCCTGAACTGCCAAAACAATGCCTGGGCCAAAGGTCTTGTGAGAAACCTGGTCTCCCACAGCAAAACTTGCAGAAGCGCGGGCTGGGTCTTTCTGAATAGGAGCTGTACGTGGAGCTGGAGCACCGCCGGTAGAGCGCGTGCGAGAACCAAAAACGTTTCCACCGTAGACCTCGGAGCCGCGACCAGAACCAAAGGTTCCATGACGGTCTCCTCGCTTTGCCCAACCAACTCCAGAAAAACCTGCAGAACCAACACCAATAGCTTTTACATGCTCTTGAGGAATCTCTCCTACAAAACGCGATACAGGATTTGCCTGAACAGAGCCGTAAGTCCTTCTAGTAGATGCGTACGTCAAATACAGACGCTTGCGCGCACGCGTAATAGCAACATAGGCAAGTCTGCGCTCTTCTTCTAACTGAGCTGCTTCTGCCTCATAATTTGCATGAGGGAAGATTCCCTCCTCCATACCAGCAACAAAAACTGCAGGAAATTCCAGACCCTTTGCAGCGTGAATGGTCATGAGCGTTACTGCAGAGGTAGAACCATCCAAGCTATCCAGGTCAGAGCGAAGCGCCAGCCATTCCATAAAGGCCGGCAGCTTCTCTGCCGCAACTTGCGGATGCAAACTCTCCTCCTGAGGCGCAGGAGCCGTCTCTACAGCAGCACCAGCGAGTACGCCAGTAGCAGCATCAAAGCCAGCCTCACTCAGCGAAGCTGCATCTTGCGCATCAAGCGCTCCAGCTTCTCTGAGCTGCTGCAGGCTCTCAAGCGTTTCTTCAACGTCGTCGTGAGACTCATCAAACTCTGCTGCAACACCAAAGAACTCTCGAATGTTCTCGATACGCCCGTCAGCCTCAATGGTATGCTCTGCCTCAAGTGCACGAATAAGACCCGAGCGGTCAATAATTGCCTCTACAACCTCATCAAGCTCACCGTCAATATGACGGCCGTGCTCAATAGCTGACGTAAACTCTACCAGCGCATTTCTTACCTTTGCGGTAAAAATGCCTTCTTCCATCACGCATGCTTCACATGCCGAGAAGAACGACAAGCCGTTATGCAGTGCGTATGTCTGAATCTTCTGAATACTGGTTGCACCAATACCACGACGAGGCGTGTTAATAACACGCAGCGCAGCCATATCATCATCGGGGTTCACAACTACCTTGAGATATGCCATAACATCTCTGATCTCTGCACGATCAAAGAATCGAGTGCCGCCCACAATCTTGTAAGGAACACCGGCTCTCAGCAGCATATCTTCAAGAATACGAGACTGCGCATTAGTACGATAAAACACGGCAATATTGTCGTATGACGTGCCCTTATCGTGCAGTTTTTCTATCTCAGAGCCAATCCATGCGCCCTCATCACGCTCATCGGATGCCTGATACACCTGGATTTTCTCGCCATCTCCTTCATCAGTGAAGAGGCGCTTTGGCTTACGGTGAGAGTTGTGCGCAACAACAGCGTTGGCAGCAGCCAAAATATGACCCGTTGAGCGGTAGTTTTGCTCCAGCTTAACAACAACCGCTTCCTCATAGTCTTTCTCGAACGCCAAAATGTTTTTGATGTCTGCGCCACGCCATGAGTAAATGGACTGGTCATCATCACCAACGACCATAAGATTGCGATACTTGGATGCCAAAAGCTTGGTAATTGCATACTGGACGCCGTTGGTATCCTGATACTCGTCAACGTTGATGTGGCGGAAACGCTCCTGGTACTTAGCAAGCACGTCTGGGTACTTGGAGAGCAGCTCAAACGCCTTGATGAGAAGATCATCAAAGTCCATAGCGTTTGCCTTGCCCAGACGCGTCTGGAGCGCACGATATACACGAGCCACCACGTGATCCATAGGACTTGCTGCCTGAGCCTCTACATCATCAGGATACAGAAGTGCGTTCTTAGCAGCAGAAATCTTAGAACGAATGGAGTTGAGCGGGAACTGACGGACGTCAATATCTAAATCAGACAGAATAGTCTTTACCAGGCGTTTTGAATCGTCATCATCGTAGATAGCAAAATTGGGACCATAGCCAAGACGCTCACCATCTTCTCTGAGCAAACGAACACACATAGCGTGGAACGTGCAAACCCACATACCACGAATATTGTTAGGCAGCAGCGCTTCAAGACGCTCACGCATCTCTGCTGCGGCCTTGTTTGTAAACGTAATGGCCAGAATCTGCCAAGGACGAACGCCTTCATCGGCAATCATGTGCGCAATTCTAAACGTCAGAACACGCGTCTTACCCGAGCCAGCTCCTGCAAGAACCAGCAAGGGTCCTTGAGTTGTCATAACTGCCTGGTGCTGGGCAGGATTTAAACCTTCAAGATCAATCTGCATTACGCCATCCTTGTGTCAATCATTCTTAGAGTAAAAGTGTACCCCGATAACCGGACATTAATTGCGATTGTTTCTGTTGCCCCCACAATAAAAAACCGGCCTTCACAAGAAGACCGGTTTATCTGCATAAACGCTGCTAGTGAACTTCTACACGTATGGCGAGAAGATCATCTACTCCAAACGTATGCTTAGTTTGTTGAGTTTGCCTGACGGCTCTTTGCACGAGCAACAACTGCCAGAGCAATCACGCCACCTGCAACACATGCCATAACGATGGCGCTGAGTGTGTGGTTCTCATCGCCAGTGTATGGAAGTGCAGGACCGCCATAGTATGGGATAGCTGCAGGATTTGGAGCGCCTGGGAAACTTGGTGCAAGAGGGCCACCAGGGGTACCAGGAGTGCTTGGAGTACCAGGGTTTTCTGGAGTAGTAGGGTTTTCTGGAGTAGCAGGATTTTCTGGAGTAGCAGGGTTTTCTGGGGTAACAGGAGCAACTGGCTCTGGCTCCCACTCTGCAACAAGAACAACTTTAGGAGTGGTGGTAGTAAGGGTTACCTGGTCTCCTGCCTGATAGGTGGTGCCATCAAGCTTCCAACCCTTGAAGACGTAGCCATCGCGAGTTGGAACGGTAGCAGAGACAGTCTCGTTCTTAGGATCGGTAAGAGAATCAGCGGTGTTGCTATCAATACCAAAGTAACCGCTCTGTGCTTCAGGAGCACCAGTACCGCCGTTTGCGTCGTAGCTGAGCTCATACTCCTGGTTCCAAACAGCAGTCAGGGTATAAGGGCTTCTCATGTTAAAGACAGTAGTCTCAGAAACATAACGCTTATCGCCAGCTGGGTTGTTGTTTGCATCTGCAGGAACAGCAGAAGCACCAACATAGCGGAAGTGGTTATCAACGTAAGAACGCTTCCAGAACTCAAACTTGTAACCATCGCGAACTGGCTGGTCCTCAATGATGTTGTACTCAGCAAAACCATAGGTACGGGGGTTGTTTGGAGTCTTGGACTCTGTATAGGTTGCGTTGCCGTAGATGGTGCCACCGTTTGCGTCGTAAATAAGCTGGTTAACTGCAGATGGCGTAGGTGTTGGAGTTGGAGTTGGGGTGGTCTCTGCTGGAATAACGTGGATGTGATAGCCAACCCACATAAGGTGCGTGGTGTTACCGCCAACGTTAGCAGGATCAGAGGAATCTCCCTGCATAGTAACAAGGAAGAATGCCGTAACAGGCTGGTTAGTAGGGGTTACCTTACGACCGGTAAACTCAAAATAGAACTGACCACCATTGTTAGTTACGGTATTGCTGTTTCCGTAGAAAGCATAGGTGAAGTCATAGTCAGTAGCAGGAAGCTCAGGATAAGCACCTGCGGTGACCAGCGTAGTGGTTACGCCAAAAGGAGCAAAACCAGGACGAGTGGTGGTGTAGTGGGAATACGCACCAGTGTCTCTAATGGTCTGGCCAACGCGAACAACAATCTCGCCATACTGACCAGGAACAGGAGTCTGGTGGCCAGAACGCTGAGGGTTGTCTGTAAGAACCCTGGATGTATCGGCATTACCGTCAGCCGAGAAAACAGAAACCTTTACACCTGGCGTAGATGTATCAATAGAATCTGCAAATGCAAGCTTTGGTGCAGAAACTGCAAGAACTGCAACAAACGCAAGTGCAAGTGCACACGCAATTCTCTGAAGCGTCTTAATATGGCGCATAAAACCTCCTGGAACTATTACAAGTAATTACGTACTCTTACGGCCAAAATTCAGCTGTAAGAGCATATAGGACAAGGCAACTCTTAGTAAATGAACCCAGAGCGATTACATATATCTTTCATAGGTTTTCCACGTATTTTCCATATGTTTTGGCATAAAAAAGCGCGGCGAGAAACTCACCGCGCTTGAATGCATATGTTGTAACGCTTATCAGTTAAAAACTTACTTAACAAGCAGGAAGTATGCGATAACTGCAATACCCAGAATAATGCGATACACGCCAAAAGGCTTGAAATCATGCTTGCGGACATAGCCCATAAGCGCACGAACCATAACCAGCGAAACAATAAAGGCTACCAGGCAACCTACACCCAGAATAACTGCCTCGGGAATGGTAAAGGTATTGCCTTTCATAAAGTAGCGTACAAG
>JABZGZ010000002.1:0-30586 GCA_015259105.1 Atopobium sp. | reverse complement strand
GTACAAGTCTCAACGCAGAAGCGCCGGCCATAGTAGGAATAGCCAGGAAGAACGTAAACTCAGCAGCCACCGCCCTCGAGCAACCAAGTGCTAAACCGCCCAGGATGGTTGCACCAGATCTTGAAGTACCTGGAACAATTGCAAGTACCTGGAACACACCAATGCCAATCGCGGTCTTCCAGTCCAGGTTGTCAATGTCTTGTACGCGGGCCAGGTTGTCGGCAGAGGGGGCCTTCAGGGATGCTGCAGCATCTGGGCTCATGTGCTTGCCTCGAGGCACCTCAACCTTTACTGCTGCAGCGACCTTCTCGCGATGGAGCTCAAGCAGGATAAAGATGATGCCGTAGAAAATAAGAGTTGCAGCAATAACAAAGGGGCTTCCAAGATGCTCTTCAATGAAGTCGTTGAGCGGCAGGCCAATTGCCGCAGCAGGAACGCAGCTGACCACCACTTTTGCCCAGAGCTTCCAGGTGGAGCGCTTCTCGTCCTTGGATTTTTTTGGCGAGAAGGGATTGAGCTTGTGGAAAAATCCCACACATACTGCAAGAATTGCGCCAAGCTGAATAACTACTAGGAACATATTCCAAAAGTCTTCAGAGACATTGAGTGGTAAGAACTGATTGAGTAGCAGCATATGGCCTGTTGATGAGATAGGTAGCCACTCGGTAATACCTTCAACCACGCCAAATAACGCTGATTTAAGCGCTTCAACCCACAAAATTGCCGACTCCACTAAAACCTCCTTGGGGACTGATTACGAACCTATTGTACGCAATCCGTTCGCCCTTTCTTTTCCTACCGTTCACGGTTTTACCTAACGACTTTACTACTTTAAAAGTGCCTTGTTTTCTGCAAAGTTGGCATTTGGAGCCAAAAACAAGTAGAATTGACAACCTCGCACGAGCGGAGAGAAGCGATTATGCGTATTTTTGAGGTCAAGTGTTATCTGACCTTGCGCTTGAAGCCAGTAATGAGCGGATGGCACTACATGCGTACTAATCGGAAGCCCCCAATCGCGGAGGTCGATTTGAACAAATATATGCGTCACAGACGCTTACCTTCATGCTCTACCCTTATGACAGCACTCCTTGCAGCAGTGCTTGTTGTTAATACCTTTTTGTTTGGCGTCTCAAGAGCTCAGGCAGAGACTCTTGAAGAGCTCCAGGCCAAGGTAGAGCAGACCAATTCTGATTACGATGCCGCCAATCAGCGTGTGGCTGAACTGCAAAAACAGATTGCAGATAATGAGGCACGTATTGCAGAGATTGAACAGCAACTCCCAGAGCAGCGCTTAAAAGCTGCAGAGTCCATTAGAGCAATGTATCGCATGCAGCAGGGCTCTATGGGAATTATTGATCTGCTTTTATCGGCAGATAACTTTAATGATTTGATTGCTGTTATTCAGTATCTTGAGATTATCCAGAACAAAAATTCAGATGCTATCAACCATCTGGTTGATCTTAGCAAAGAGCTTTCTGAGACTCAGTCATCTCTAAATGCACAGATGGCAGAAGCAGAGGAGCAGAAGAAGGCTGCTGAGGATGCTATGAATGCAGCAATTGCAACAAGAGAGCAATTGCAGGCAGAGCAAGCTCAACAGGCAGCAGCAGAAGCAGCTGCTGCAGAAGAAGCACTAAAAGAGGCTTCTACTGAGACCACCTTTACCAACGCTTCCGGTAATACCACTGAGGTCACCACCCCATCAACTCCTTCAGCTCAAAATGTTGACTGGTCAAGCGATAAGACCAACTTTGTAAGCAGCTGGGGCGCTCGAATTGACGCCTATCTTGCTGGCTCTCCTCTTGCTGGCTACGGCTCAACCTTTGCCGAGGCTGCATGGGCCTACGGCGTTGATCCGCGTTTATCGCCTGCTATTTCTGCAGTTGAGAGTACAAAGGGTAGGTATAACTTCCTCCCCTACAACGCATGGGGCTGGGGTTCTTCTAGCTGGGGTAGCTGGGAAGAGGCTATCTGGGATCACACAGCTGGTCTTGCTGCTGGTTACGGCGGAAGGCTTTCTGTTTCTGGAGCTGCAAAGTACAACCCAGCTAATCCAAACGGCTGGTACTCGGCAGTTCTCACGCAGATGGAACTCATCTAAGCCTCTGATAGAACAGCCTTTAGAGAACGTTAAAACCCCGCAGTTTGCCTGCGGGGTTTTTGTTGTTGGGCACGGTTAGGCGGTGAGCACGACCATCGCTAGGATGAGGGCAAAGCCGATGAGGTCGGCAACGCTAAAGGTGATTCCCAGCACCAATACGGTGGTAATAGTTGCCATAACGGGCTCGATAGTGCCCAGAAGAACCGCCCTAAGTGAGCCTGCGTCCTTAACACCCTGCAGGTAAAGGCCGTACGCCAAGAACGTTCCTACCAACACACCAATGACTACCAGCAAAACACCAAAGGCGTCCAGCTGAGGCATGTGATTCCAGGGCTGATAAAAAACAGCGATGAGCGTGCCAGAGAACAAAAATGCAAGGCCGTTTACGGTAAAGCTTCCCCACTTCTCCATCAAAGGCTTGGGCAAAATGGAGAGGGCTGCCTGAGCAAACGCACACATAACGCCCCAGAAAATACCTGATGTTGGCAGGTTAAGCGTGCCGGGATTTCCTCCTGTTACCAAAAGATATGTGCCAATAAGTGCCAAAACAATGCCAAGAATCTCGCGGCGGCGAGGCCAGCGCCTACCAACCACGCACACAAAGGCCAAAACGCCCAACATGCCCAACGACTGCATGATTGTTGCGGTTCCAGAATTAGTAGCATTAACTGCATAAATATACGCAACTTGCGAAAAAAGAATGGCAAACAAACTAACTACAAAAATCTTTGCCAGCTCTTTTGGCTTCCTGATGACAGTTGTGAGATTTTTTCTATCCAACGCAAAGGCGGTTCCCAAGAATAACCAGCAGGCACAAAGCTCGCGAATATCAATCAACCACATCGGATCAACGTGATAGGTATCAAGCAGGTATTTTGCAGCGGTTCCAAATGCGCCCCAGGAAGCTCCACCAATCAAGACAAAGAGCATTCCTCGATAGATTTTCTTCTTGTTATCAGGGGTTATTTCAGCATCATCGCTTCCAAGTGCTTCCTCTTCTGCAGAAGCCTCTGTAGCATCTGCGGCCTTGGAAGACTCCACATCACTCTCGTGAGAAATGAAATCATTCATCTGGGTATAAATCTTTCATTACAAAATACGGATACAAGTGTCACTTTTTCTCTGACGCGGTAGTATCACAATAACAAAAATCCACCTTACCCTGCTTTATGCGGAGTCTCAAGTCTCCAAACGGTTCAAATGGGCAAGATGGTCCAAAACGGCATTAATGCTCACGTAAGTTTTCGTATAGATTGGCAGCTTATGACATCCAAGTATTCGCAGATGGACAGCGCGTTTTCTGTTGGTACGCTTCATGCAAAAGACAAGAGCTTTGAGGTAATCTCAGCTGAGTGGGTTAACGAGATTTCTGGCTACGCCTACATCTTTAAGCATGTTCCTACAGGTGCCCGCCTTATGTGGTTTGCCTGCGACGATGACAATCGCTCGTTTGCCATTGCTTTTAAGACACCTCCTGTAGACCACACAGGCGTCTTCCACATCTTGGAGCACTCTGTTCTCTGTGGATCCGATGCCTATCCTGTCAAAGAGCCTTTTGTTAACCTGCTCAAGACCTCTATGCAGACGTTCTTAAATGCAATGACCTACCCCGACAAGACGGTATACCCTGTGGCCAGCACCAATGTAGCTGACTTGGAAAACTTGATGAGCGTATACCTAGACGCCGTTCTGCATCCTGCAATCTATAAGCGCAAGCGCATCTTTGAGCAGGAAGGTTGGCACCTAGAGGCTGACGAGCAGGGCAATCTGAGCTACAACGGCGTTGTCTTCAACGAGATGAAGGGCGCCCTCTCCGACCCTGATCGCGTGCTCTACGATTCTGTGAGCGAGGCTCTCTTCCCTGACACTGCCTACGGCAAAGAATCCGGTGGTAAGCCTCGCGCAATCCCTGAGCTCACCTACGAGAACTTCCTGGACACCCATGCTCGCCACTACGACCTCTCTAACAGCTACACCTTCCTCTACGGCGACCTTGACTGTGAGCGTGAGCTCTCCTTCATTGCCCAGAGGTTTTCAGCTGCCGAGAAACGCGATGCAGGTGCCCCCAATCCGCTTAACCTGCAGGCACCCGTGTTGCCCGAGCCTGCTCAGGTCCGCATGAACACCACAGCCGACAACTCCAGCGTTGGCCTGGGCTACGTGCTTGGAACACCTGACCAGCGCAATAAGATGATGGCAGCAGATATCTTGTTTGACACCCTCATGGGCTCCAATGAATCCCCGCTCAAGCGTGTAATTCTTGACGCGGAGCTTGGCGATGACTTTAGCTACTATCTCTCCGACGACCTTGCCCAACCTATGCTCTTCTTGCAGCTCAAAGGCCTTAAAGAAGATGCAGCTCAAAAGTTCCGTGAGCTGGTAGAGACTACCTGCAAAAAGATTGCTTCCGAAGGCATTGATCCAAAGAAGCTCAATGCTTCCATTGCACTTGCAGAGTTTAACCTACGCGAAAATGATCAGCCGTACTCAAACGGTATTGAGTACACGCTGCGTTCGCTTTCAAGCTGGCTCTATGACGACGCACGTCCTCTGGATTACATCCGCTACGAGGATGCCATCGCCTACGTCAAAGAACTTGCAGCTCAAAAGGGCTTTGAGAAGTTGCTGCTGGAGCTCATCTGCAACAGCAAGCACGCAGCTCAGGTTGAGCTTGTCCCTACAGACGAGGGAGAGGCTCAGGAAGAAGCCGCTGAACTGGCACAACTTCGCTCCACGCTCACTGATGAGGACGTCGAGAAGATCCGCGTAGAGGTAGAGGCACTGCGTCTGGAGCAAGAAACACCTGACGCTCCAGAAGACTTAGCCAAGCTGCCGTCCCTCTCGCTCAGTGATATCGGTGCAGGTAGAGAGCGTCCTGCTGGCTTTGAGGTTGAAGCTCCCCTATCGTGCATTGCGCACGAGCTGGATACTCACGGCATCGACTACGTCTACCATTACTTTGATTTGACCAGCGCAGTTACCTTTGAAGAGCTGCCACTTGTGGGCATTCTTACTGAGGCGCTGGGAAAGCTTGATACGGCTACACATACCGCATCCGAGCTTGATATTCTTATTGAGAGCAACCTTGGTCACCTCTCGTTCTTCACAGATATCTACGACCAAGACACCCTTAACCAGGCACGTCCCGCCTTTATTGTTGCTGCAAGCGCCCTTGCCGAGAAAACCCAGGGGCTTGCAAGCATTCCTTCTGAGGTCTGGTCCAGCACGTGTTTTGACGACTTGGGTCGCCTCAAGAACATCTTGATTCAGCGACGTATTGCACAGGAGCAGTACTTTGTAGGTGCGGGCCATACCGCTGCACAAAATAAGGCTTTGAACTCCTATTCTGCTGCTAGCCGCGTAAACGATGCGCTGGCAGGCGTTGGATTCTACGAGTACCTAAAGAACCTGCTTGCCAACTGGGATGAGCGCGCTCCTCAGCTTGCAAAAGACCTGGATGCACTTACTTGCAAGATTTTCCGTGCAGACAACGTTACCGTCAGCTTTACCGGCTCCACTCAGAGCCGCGAGGCATTCTGGCAAGTAGCTGGAGATCTTAACCTCAAGAAGGGCAATGAATCGCAGGTAGACAGTGCAACGCAGACACTTGTTGTTCCTGAAGGCAAGCTGCAGCGCGTGGCCTACCTCATTCCGTCAAACGTTTCTTATGTTGGTCTCTCCTATCCAAACGTTGCTCACGCAACTCATGAACAGCAGGGTAACTGGCTTGTTGCAACCAGGGTTCTGGGTCTTGATTACCTGTGGAACGAGGTTCGCGTTAAGGGCGGAGCTTATGGCGTCATGTTCAGAAACTCCATTGCTGGCCTGCAGAGCTTTGTCTCCTACCGAGACCCTGCGCTTGATGCGACCCTTGACCGCTATGTTGGTGCAGGTAGCTGGCTCTCTGAGTGGACTCCAAACGCTGACGAGTTTGAGGGCTATGTAGTTGCCTCTGTTGCAGGCGTTGACGCTCCTGTTCCCGCTCGCATGCTTGCTCGCAGGCAAGACATTGAGTACTTCAACCACCGTGACCCAGAGCGTTTGCGTAAACTTCGCGAGAAAATCCTTCACGCCCAGGTCGAAGACATTAAGGCACTGGGAAGCACTATGCCTCAAAGCTATGATGATCTCTCGATTGTTGTCTTTGGTGCGAAAGAGACCGTCGAAGCTTCCAAACTTGGTCTTGAGGTTGTCGACCTCTTTGGCGGCCAGGAGAACTAGGCCTGGTAGCTGCAATAGCAATGCAAAAGCCCTGTCATGCGTGTGCATGACAGGGCTTTTCTTGTGAGGTGCAAGGTGCAGCTAGACGGTCTTCTCGCCAGATGACGCGCTTAGGCAGTGGGCTACTCGCTTCTTAGTGCCTGAACTGGATCGGACTTAGCCGCCCTACCTGCAGGAATAAGACCTGCAAGAAGTGTTAGAGCAACGCTAATCAGAATCAAAATGAGCGCACCATTCAGCGGTAAGACCACCAGGTTGTCCACGTTAAACATGGCTTTGACCACAGCATTTGCGGGCAAAATGAGTAGCTGCGTAATGCCAATACCCATAACACCAGAGATGAGACCTTCGATAAACGTCTCAGCATTGAATACGTTGGCAATGTCTCGCCTGGAAGCACCAATAGAGCGCAGAATACCAATCTCTTTTTTACGTTCAAGGACCGAGATAAACGTAATGATGCCAATCATGATGCTAGAAACAACAAGAGAGATGGATACAAATGCAATCAGCATCGCAGAAATCATATCAACAATCAGCGTAACAGAGCTCATCAGCGCACCGACAATGTCGGTATAGGTAATTACCTTAGACTCTTCGCCAGCAGACTTTGCGTCGGCGTTGTACGTATTAAGAATTTCAACAATCTTTTCTTTACTTGCAAAGTCTTTCGGATAAATGTTGATTGACGTGGGCTTATTAAGGTCCGCATATCCCATCTTAGAAAGATTTGACTCATACGTTGCTGGCGTTGCCCTTAGCATTGACGCAGCAATAGCTGCTAGCTGCGATGGGTCAGCATTGAGCTTAAAGGCACTTGCGAGCGTTGCTTGATCTACCTGCATTGCATTGGACATATTTGCCACAACGCCCTGCATAGCTGTATTGAGTGCGCCTGCAATCTGATTTTGCATTCTTGAAGCAACCTGCGTCATCACGCTGGTTAGCGCAGACTGCACGTAAGCACTCATAGCACGAGTAATAGCTGCAGAAAGTGCACTTGCAATCTGTGATTGATAAGCACTCATAAGCCTCTGAGAAACCTCAGCCTGAACACTTGGAAGGTCTGGATTGGTTCCCAGCTTATTTGCTAGAGCACTAACCAGCTGTTGCTGCAGGTCATCGGTATCAACCGCAGAAGAAACCGTAGTTACAATCTGCGTGCGTACCTGATCTGTTGCAAGGTAGTCTGCCATGGTCTTACCGGGATTAGCGGCGCTCCAAGAGTTCCATCCCAGAGCAATATTGCCCATAAGCGAAGAAATAGCAGCTTGTCCTCCTGGTTTGAAATTAACGGTAATGCCAGAAAGAATCTGCTGAATGTCTGCTGCAGAGAGCTCTGGGAAAGCCGCCGCCAGCGCAGCTGGATCAAGCGAAGACGTAACAGAAGACAGAACATCGCTATCAGACAAATTAAGCTGTGATGGATCAAAAGCAGGTAGCTGCACGTCAGAAAGATCAAGCGAGGACATATCCAAACCAGACAGATTAATTGACGAGAAGTTCAGCGCCTGTGAATTAAAGTTAAACGCCGAAGACAGCACGTTAGAATCAACGGAAATGAGAGAGCCGATAGAAAGTCCCTCAGAAGTCTGACCGTTCTTCTCGTCCTCAAAGGTTTTACCAGTGAAAACGTCAACATCTGGACGATTCATCTGATCCTGAACAATTGGAGATGTCTCTGCATCAGAAATCATCTTCTGAGTCAGTTGTGGTGTGTAGTAAATGCCCTCAGAAAGCGCTCCCGTGGTAGTTGGGTCTTTTGCCTGAACAACACCAACAATATGCAGGTCAGGTGCATTGGCAATGAGGTTATTCATATATGACTGATCATCGGATTTGTCTGTCCAGACACCAAGATTGCTATCCCAAACATAACGTTGATTAGGCATAACCAGCTTAAACGTTGGAGACATCAACTGCTCGTAGGTGTATGTACTATGAGACTCTTCGATAGTGCTGGATTCTCCACTTGCAATTTTATCAACGGTAGAGCGCAGGCCAGCGTAATCACGCAGGCCAAGCGTATACTCCAAAAAGTCATCCATGGTGCCGTTTGGACGCAACACCAAAACAGCCTCGTTCCAAGCAGTAGGCCATCTACCAGCTCGAACAGTATAGCGATCCTCGTAAATAGAAGGATTGCCAGGAAGTTCACCAAAAAGCGATGTACTTGCAAAAGAAGCCAGTGGACTATATGACGGAATCTTAGGCGATACCTTAGAGAAAGTAACGTCTGGCTGCACCTGAACAGGATCAGAAGAGCCAGAGTCCGCGCCTGCCGGCAGGTAGATGAAGGGGCTTACAGAATAGCCATACGTAATAGCGCTGGCATACGTGTTAATGCCGCCGCCATTATTGTCGAGAAATGCCTTCAGGCTGGTCAGGTCATTAGAACCAATACTTTCAGCCTGCATACCTAGCCTGTTGTTAGTAGGAATAGCGCCTTCAGCAGGTTGATTTTCTAGCTTTGCAGCTTCTGCATTTTTCTGATTTTGCGTCATCTCGCTTTGTGCATCTTGCGTTTGAGAATCAGCCGAGTCAGAACTGCTGCCGCTTCCAGAAATAAAGGAAGAAATATTAACGGACTGCTCAGAGATGGTGAGCGGATACATTGAAAGCGTATCCTCCTCAACCTTTTTGATGTACTCGTTTGCACCATTTGCCAGCGCCAGAATTGCCGCAATACCAATAATGCCAATAGAGCCTGCAAACGCTGTCATGAGCGTGCGGCCCTTTTTGGTCATGAGGTTATTAAACGAGAGACCCAGTGCAGTCAGAAGCGACATAGAGGTCTTGCGAGAAGGCTTGGCTTCTCGACGAGAAACGCTTGCAACATCAAATGGATCTGAATCAGCAGTTACCTGGCCATCTGCCAATTCAACAATACGCGTTGCATACTGATGAGCCAGCTCAGGATTATGCGTAACCATGATAACCAAACGGTCCTTGGCTACTTCTTTAAGCAAGTCCATAACCTGTACGGATGTTGAAGAGTCAAGCGCACCCGTTGGCTCATCTGCCAGCAAAATCTCTGGATCATTTACCAGCGCACGAGCAATAGCCACGCGCTGCATCTGTCCGCCAGAAAGCTGATTTGGGCGCTTATTTGCATGTGCTTTAAGGCCAACCTTATCAAGCGCTTCAAGTGCGCGTTCGTGACGCTCTGACTTGGAAACGCCAGAAAGTGTCAATGCAAGCTCAACGTTACTTACCACGCTTTGATGAGGAATAAGGTTATAGGCCTGGAATACAAAACCAATGCGGTTGTTTCTATAGGTATCCCAGTCTCGCTCTTTGAACTTCTTAGTAGAAATACCATCTACCAGCAAATCTCCTGAGTCAAAGCGATCCAGACCACCAATAACATTGAGCATAGTAGTCTTACCCGAGCCTGAAGGGCCAAGGATTGCTACAAACTCGTTATCCCTAAACGCAACGGAAATGCAATCCATTGCAGTCTGTTCGAATCCGCCGGTGTTATAACGCTTTGAAATACCTTTGAGTTCAAGCACGAGTTGCTTCTTTCTTGTTGGACTGTATGGAGCGCGGGACTTTCCTGTTAGTTGACTGCGTCTTCGTTAGCTGTATCTGTATCAGCTACATCGGTCTTCTCGCCAGCAGCTTTCTGAGTTGCCGCATCCTCTGCAAATGGATCAGCAGTGACGTCCTCAATAACCTTCTGCTGAGCCCAGCTCAAGCCGTAGAGCAGGCCAAAGAGCGCCCAGAACCATGGCGCATAGAGCATGACAACCATCAAGAGGGCAAAAAGTCCTCGGAGAAGAGTCCAAGGAAGCACCACAATCAGGAAGAAAAAGAATGGCAGTACAAAGAGGATTGCTGCAAGCGTGCGAAGTACAACTGCCACTGTCTTAGTCAACGAGAAACCCGTATTGCGTGCAATAAGCAGACCTACTAGGCCAGCAATGCCAAAATACAGCATGATTGGCGCAACAAAATAGGAATAGAACAGCGGTGTAGAAGGGTCTTGAGGCAGCATTTGCCTAAGAACCATCAGCACAATTCCCAAAACCGTTAAAACGCCAAGAAATGATGCGTTTCCAATAAAAGTCTTTTTCGTCATAGTTAACTCCTTTGAGAAGGGGTATTAAGTATAGTGTAACTAGTACCTTGTTCCCGACCTTGGCTGTTTCATACGCGAGATGTCGCTAAAACCGCTGCTCTCCATATGTCTCCGGGTCAAACGTTTGAATTAAAGGAGTTTTTCATGACTGATGCAGAACTCAAAGCAAGCGCTGAGGCGTTTGTTAACGAGCACTGGGAAGAGATTATTGAGGATATCCGCTACCTTGTGCAAGTAGAGTCCGTTGAGGATCTGTCTCTTGCAGAGCCTGGCAAACCTTGGGGCCCAAAGTCTTACGAGGCACTTCGCCGTGGCCTTGAGATTGCAGAGCGCCTAGGCCTTGAGACCACAGACGTAGACGGCTATCTGGGCTTTGGTGACCTTCCTGGTGAGTCCGAAAAGTACCTTGCTACCATCGCTCACTCCGACATTGTTCCTCTGGGTAAGGGCTGGACGGTAGACCCGCTTGACGTTACCCGCCGCGAAGGCTTTATTCTGGGTCGCGGCGTTCTGGACGACAAAGGTCCTTTGGCACTCTCACTCTGGGCAGCACACTACTTTGTAGAGCAGGTAAAAAAGACTGGCAAGAAGCTTCCTTACACCTTGCGCGCCATTGTTGGTAACAACGAAGAGACCGGCATGGGCGACGTCCCTTACTATCTCTCCAAGTATCCAGAGCCAGCATTCTGCTTCACTCCTGATGCTGAGTTTCCTCTTATTTGCGGCGAGAAGGGCGTGTACCACGCACAGTTCACCTCTCCAAAAATTGCTGGCGCAAACAGCGAGAAGATTGTTGAGCTTGACGGCGGCACCGTACCTAACGCAATTCCAGGACTTGCAAGCGCACTTGTTCGAGCTGATGCTTCTACCTTGGCTGATACTGATTCCATCAAGGTTGAGGACGCAGGTGTTGAAGATGATGGCACCAAGCTTGCCCGCATTAACGCAACAGGTAAGGGTGGACACGCTTCCATGCCTGAGGGAACTATCAACGCAATTGGCCTACTTGTAACCTATCTGCTTGACAACAACATCTGCGGTGAAGCTGAGCGCGACTTCCTGACCTTCTCGCAGCAGCTTTGCTCAACTACTGACGGCACTGGTACGGGTATCCAGAGTTCTGATGACAAGTTTGGTCCTCTGACCTGCATCTCTGGTACTATCCGTACCAAGGGTGACGTCTACGTACAGACTATTGACTCCCGCTATCCAACCTCAACCACTGGCGAGGCAATTACTGCTCGCATGACTGAGCTTGGTGAGGCTCATGGTTGCACCTTTGAGGTTCTTTCCGATGCAGTTCCTTTCTACATTGACCCAAGCTCTCCTGAGATTACTACCCTTCTTGATACGTTCCATGAGTACACCGGCAGCGATGAGCAGGCGTTTGTTATTGGTGGAGGCACCTATGCACGTCACTTTAAGCGCGCAGTTGCCTTTGGTCCTTATGACAGCAAGGCCGCAAAAGACCTGCCAGAGTGGGTTGGTATGGAGCACGGTCCTGACGAGGGAATCTCTGAGGAGTGGCTCAAGCGCGCCCTCAAGATTTACATTGTCAGTATTGCTCGCCTTATGCAGCTTGACCTGTAAAGCTACCGAGTAGCAGAAATGCTATAAGCAACAGCAACACTACAAGCAAAGCCTCTACATCCAAAAGGATGTAGAGGCTTTTTGCAAGCAATCAAGAGAAGCGTTAGGCGTGAGAGCGAATCTTCTTCCACAAGCGCAAACCATAGCTATTAGGAAGCCCTGCCTCAATACGAATAGCCAAGTACAATCCGGAGGCGTTGTAAACAAGCTCAAAGATATCTTGGCTTGTTACGGAAGGAATACCCTGCGTTAGTGCCGTAAAGATAATTCTTGCTACGTCAAATAGAACAATAACGGTAACAGCAAGAATATACGGTCTAATAAATCGGGCATCGTTTGAGCCCTTGAGAGCTAAAAGACCCGCAATAAGAGAAAATGCCGCACCTAGCGTCACCAAGAAAATGGTAAGGATTCCCTGTTGTGCAAGAAATTGATTAACAGTTGCCAGAGCAGGCAGATTCACAACCCTAGAAAAATCATGCAATCCAAGCAAAATTAGTACCAGAAAAAGAGCGATGCCACTAAACGCAATGGATACCAGCGCAAACAAGTGAAGAACTCGCTGGTGACGAGAGCGCCAATACGTAGTTCCCACAACGCCTTGGTCATGCTCTTTCTTAACCTTGTCCGCAAGATTAGAACAAATTACCACGTATACAATGGTGTTGAGCTGGATGAATGGATCCAGGATAATCAAGTCTCCTCTACCCCAAGCCCATAAAATTCCAATCAGAATAATCAAGCCAATCAGATAGCAAAGAAATCTGTATGGTTCAACTTTTGATGAGTCTTTGGCTGCACGTAATCCAAGTACCGAGGTAACAACCTGCAGCACACCAATAAGCAATACAAACACATAGCCCAGAAGCACGTTGTTACTGAACGTAAAATACACACCGCTGAACTCAAGCTGCTCCAAAGGAACAGCAGGCTGTAAGCCTATAACAGTTGCAAAAAGAGATGCCGACGTAGTCAGAACATCTGCTGCTCCCAAGATAATCAAAACAATTGAAACAATGCGCAAGATATGTTGAGCAGGAGTTCTAGGAACAGTGGCCTTAACTCGGTCAGATGCAGGACGGTTCAGAGGCTGATCCTCATCAACTACAAGGATTTTCTCGGCACGCTCTGCTACTTCAGAAACGTTTTCTGCCAGCTCAGATGATGCCTCGGTAACCTTTTTAGAAAGCTCGCCTACTCTTGAGTTTTCAGCCAGCTTGGTTAGCTCAACGCCGATATCTTTCTTCTGTTCCGTTGGCACAACAAATCCTCACACTTGTCCAAAATGTTCAAATAAATCATAGCATTAGCTACTTTGCTGTGTTAGTATGTGCAACTGTCCGTGTACCTGCAAGTATGTAAGGAGGCTTGTTCGATGCTTTTTTAATCTTCTCGTGAGCGTGTCACATGTCCACACCACGAGTCTGTCTGACATGTTCCACCACTAATCGAGGAGAAGTATGGAATCGAATAAGCTTTTTGCGGAAACACCACCATTTAAATTATTTATACGAGCCGCCCTTCCAGGCGCTATTGCCATGCTTGCGTCGATGCTCTACGACACTGCAGATGGAATCCTTGTTGGACGATATCTGGGTCAGGAGTCCTTTGGCGCGGTTACCATTGCCATTCCGTTGGTTATTCTCTGCTTTGCAGTTGCCGACCTTATTGGCGTTGGAGCCTCTGCGGTTATTGCCGTTGAGCACGGCAAGAAGAACCACCAGACAGCAAACAATATTTTTACCATTGCCTTTATCATGCTTGTTACCACTGGTGTTATCAGCGGCATTTTCTTCTTCTTTTGTGCACCAAACGTTCTGGCGCTGATGGGTGCTCAGGGAAAAATTGCCGAGCAAGGAACTATCTACCTGCGCGTATGGACTCTTTTCTTACCGGTTATGTGCATCTCGTACGCCGTTGATAACTTCCTTAAGATCTGCGGAAAAATTAGGCGTTCTACCAGCATTGCCTTTATCTCTGCAATTTTGGGAACCGTACTTGAATACTACTTCCTGGGAGTTTTGGGATTATCCGTTGAGTATGCAGCACTGGGTTACTGCATCTCTATTACCTTCTCGTCCCTTTACGGTGTTTGGCCCTTTATTGGCAACAAACAGATTCTCAAATTTGTGAATCCTCACTTTAATTGGACGCACATAAAAGAGATTTTTGTAAACGGCTTTCCTATCTTTATGCAGAACATCTCAAGCAGAATTTATTCCCTGCTGATGAATGCTGCCCTGCTCACCCTTGGTGGAGATATTGCCATTGCTTCTTACGGCGTTCTTCTCTACTCCGGTGGCCTTATCCAGCCGCTCATTTATGGACAGGCCGACGCCATGCAGCCAGCTATTGGTTATAACTGGGGCGCAAAGAAAAAAGATCGAGTCCTTGCTATCGAGAAATACATCTTCTCCACAGGCATTATCATTGGCATCTTTGCGTTTTGTGTCTCGTTCTTCTTCTCGGAGTTCTTGGTCAAGCTCTACCTGCCTGAAGGAACGCAAGAGCTGCTTAACATGGCAATCCCAGCTATGCGTATTCATGCTTTTATCTTTATTTTTAGCTGGATTACCATGTGCACCGAAAGTCTTGCCATTGCGCTCAAGCAGACAAAGATTTCCAACCTTCTGAGCGTCTTTATGGCACTCATCTTCCCTATCAGCTCGCTTATGGTGCTGAGGCCCTTTGGTCTGGACGCGCTCTGGTACGTCTCAGTTGTATCCAACATACTTTCGGCGCTGCTTTCTGTTGGCTGCCTCATCCACATCTATCGCAAGCACTTTAGGGGTGTAGACGCTGATAACGCAGACGAAGCATCTGAGCTCCAAGATGAGGATACCCAGCTCACCGAGGCGGAACTTGCAGAGGCAGAGCTTGCAGCTTCCGAACTCTCTAGCCCAGAAGACCACCTGGACGGCGAGTCCATCTCCCGTGCCCAATAGACCGCGCGCTCGCAACAACCGCAGTTCAGCGCCCGGCATGCTCCGCACAACAACGCACTCCTCACAAAACATGGCGAGAAGATCTTCTGATTCCAAGATCTTCTCGCCATAAACATGCGCGGTTATAGAACGTCTACCTACAGCGCAGCAAGTGCCTGCTCGACGTCGTTAATAAGGTCTTCGGTGCCCTCAATACCGCAGCTCAAGCGTACGGTACCTGGGGTAATGCCTGCTGCTACAAGCTCCTCGTCAGTAAGCTGACGGTGTGTTGAAGAAGCTGGGTGCAAACAGCAAGAACGAGCGTCTGCAACGTGTGTTGCAATAGAGAAGACCTTAAGGTTGCCCAAGAACTTCTCGGCAGCCTCGCGACCACCAGCAACGTCAACAGTGATAACACCGCAGGAACCGTTTGGCAGGTACTTCTGAGCCAGCTCGTAGTACTTATCTCCTGGAAGGCCAGGGTAGCTTACGTGCGCAACCTTAGGGTTGTTAACAAGCGCCTCGGCAACTGCCTGGCCATTCTTGCAATGCTGAGCCATGCGAACATGCAGGGACTCAAGGCCAAGGTTAAGATAGAAAGCGCTCTGTGGCGACTGAATAGAACCAAAGTCACGCATAAGCTGAACGGTTGCCTTAGTAATAAAAGCGCCGCCGTTACCAAAGGTATCTGCATACACAAGGTTGTGATAGGAAGGGTCAGGCTGTGTCAGGCCTGGGAACTTATCTGCGTGAGCAGCCCAGTCAAAGTTGCCACCGTCAACAATAGCGCCGCCAACAGCAGAGCCGTGACCATCCATATACTTAGTAGTGGAATGGGTCACAATATCTGCTCCCCACTCAAGAGGACGGCAGTTCACAGGCGTGGCAAACGTATTGTCAACAATCAGTGGGACGCCATGGTCATGAGCAGCCTTTGCCCAACGCTCAATATCAAGGACAACCAGCGCAGGGTTTGCAACAGTCTCACCAAAGACGCACTTGGTATTTGGCCTGAATGCTGCATTAATCTCCTCGTCAGTTGCATCTGGCGAGATAAACGTGCACTCCACGCCCATCTTCTTAAGGGTGATAGCAAACAGGTTAAAAGTGCCGCCATAAATGGTGGAAAGCGCAATAAAGTGATCTCCGGCCTCAGCAATGTTAAAGACGGCAAAGAAGTTTGCTGCCTGACCAGAAGAAGTCAGCATTGCAGCGGTACCGCCCTCAAGAGCACAAATCTTTGAAGCTACATTATCCAGCGTTGGATTCTGAACGCGAGAATAGAAATAGCCAGCAGCTTTGAGGTCGAACAACTCTCCAAGCTGCATCGACTCGTCATATTTGAACGTGGTTGATTGAATGATAGGCACTTGCCTAGGCTCACCGCAACCAGGTTGATAACCGCCCTGCACGCAGCGAGTCTCGATGCTCTCAGACATAGCATCCTCCCTCATAATCATCATCCACGCCGCGCAAACGTCAATGCGCTCCAAACGTGGACTATGTGATTATCTAAGGATACTAGTCTCTCTACCCTCAATAACACGCTCAATCAAAACTTTTTCATGTTCTGAAACAATTGCGAGGTCTGAGGTAACATCTCTGAAGTCCATGGAGTCTTTCCACTCTTTGACCAGGGAAATGTTACGCTGAGCTGTGCAAACAATACTAAGCTCAGAGTCAATGTCCTGCATAATCTGAGTATAATTTGCGCGTTTCTCGCCCAACATGTCACTGAGGTGGAAAAGAATGTGCTCAACTTCACGAACTTCTCGCCTTGCATGATGTACCTCAGAGAAGCTAGTCATATCCAGGCCAAACAGGCGCGCATCAATAGTCTCAAGCATGTAATCAAAGCGGCTGCTGACATCTTCAAACGAGATGCCATCCTGTAGCACTGCGTCTGACCAAGCGGGCTCAAAGAGCTCATCCAGAGCGCAGCGCAGACTACGACGAACTGCCTTCTTGCGCAGAGCCTCACAGACGCGATCGCGCTCGGTCTCGCGAGCTGCCTCGACAGCGCTGACCAGCTTGGAGCCTTGAGAAAGCTCTCCGGACTCCATCAAATCTGCAACGGTATCAGAGAAGCCATCAATCTCACGAAGACGTGTAGTTGCACCAAGCATCAGCCTATAAACAGGCTCAGCAATCTCAACTGCCTCTTCATTAAGAAGTGGCGAGAAGAACTTGGTAAGTAGCTGAGTTCCTCTGAGGGCAAACCTAAATGCAGCGATTACCGCAGGGT
This sequence comes from Atopobium sp., assembly GCA_015259105.1. Taxonomy (GTDB): domain Bacteria; phylum Actinomycetota; class Coriobacteriia; order Coriobacteriales; family Atopobiaceae; genus Lancefieldella. The sequence goes on along the minus strand of JABZGZ010000002.1, from coordinate 13,421 downwards.
CTTCTGGATGAGCGCGGAACTCCGTGTACGCGTCTTCCAAGTTGGTTGCTGCATGAGCGCATGCCTCATCCAAAGCGTCAAGTGTCTCCCAGGGCTGGGTGGAAGGGCCACTGACCAGCCAAAGAAGCTTTCCGTGAGGCTCGCGAACATCTCCAAGCTGCTTCCAGACGCACTCATGCTGATGACCAAGTGAACCGCGTACGTCAATTGCACATACGGCACCCTTTGTCAGCGGAAGTTCAAATCCCAGCAAAGTCTCTGCAACATAGCCCAAAAATGGAGCATGACCAACAAGAATCAGCGTTTCTGCATCAGCGTGCTCAAGCTCTGCCTGAAGTGCAGGAAGATCTTGATCGTAAAGGGAGTCATGAATCTCTAGGCCCTCAGAATCCAGCGCCTCTGCCACAATCTCTGCAGTTTCAAGTGCACGAAGGGCAGGACTTGTCCAAATCTCGGCCTCTTCACCCTCCGGTCCCAACAGACCAAAGATGTGAGGATAATTGGCAGATAAAGCCCTCTGACCAGCACGTGTGAGCTCTCGACTCATGTCTTCAGAGCCACGTTCAGATACACCATGTCTTACAAGAACCAAAGTCTTTACCATGTTTACCTCCGCTGGTCATCTGCAGAAAACTGCTTCTTATAGCGTAATAGGACGCCCGCGCAATTTTGCACGAACGTCCTATTTTTACTGCCAACGGGCAAATATATCGGTATATGGCGAGAAAAACTTTTTATCTCGCATCTCTGCTATGCAGTTTTTGCATAACGGCTATGCATAATCTGCACGCAAAAATCCAACTTGAAAGACTTGGCAACTGTAGCGGTTAAGTTAGCGCACCAATCGCGCTCTGCCACATCGCCTGTGACCGGCAATCTTAGAAGTCAGCGTTGCCAACGGTACGAGGGTGAGGAATAACGTCACGAATGTTATCCACACCGGTGAGGTACATAACAAGGCGCTCAAAGCCAAGGCCAAAGCCAGAGTGTGTGCAAGAGCCGTAACGACGAAGATCCAAGTAATACTTGTAATCGTCGGGGTTCATGCCAAGCTCAACAATGCGCTTCTCCAGAAGCTCAAGACGATCTTCTCGCTGTGAGCCACCAATAATCTCGCCGATGCCTGGAACAAGGCAGTCAGCTGCGGCAACAGTCTTGCCATCATCGTTAAGGCGCATGTAGAAGGCCTTGATTTCTGCGGGATAATCAGTGACAAAGATCGGCTTTCCAAAGTGCTGCTCGGTGAGGTAGCGCTCGTGCTCAGTCTGAAGGTCAATGCCCCACTCAACAGGATACTCAAACTTCTGACCAGCCTTTACTGCCTCCTGCAGAATCTCAATTGCCTCGGTGTAAGAGACGCGAGAGAACTGAGAAGTTGCAACGTGGTTCAGACGCTCAAGCAGACCTTTATCCACAAACTTGTTAAGCATCTCAAGCTCATCTGGGCAGTGCTCAAGAACATACGCAATAACGTAGCGGAGCATCTCTTCTGCAACGTCCATGTCCTGTGCAAGGTCACAGAAAGCCATCTCTGGCTCAATCATCCAGAACTCTGCAGCGTGGCGGCGTGTGTTGGAGTTCTCTGCGCGGAACGTTGGACCAAAGGTGTACACATCACCAAAGGCCATAGCAAAGTTCTCTGCCTGAAGCTGTCCAGAAACGGTGAGGTGAGAAGACTGACCAAAGAAATCCTTTGAGTAGTCAACATCGCCCTTCTCGGTACGTGGAACGTTGTTTAGATCAAGTGTGGTAACACGGAACATCTCGCCTGCACCCTCAGCATCAGATGCGGTGATGATTGGGGTGTTCACGTAGACAAAGCCACGGTCTTGGAAGAACTGGTGGATGGCAAAGGCAGCCACAGAACGGATGCGGAAAACTGCACGGAACATGTTGGTACGAGGACGAAGGTGCTGTTGCGTACGAAGGTACTCAAGAGACTGGCGCTTCTTCTGCATTGGATAGTCAGGGCTGGATGGTCCCTCAATCACAATGGTCTGCGCCTGTAGCTCAATAGGCTGTGGACGATCAGGGGTAAGCTCAAGGACGCCCTCAATAATCAGAGCAGCGCCAACGCCACAGGAAGCAACCTCCTCGTAATTGCCAAGGTTCTCACGATTCATAACAACCTGTAGGTCTTTGAAGCAGCTACCGTCATTAAGTGTGACGAAGCCAAAATTCTTCATATCCCTTACTGAACGTACCCAGCCGGCCACGGTAACTTTTTGGCCACCAAGTTGCTCTGCATCTGCGTACAATGCAGAAATCGTGATGCGCTCCACGGGCATACCCTCCTTGTAACTCACTCTGCAGGCTTTTCCTGCGATCTGCAGGTCTATCCTGCGAGACGAACAAATATCTATTTAGAATACCGCATAACCACATGGCAGGCGCTCACTTTTATATATCTGGCGGTAATTACGCTAATCTCACACAGCCAAGCCGGCACGCCATAAAACGGCACGCCATAGAACACCGTGCCCTAAACAGCGCGCCCTAAAACACATAGCTGCAATTCGGCTAAACTAGTGCAGTAGAACATACCTACAAGTTGCCGCCGCGTTAAAAGGCCTGCTAAAGGAGAAACCATGGAAGACTACAAGCGCGAGTTTATTGAGTTTATGGTCCAGAGCAATGTACTTAAATTTGGCGATTTTACGCTCAAGAGTGGTCGCAAATCTCCTTTCTTCATGAACGCCGGCGCCTATGTCACGGGCGAGCAGCTCCACAAGCTGGGTCTTTATTACGCTCGCGCCATTCACGACAACTTTGGCCTGGATTTTGATGTAGTTTTCGGTCCTGCTTACAAGGGCATTCCCCTTTCTGTAATCACTGCAATGGGCATCAATGAACTCTATGGCAAACAGGTTCAGTACTGCTCCAACAGAAAAGAAGCAAAAGATCACGGTGCTGATGCTGGCATGCTTTTAGGAGCAGAGCTCAAAGACGGCCAGAGAGTAGTCATGGTTGAAGATGTCACTACCTCTGGCAAGTCTATTGAAGAGACCTATCCTCTAATTACCTCTATTGCAAACATCGAGGTAGTTGGCCTTATTGTCTCGCTCAATCGTATGGAAGTTGGCAAGAGCGGCAAAGTTGCAGCTCTCCAGGAAGTCTCCGAGCGCTGGGGCATGCCAACCGCAGCCATTGTCTCCATGGATGAGGTTACCGAGGCCCTCTACAACAAAGAGGTTGGCGGCAAAGTTATTATCGACGACACCTTGAAGAGCGCCATTGATGCCTACTACCAGCAGTATGGCGTTAAATAAGGCGAGAAAAACCTCTGCGTAGAAACCTGACTTATGACTCTGACTCAACTTAAATACGTTCTTGCTATTGCTAAGGCAGGCACTATTAACGCCGCAGCTAAACAGCTCTTTATCTCGCAGCCTACCCTGAGCAGCGCAGTTAAAGAGCTTGAAGCCGAGCTGGGAATCTCTCTTTTTAACAGGACCAGCAAGGGTGTTGAACCTACCGCAGATGGCGAGGAGTTTTTGAGTTATGCCAGGCAAGTTGTCATGCAGACTGACCTCATTGAAGAGCGCTATCTGGGCACTGCCCCCGCTAAGCAGCGCTTTTGCGTTTCTTGCCAGCACTATTCCTTTGCCGTTGAGGCCTTTGTCAACTTGATTAAAGAGCATGGCGGCTCAAAGTACGATTTCCGTATCAGAGAAACGCAAACGTACGAGATTATTGAAGATGTCTCAAAGCTCAGAAGTGAAGTAGGCGTCCTTTACCTCAACTCGTTCAACGAGCGCGTTATTAGAAAAACGCTGCAGGACCAGGGCTTGGTTTTCTCGCCATTGTTTAAATGCAAGCCAAGCGTCTTTGTGGGAAAAGATAACCCGTTGGCAAAGCGTTCCTCGGTAACACTCAACGATCTTGCCCCCTACCCTCGTCTTTCTTACGAGCAGGGTGAGCACAACGCGTTCTATTTCTCCGAAGAGCTTCTGGCAACGCTTGATCGCGATAAGGACATCATGGTCCGAGACCGCGCCACTATCTTCAACCTGATTATTGGCTTGAACGGTTACACCATCAGCACCGGTCTTATTAACGAGGAGCTCAACGGACCAAACATTGTTGCAATTCCTCTAGCTGTTGATGATTACATGGAAGTTGGTTACGTTACCCACGACGAGAAGAGCCTCTCACCCTTTGGTGAGCTCTACATCGATGCGCTTAAGCGCTGCTGCCAGGCAGTTACGTGGGTGTAAGGTTTAGCTACCTTCCAGTTTGCGCTAAAATAATACCTTACGTTTTTGAAGCGCAATGGGAGGCATCATGGGTCTTAAGTATGAAACCGCACGATATGAGGCATCATACGGGGCAATTTCACAACTTCCTTCTCCAGAGACTCCAGAGGTGGCCTTTGTGGGCCGCTCAAACGTGGGAAAATCTTCCCTCTTAAATAAACTTATTGGAAGAAAACAGCTCGCACGAGTTTCAAGTGTTCCAGGTAAAACTGCAAATATCAACTTCTTTGACGTTGATGGCGTCAAATTTGTAGACTTGCCCGGATACGGATTTGCACGAGTTTCTCGCCAAGAAAAGCAACGTTGGGCAGACCTCATTGGCGGCTACTTTGAGCAAGAACGCAGCTTTAACCTGGTCATCAGCCTTGTTGACATCAGGCACGAAGCGCAAAAGCTTGACCTACAGATGATCAACTTTCTTCAAGAGGCTGAGCTGCCCTTTGTAGTTGCGTTTACCAAGGCAGACAAGATTGCGCGCGGAAAGCAAAATCAAGCCGCGGCCGTCCTGCGCAAGGCATTCCACATTACCCCTGAACAGACCATTATTACTTCGTCGGAGACCGGTCTGGGCATTGACGAGTTACGTCGCCGCATCGAAGACGCAACCATCTAGGAGCATCATGGATCCAATCCACCAGCAAGAGCAAGAGCAAGAGCACCTCTCCCACGTATATCAAAAGCTTGTTGAGATTCGTGAAGATTTGGACACAACGCTCAACACCACGCAAAAAGATGCAGCTAGAGACCTACGTCAGATGAGTGAAGAAATCCGTCCAGACTTTGGCGGCGCGGACGAAACCATCGAGACCCTTGCGGCTATTGAGACGCTCAACAGCGTTATTGATACGTACAACCAATACCACGATTTTACTGTCGAGAAACTCGGTCGAGTCGAAATCCTGTTGAGGCAGCCTTACTTTGCCAAGGTCACGCTCAAGATGCGACCTGGACGTCCTTCTCGCGATGTATACATTGGTGCGGCAGGCATCACCGACAAAGACCGTACACCGCTTATTGTTGACTGGCGCAGCCCTGTTGCCGAGACGTATTACAACCAAGAGATGGGTACTACGTCGTACCAGGTAGACGGCAAGAAAAGAACGGTTGAGCTGGAGCTTCGCCGACAGTTTGACATCACGCGCGACAAGCTGAACCTCTACTTTGACACAACGGTTGCCATCGAAGACTCGCTGCTGCTTGCCGCCCTAAAGCGTCAACACACCGAGAAGCTACAGGCCATCACCGCAACCATCCAGCGCGAACAAAATGTTGTGGTCAGGCACGAGGACGTGCCGGTTCTGCTGGTCAACGGCATTGCTGGCTCGGGCAAGACGTCCGTTTTACTGCAGCGCATCGCGTACCTTCTGTACCAGCAGCGCACTACGCTCACCGCAGATCAGGTGTATCTGTTTACTCCCAACGAGATGTTTTCTCGCTACATTAATACCGTTTTGCCTAGCATGGGCGAGCACAATCCACAGGTATTTACCTGGGATTCTTTCCTCAAGGCTTTGGGCCTGGCCGACCACGCATCAGGCGCTCACAACAACCCCGATTCTCTCAAGAAACTTGAGGAGCAGCTTGCTTCGCTTGAGCTCTACGAGGATGACTTCAAGGCCATTTCTGTTGAGGGGACCACCCTTATCAAGCCAGCTCAGGTGGCTAGTTCTGTGGCAAAGTTCTCGCAATTCCCTGTTGGCCCGCGCCTCATTGCGCTTGCCAAAGACGAGCTCCACACCCGCTTGGAGCGCAGACTTGGCCAGATGGCTCACAACGACGAAATCCAAGAAGAGATGCTCTCCCTTGACGTTGAGCAGCAGCTTGAGGTCTTTGGACGCACCATCAGCCCTTCAGACGAGGAAGAAGTTCTGGCGCGCACCCGCGAGTTCCTTAACTGGCGCTTTGCCTCTGCGCACGAGGTCATCGAGTCCGCTTCCTGGCTCCGCATCGATCGCATTGGCATGCGCATGCTCAGCACCTCCGCACTGAGCGGCGCCGAATGCGTTTACCTGCGTCTTCTTATCACAGGAGCTGGCGAGAAAAACGTCAAGTTTGTCATGATCGATGAGGTTCAGGACTATACCGAGACGCAGCTTATGGTGCTTGGAAAGTATTTCTCGCGCGCTCACTTCCTGCTTTTGGGCGACTCTAACCAGGCAATTTGGGAAGACACCGCAACGTTTGAGCAGATTGAGAAGATTTTTACCGCAACACATGGCGAGGGCGCTGTTTCTACCTGCAAGCTTTTGACCAGCTACCGCTCCTCCCCCGAGATTACCGCACTGTTTACCTCGCTTTTAAGCGAAGAAGAACGCGGCCAGACAAGCTCCGTTCAGCGCGGCGGCAAAAAGCCTGAGTTCTTTGAGGTGGTAGCTGACGACAAAGATGCTGAGCGTGCCGAGTACCTGCAGACGATGAAGTCCCTTGTTGAGCAGGCGCAAGCATTTGACGGGCTGACCGCCATTGTGTGCACCGAGAAGTCTCGTGTTCGCTGGCTTGCCAAACAGCTAGAGGGGTTATTTGCGGCGGACGGCGGTGCAGCGCAGAACGAGCCGCGCGGCGGCGTCAAGGTGCTCACCAGCCACGATTCCCTACCCGCGAAGGGCATTGTTCTTCTCGACCTTGCGCTGGCAAAGGGCCTTGAGTTTGATCAGGTCATCGTTGCTGATGCACAAGAGGAAGTGTATAAAGCAGACGGAATTTCTCGCCGTAGGCTCTATACCGCCCTGTCGCGCGCGATGCATCACGTGATTGTGGTCTCTCAGGGGAAGATGACTTCGCTGCTCAGCAAATTGCTTTAAAAAAAGCAATTTCTACCTGCGATTTTTTTGAAATTTACTGATTGAAGACGGCTGGTTCGGGTAAATGCTAGTCATCGATAACATTTACCGTTGGAGGTTAGTATGTCCGAAGAATTGATTCCTGGTGTCATGAAGAACATCGACGCAAAGACTGTAGTAACCCTTAAAGACCAGGTTGCATGCCTTCCTGGCCAGGTCATCAGCAAGACCCTAGCGCAGAACGATGCCGTCAGCGTCACCCTTTTTGGTTTTGGCGCAGGTGAAGAGATTGCAAGCCACCGCGCAGGTGGCGACGCATTTGTCACCATTCTTGAGGGACGCGCAAGCATCACCATCGATGACGACGTCTACACTCTTGAAGCCGGTCAGTCCATTGTGATGCCACTTGGTCACCCACATGCACTTCAGGCTCCAGAAGAGTTCAAGATGCTGCTGGTTGTCGTTTATCCGCAGAAATAATTTATATAATTTACCTAATAATTCTGCAGGTATTTTCTATTTGGCCAGGTGGACAGTGCGTCTGCCTGGTCAAATACTATCTCTTTCGAGCCTAATACTATGTGTAATTACAATACACACCTCATAACAGAATGGGTATACTAGTTATGTCTGTGCAATCAGCAAATTGTTAAACCTAAAGAAAGGTGAGCTATGAGCCAGATTTTTGATGTTCACGCACGTGAGGTCCTCGATTCCCGTGGCAATCCAACCGTTGAGGTTGAGGTTGTTCTTGACGACGGCTCCTTTGGTCGTGCAATCGTTCCTTCCGGCGCTTCCACTGGTGAGTTCGAGGCTGTAGAGCTTCGCGACGGCGACAAGAGCCGTTACCTGGGCAAGGGCGTCCTGAAGGCAGTCGAGCACGTCAACACTGAGATCCGCGACCTCGTTATTGGTTGGGACGCAGAGGATCAGCGCGGCCTTGACCTCGCTATGATCAAGCTTGACGGCACTCCAAACAAGGGTCGCCTCGGCGCAAACGCTATTCTCGGCGTTTCCCTTGCTGTTGCTCACGCTGCAGCTGCTTCTGCTGAGCTTCCACTTTACGCTTACCTCGGTGGCGCAAATGCTCACACTCTTCCTGTTCCTATGATGAACGTCCTCAACGGTGGCGTCCACGCTGACAACAACGTTGACTTCCAGGAGTTCATGATTATGCCTGTTGGTGCTCCTGACTTCACCACCGCTCTTCGTTGGTGCGCACAGGTTTACCACACCCTCAAGGACACTCTGAAGTCCCAGGGCCTCAACACCGGCGTTGGTGACGAGGGCGGCTTTGCTCCAGATCTTAAGTCCAACGAGGAGCCACTTGAGCTTCTTTCCGAGGCTGTTAAGGCTGCTGGCTTTGAGCTTGGCAAGGACTTCCGCTTTGCTATGGACCCAGCTTCTTCTGAGTTCTACAACAAGGAGACCGGCAAGTATGACCTCAAGGGCGAGGGTCGCTCCCTTACCTCCGAGGAAATGGTTGCTTACTACGAGGAAATGGTCGAGAAGTTCCCAATCGTCTCCATTGAGGACGGCCTTGCAGAGGAGGACTGGGACGGTTGGAAGATCCTTACCCAGCGTCTGGGCAAGAAGATCCAGCTCGTCGGCGACGACCTCTTTGTTACCAACACTCAGCGCCTGAAGAAGGGCATTGAGGTTCACGCTGGTAACTCCATCCTCATCAAGGTCAACCAGATTGGTACCCTGACCGAGTCCCTCGAGGCTATCGAGATGGCTAAGCGCGCAGGTTACACCGCAGTTGTCTCCCACCGTTCCGGTGAGACCGAGGACACCACCATTGCTGACCTTGTTGTTGCAACCAACGCTGGTCAGATCAAGACTGGTGCACCTGCTCGTACCGAGCGTGTTGCTAAGTACAACCAGCTTCTCCGCATCGAGGATGACCTCGCTGACGGCGCTGAGTACCTGGGCATGGACGCTTTCTACAACCTTCGCTAAACCCGCAGGTTGTGCGCTAGACGGTGTGCGACCGGTCCAACCGAGCTGCAAGGCCGTTTAGGCTGCTAGAAGCTACGAAGCCGCATCTCATTTGAGGTGCGGCTTTTTTGCGCGCGCGTGCGGCGGGCGGCGCAGCGGTCAGGCGTCGGGTGCGAGCGCGGCGCGGGCCGAGAACGGCTGCGAGACCTGCGGGTTTCTCGCCACGTGCGATGACTTAATGGGAACAGGGTCTTAAAAGCGCGTTCGTGTCTAGCTTCGGAACGCTCGAACACACCTAAGTCAGATAATCTGCTGAAAATGCCTATACATTCCGCCTAAAACGCTCATCTCATGCAGAATATCTTCATTAGATGTGTTTTTCACCTTTGATTTTGCAGATTATCTGACTTAGGTGTGTTTGCTTAATCCTGAAATTTAGGATAATTAAATCTTTGATATATCTTCATTCATAATTATGTATATAAGACAGCACTTATGCATAAATATGAATTGAGCAAACACAGATGAGTTCAAATCACATTGCCTAAGCCATTTCACAATGCATCCGAGTCATCAAGCTTCACTTTATCTGCAGATTCTTACCAATCCCCCGTCAGCCGATATAACAGCACCGCAGCTCATGCGATTTATTGAGGAAAAACGCTTTATTCTCAAGGCGTCTCACTAATGCCGCGACCTTCTGCCGCGGGTATACTTGATACGTTAACTCTCGAGAATCCGAGGCGCCCATGAACACCACATCAGAGCACGCAATTCGCACAATCCTTGTCGGACAGTCGGGTGGACCAACCGCTGCCATCAACGCATCGCTTGCAGGCGTTATTCGCGCAGCTCATGCCCAGGGTCTTCGCGTGCTCGGGATGCGCAACGGAATCCAAGGGTTTCTTGAGGACAAGGTTGTTGACCTGACGGAAGCGCTTGAACTCACCGCATCTGAATCGGAAGCGTCCGAACAAGCTGCCACAAATCCTGGCGAGAAGAACCTTCAGCTCCTAAGAAAAACACCATCGAGCTGGTTGGGCAGCTGTCGCTTTAAGCTGCCGGAACTTGGGACGGAACTTACCGCAACCTCAGAGTCCACGGCAGCTTCCCCTATTTACCAGCAGATCGATGCGCAGCTCAAGAAATACCAGGTAGACGCCGTGCTATACATCGGTGGCAACGATTCCATGGACACCACGGACAAGCTGTCTCGCTACTTTTCCCAGGTAGAAAGCTCCGTTCGTGTTATCGGCGTGCCAAAAACCATCGACAACGACCTCGAAGGCACTGATCACACCCCCGGTTTTGGTAGCGCGGCGCGATTCGTCGCATCCGTAACCGCCGAACTCACCCGCGACGGAGGCGTTTACAACAGCAAAAATGTAACGTTCATCGAGGCAATGGGCCGCGACGCCGGCTGGCTCACGGCCGCTGGTGCGCTCGCGCAAGATATTTGCGGAACTGCTCCGGATTTTGTGCTTCTGCCAGAGATTCCTCTTGATGAGCATGCATTACTTTCCGCCATTGAACAGCGACTTCGCGAGAAAAACAACGTGATTGTAGTCGTCAGCGAGGGTGTCCATCATGCAGATGGCAGTTTCCTTTTTGATACAAAATCTGTCGCAATCGACACGTTTGGCCACCTTGCAGCGCAGTCTGGAACAGCGGCATACTTGTCGCAGTTGGCTAAGGATCAGCTGGGCGTAAAGTCTCGCGGCGTTGAGCTCAATACGCTGCAGCGCTGTGCCTCGCACGCTGCGAGTAAGGTTGACTTGGACGAGGCAGAGGCGCTCGGTGCCGCGGGAGTTAAGGCTGTTCTCCAAGGTAAAACGGGCGTTATGGTTGGCGTTCACCGAATTTCGGATGAGCCATACGTTACCGAGATTCGTACCACCCCTGTGGCTGAGGTTGCTAACAAGGTAAAGCTTGTACCTCGAGAAATGATCTCCAAGGACGGCTTCAACGTTACCGAAGCTGCTCTGACATACCTGCGTCCTCTTGTCGCGGGCATGGAGGAGCCGGTTTCTGTCGACGGACTCCCTCGTTTTCTTGCGGAGTTGTCATAACGCAACCGTAGCGTCACATCAGTGCCACGACGCGTGCCCCGAGCATCGCATGCGAGTCATGCGTACTACGCATCAAAAATGTAATAACTTGCTACTTTAAATAGCAATTTTCTACCGCTCGCCCGCCTAAATTTTTTGTGAGCGGTATGGCTACGTACTCATAAAAGTCCAGCTAAAACGCCTGTAATTCCTTCTTTATATAGTTTTTAACGTATGTCTTTTTGCGCAACTTGCAATCTTGGAGACGATTGCGACATACAAACGCAAACGTCCTCTGTTTTATCCATCAATGAATCACAGGGAGTTACATGCGTAAGATTAGAAAAATACTTATCGGTCAATCGGGCGGTCCAACAGTAGCAATCAATTCTTCCCTTGCAGGAATTATCACGCGTGCGCACGAAGAAGGTGTCGAAATTTACGGCATGCAAAATGGAATTGAAGGCTTTCTTAATGGTCGCTATACCAACCTGACCAACTTGTTCTTTCCGCAGGAAAAGCAGCAGAAACACGCTGCAGACGAGAAATGCGGCGCTGAACAGCACGTCGAAGACCAACACGGCACTGACCAGCAAAAACACACCGTGGAACTTCTCGCCAAAACGCCTTCGAGCTTTCTGGGAAGCTGTCGATACAAACTTCCGGAAGTCACCGAAGAAACGCCCATCTACCAGGACATTGAATGCCGCCTGACTTCCCTTGGAATCGACGGCGTTCTCTACATTGGCGGCAACGATTCTATGGACACCGTTAACAAGCTTGCGGCTTACTTTGCCCAGCGCAACAACGACGTTTCCGTCATCGGCATCCCCAAAACCATCGACAACGACCTCGAAGGCACCGATCACGCACCGGGTTTTGGCAGCTCAGCGCGGTACATCGCCACCATCGTCCGCGAGCTGGCCCGCGACTCCGAGGTGTACGGCAAGCCAAACATCACTATCGTCGAAACCATGGGCCGCGATGCGGGTTGGCTGGGCGCGGCTTCAGCTCTTGCTCGCGAGAAAAACGAAGAAGCTCCGGACTTTATCCTGCTTCCCGAAGTCGCGTACGACGAAGAACGGCTTCTGAGCAAGACGGTAGAGCTGTTTGAGCACAAAAACAGCGTGGTGATCGTCATCAGCGAGGGTGTGAGAAGGCCTGATGGATCGACACTTCTGGACAAGAGCCACATGAAGATGGACGCTTTCGGCCACCTGGCAGATCAGTCCGGCAACGCCCTCTATCTGGCGGAACTTTTCCAGAAGCACTTTGACGCCAAGATTAGAGGCATCAACCTCAATTCGCTGCAGCGCTGCGCCATGCACGCGTCCAGCAAAACGGACCTGGACGAGGCTTTTGAGCTGGGAAAAGCTGGAGTTGACGCGCTCCTTGCTCACAAAACAGGCTGCATGATTGGCCTGCAAAGACTCTGCGATGTGCCGTACCAGGCTAAGATTCGGTGCATTCCTATCTCGGAAATTGCCAATCGCGTGAAGTCTGTACCAGCGGAAATGATTTCTGACGACGGTCTTTGGGTTACCGAGAAGGCCCTTGCGTATCTGCGCCCTCTTGTCTCAAATGAGGAACTGGCTTTTGATGCCGCTACCAGGAGATTTGTCAGCAGCAACATCTCGCCCGACAACAACGGTCTGCCGCCATTCATCCCAAAGCTGGGGTAACGGCGCCGTGTGGACATGTGCGATCCGTTGCGAACGCGTGCGCCGCGCAGCTCGCTACTCTCCGAGGAACCTTACCTCGGGGTGAAGCTCAACATCAAACTGGCGCTTGACCTCTGCCTGAACATGCTCGATAACTGCGTGGACCTCGGTGGCAGTAGCGTTGTCGTAATTGACCACAAAACCAGCATGCTTATCGGAAACACCGGCACCGCCAAAGCGATAGCCCTTAAGACCAGCGTCGGTGACAAGCTTGCCTACAAAGTGACCCTCAGGACGCTTGAAAGTTGAACCAGCGGAAGGCAGCTCAAGAGGCTGCTTTTCCTCGCGAGCGCGCGTGAATTCTTCCATCTTTTCACGGATTTTCTCGCCATCCGCACGATGAAGATTGAACGTGGCAGAAAGCACAATCATGCCCTCATCAGCGATTCTGCTGTGACGATAACCCAGGTCAAGCTCGGAAGCGTCCAGCGTAGCAAAGGTGCCATCGTCGAGAAGGACGCGGACGGATTTGAGCACGTCAGCGATGCAGCCGTCGTAAGCGCCTGCGTTCATGAAGCATGCGCCGCCCACAGAACCTGGGATGCCACAGGCAAACTCAAGTCCAGAAAGGTCCAGCTCACAGGCCATCTCGGAAGCTTCTTTGAGGCCAACGCCGGCCTGGCAGGTCATCTCGGTGTCGTCGATGCTTACGCCGGGCAGGCCGTCAGCGACGGC
>JABZGZ010000029.1 GCA_015259105.1 Atopobium sp. | reverse complement strand
TGCGTGCTTGGTGTGGGAACGACAACTCCTCAGAGCGTCCAGGACGTATTTTTGTCCCAAGCAGCTTCTGCGGGCGTTGTCCCAACTCTTCTTGTAGCTGACAAGGCAGAAGACGTTGAGGGAGAGGTTTCTGCTGGTCAGTCGTCTGATCATCCAGAGCTGCCTCACGCGCATTTCTTCATTACCAAAAAGCCTAAGAGCATCGGTTTTCCGCTTGAGCTTACGGTTGTGACGCCGCGTGCAACCTACGAGGATCTTGCCGCACTTAAACCAAGCTATCAGGCAGCAAATATTGCCCTGGCAACCTGCTTAGCTGAGGATTTTCTTGGTCGTCCACTTGATGCGGAGAAAGCGTTTTTCTCCACAACTAGGTGCCCTACACCCGGCAGGTTCCAACTGCTTCAGCCTAAGCCTTTAGTGCTTATCGACGCAGCCCACAACCCTCAGTCAATCGAGACATTCTTAACTGCTATCCGCTCAATTGAGCCAGAAGTTGCCAACCGCCCCATGCTTTTGACTGCAGTTTTTGCAGATAAAGATGTTAAGGGCATCGCAGAACTTCTCGCCAATGAGTTCCCTGAGGTGGCGGTAACCCAGACAGATAACGAGCGCGCCATGGATGCAGAAGAGCTTGCTGAGCTGTACAAAGCCTGCGGCGCCAACGTGATAGCGGTCTACAAAAGCGTCCCTGAGGCAGTGGACGCCTTGCGCGAGAAGGGCTTTGTGGCATGTGGAACAATTTCACTTGCTGGCGAGGTTGCTGCACAATTTAGCGATGCTTTGGTAAAATAAATTTATCTGCGACATTTCGCTCATTTTTGAGGCAGTTTGTCGTACGATTTAGGAGAGAACAAAAGGCCAGCAGAAGGGGCTGTCAGATGCAGGAGATTCTTGATCAGATTATTACACCTGAGGTACGTATGGTTATTTACCTCATGGTTATTTGCGTCGTAATGCTTTATATCCTTTCTATCATCTACGTTATTCGCGATGCTCAGCGTCGTGGCGCAGAGCCTTGGTGGATGTGGGCAGTCATTTCTGTTGTTCCTGTTGTTGGTCTGCTTGCATACGTTATTTTGCGTCCAAGCAGCTACCTCATTGACCGCGAGGAGCAGGACCTTGATATTGCCCTTCGTGAGCACCAGCTTTCTCACTACGGCATCTGCCCTAAGTGCTCCGCCCCAATCGACCGCGATTTTATCGTGTGCCCAATCTGCAATACGCAGGTTAGAAACGTTTGCCCAACATGCCATCGTCCACTGAATGCAGACTGGAAGGTTTGCCCTTACTGCCGTACTCGCATTCAATAACGTTTGGTTTTGTTCTTTATGATGGCAATCTGGTGTTTTACAACAGAGACTATGTAGGCGTCTGCTCCTAAGCTCCCGTGTGAGCAGAGTAGACGCCGCGCCTGTTTCTATGAGTAGCTACCTCTGAGAGGTTTACATGAAGGTTTTATATAACGACGGCCATGTTGGCGAGATTAACAATCCAGCTGAAGAGCTTGAGGTAATTCGTCATGACGCAGCTCACCTGCTTGCTCAGGCTTTGAAGCGTCTGTACCCACACGCACAGTTTGCCTATGGTCCAGCAACCGAAAATGGTTTCTACTATGACGTTGATCTTGGAGACACCAAGGTTAATGAGGATGATTTCCCAGCTATCGAAGCTGAGATGAAGAAGATTGTCAAAGAGAACCTCAAGATTGAGACGTTTGAGCTTCCTCGTGATGAGGCTATTGCCTACATGAAGGAGCGCGGCGAGTCTTACAAGGTTGAGCATATTGGCGATCTTGCTCCTGACGCACACATCACCTTCTACAAGCAGGGTGAATATGTTGACATGTGCGTTGGTCCTCACATGCTCTACACCAAGGGTGTTAAGGCTTTTAAGCTGACCAGCATTTCTGGTGCGTATTGGAAGGCCGATAAGAACAACAAGATGCTCACCAGAATTTATGGTGTTGCGTTTGGTTCCAAAGATGAGCTTGCTCAGTATCTCAAGATGATTGAAGAGGCCGAGAAGCGCGACCACAGGAAGATTGGCCGCGAGATGGAGCTCTTCATGATGTCCGACTTTGGTCCAGGTTCTCCATTCTGGCTTCCAAACGGTATGGCTCTTCGTAACGCTCTGACCGATTACTGGCATGAGATGCAGGCTCGCTTTGGTTATCAGGAGGTTCAGACTCCACTGATCCTCTCGCGTTCCCTTTGGGAGACTTCTGGTCACTGGGATCACTACAAAGAGAATATGTACACCACCACGGTAGATGAAGAGGACTTTGCCATTAAGCCTATGAACTGCCCTGGTGCATGCTTGATTTACAAGTCCAAGCCACGTTCTTATAGGGATCTTCCTATGAAGCTGGCTGAGGCTGGTCTTGATCACCGTTACGAGATGAAGGGTGCTCTGCACGGTCTGTTCCGCGTCCGTGAGTTTACTCAGGACGATGCACACCTCTTTATCCGCCCTGATCAGATTACTGAGCAGGTCACGGATGCATCTCACCTCATCACTGCTTACTATGCACAGTTTGGCTTCCCATACCGCGTTGAGCTTTCTACGCGCCCAGAGGATTCTATGGGTTCTGACGAGGATTGGGAGCGCGCTGAGCAGGGTCTGCGCGATGCGCTTGAGTCTATGGGCATTGAGTACGTGGTTAACGAGGGCGACGGTGCGTTCTACGGTCCTAAGATTGACTTCCATCTGACCGACTGCCTTGGTCGCTCTTGGCAATGCGGCACCATCCAGCTTGACTTCCAGCTGCCTCACAACTTCCAGCTTGAGTACATTGACTCCGACGGCACCAAGAAGCAGCCAATTATGATTCACCGCGCTGGCTTTGGTTCCTTCGAGCGCTTTATTGGTATTCTGACCGAGAACTACGAAGGCAAGTTCCCTGTCTGGCTGAGCCCATGCCAGGTCAAGGTTCTTCCTGTTTCTGAGAAGTCTCGCCCTTATGCTCATGAGGTTGCCGAGAAGCTCGCAGCTGCTGGTATTCGCGTTAAGGTTGACGACCGTGACGAGAAGATCGGCTATAAGATTCGTGAGGCTCGCTCACTTGATCGTGTTCCTTATATGCTCATCCTTGGTGAGCAGGAGGTTGAGGCTAGAAACATTTCTGTTCGCGACCGCTCCAACGAGACTCATGTCGCAGAGCTTGATGAGTTCATTGCTCAGGTTGTCAAAGAGAATGCTGAGCGCGTTGGTTAAAAAGGCTTCAGACAAAGTACGGGTTACGTGCGGTGCCGCACAGGATGGCGCAGGTGGCACGAAGAGTGTCGGCGCAATCGACGACGTTACGCAAACCGCAATTGACGACGTTACGCAAACCGCAGGCGATGCGACGCAAACCGCGACCGAGGTTGTAGCTGAATACGTAAAAATGACAGGGACAGGCCGTGCGCGGCTTGTCCCTGTTTCATATGTAGACGAACTTCTCGCCACACTGATCGCAGGCGGAGCAAGCGTCGTGGAGCCGCTTGCTGGCGTACCTGTTGAGGTATGCGACATCAAGGGTAGAGCTGCAGCAGGGGAGCTGCTTGTGGTGGATGTGCGCACGATTGGTGCCGAGTTCAGCCCCGCGTGCCGTTTGGGAGCAGAGATCGCAGTAGCCGAGGACGCTCGGGTGCCGGGATATGTTGTCGTGTGCATGCGGAAGTGCTGCATACCTTGGGTAGCAGAGGCGGTTGAAGCCAAGGCGTGTTCTGCAGAGGACGTGACGGTTTCTGCCACGGGAACGGAAGAGCAGGCGAGTGCACGGGTTTCTCGCCACGCGGCAAGCGACGCGGCGCAGGTGGTTGCCGCGTATCTGGCGTGCCATCCGCGCGTCGAGGCGGTGCGCTATCCGGGTCTCAAGACGGACCCAAACTTTGTGCGCGCAACATCGCAGTTGGTGGGTGGATTTGGCCCGTACGTGGATTACACGTGGAAAGAATCGCCAGGTGAATGGCATAGATTTACAGCAACGGATGAAGACGCCAGAACGCAGATTATAAATTTTGAGAGACTCGGTTAACGGTAAGCACTTGTTTAGCAGACCTTGGTATAATTTGAAGTAATGTTCCTAAACAGAAGGGGATTTTATGGCAAAGAAGGCTACTCAAATTGAGGATGTTGATACTTTGCTCAAGCGCCTCGAAGAGATGCGTGAGGCACAGGCAGAGTTTGCAACATTCACTCAGGAGCAGGTCGATAAGATTTTCTATGAAGCTGCTCTTGCGGCCGAGAAAAATCGTATCCCTCTTGCTCGCATGGCAGTTGAAGAAACTGGCATGGGTGTAATGGAAGACAAGGTTATCAAGAACCATTACGCAGCAGAGTACATTTACAACAAGTATAAGGACATGAAGACCTGTGGTGTTGTAGAGGATGATCCAGCTGCAGGTTATCGAGTTGTAGCCGAGCCAATGGGTATCGTAGCTGCAGTTATTCCAACTACTAACCCAACTTCTACCGCAATTTTCAAGACACTTCTTGCCCTGAAGACAAGAAACGCCATTATTATTTCCCCACACCCACGCGCTAAAGAGTGCACTATTGCTGCTGCTCGTATTGTTCGCGATGCTGCCGAGAAGGCCGGCTGCCCCAAGGGTATTATCGACTGGGTACCAGCTCCTACCATTGATATGACTGCAGCAGTCATGAGCAATGCTGACATTATCCTGGCAACCGGTGGTCCAGGTATGGTTAACGCAGCTTACTCTTCTGGTAAGCCAGCTCTGGGCGTTGGACCTGGTAACACTCCTGTTATCATCGACGATACTGCAGACATCAAGCTTGCAGTTAGCTCCATCATCCACTCCAAGACGTTCGACAACGGTATGATTTGCGCTTCCGAGCAGTCTGTTACCGTTCTTGACAGCGTATATGACCAGGTTAAGAAGGAGTTTGCTGATCGTGGCTGCTACTTCCTCCAGGGCAAAGAGCTTGACGCTGTCCGTAAGACCGTCATCGTTAACGGTGCTGTTAACGCAGGTATTGTTGGTAAGTCTGCTCACTTTATTGCAAAGACCGCTGGTGTTGATGTTCCAGAGAAGACCAAGGTTCTTATTGGTGAGGTAACCTCTGTTGAGCCTTCAGAAGAGATGGCTCACGAGAAGCTCTCTCCAGTTCTTGGTATGTATCGTGCAAAGACTTTTGACGAGGCTATTGCTAAGGCTGAGCGTCTTGTTGCTGATGGTGGCTACGGTCACACTAGCTCTCTTTACGTCAACATTAACGAGAAAGAGAAGATTGCTAAGCATCAGGAGGCAATGAAGACCTGCCGTATCCTGATCAATACTCCTTCCTCTCAGGGTGGCATTGGAGACCTCTACAACTTCAAGATGGCTCCATCCCTAACCCTTGGCTGCGGTACCTGGGGCGGCAACTCCGTCTCCGGCAACGTTGGCCCACAGCACCTGCTTAACTACAAGTCTGTTGCAGAGAGGCAAGAGAATATGCTTTGGCTTCGTGTACCTGAGAAGGTCTACTTCAAGAGGGGCTGCATGCCTCTTGCTCTCCGTGAGCTCAAAGAGGTCTATAACAAGAAGCGCGTCTTCATTGTCACAGACCAGTTCCTATACAAGAGTGGCTTCACCAAGACTATCGAGGAGACCCTGGATTCCCTGGGCATTGTTCACTCTTCATTCTGGGATGTTGCTCCAGATCCAACCCTTCAGTGCGCTCTTGAGGGTGTAGCACGCATTCGCTCCTTCGAGCCAGACTGCATCATCGCAATCGGCGGCGGTTCTGCTATGGACGCAGGTAAGATTATGTGGTCTATGTACGAGAACCCAGAGGAGAAGTTTGAGGACATGGCAGCGGACTTCTTGGATATCCGTAAGCGTGTCTACAACTATCCTAAGATGGGCAACAAGGCATTCTTCGTTGCAATCCCAACCTCTTCTGGTACCGGTTCCGAGGTAACTCCATTTGCCATCATCACTGATGCTGACAACGGCGTTAAGTACCCACTTGCAGACTACGAGTTGCTGCCTAACATGGCAATCGTTGATACCGACAACATGATGAGCCAGCCTAAGGGCCTGACCTCTGCTTCTGGTATCGACGTCCTTACTCACTGCCTCGAGGCATTTGTCTCCATGATGGCATCTGACTACACAGATGGCATGGCTCTTCGCGGCATGAAACTTGTCTTTGAGTACTTGCCACGTGCTTATGACAATCCAAACGATGTTGAGGCACGCGATCACATGGCAAATGCTTCCTGCCTGGGTGGTCTTGCATTTGCTAATGCGTTCCTTGGTATCAACCACTCCATGGCTCACAAGCTGGGCGCTTTCCACCACATTCCACACGGTTGGGCAAACGCAGTTATCCTTACTCGCGTTATGCGCTACAACGCAGCTGAGCGCCCAACAAAGATGGGTACTTTCCCACAGTACGATCACCCACACACTCTTGCACGTTATGCTGAGGCAGGTCGTTTCTGCGGTGTTACCGGTAAGGATGACCGTGAGGTCTTTGAGAACTTCGTTAAGAAGATTGAGGAGCTCAAGGCATACATCGGCGTCAAGGAGACCATCAAGGATTACGGCGTAGATGAGAAGTACTTCCTCGATACCCTGGACGAGATGTCTGAGCAGGCATTCGATGACCAGTGCACTGGCGCAAACCCACGCTACCCACTTGTCTCCGAGCTCCGCGAGCTCTACCTGGATGCTTACTACGGTCGCGAGCCAGGTTTCTACGAGGACTAATCCTCGCACCCGCGCACCGCGTCGCTAGCACGTCCGCCTCGGAGCGCCCACCGCGAAGCGCGTAAAGCACAAAGCAAGAGCCGGTTACCTAAAACCCAGGTAACCGGCTCTTTTGTTAGCCTACTAAATTCATTGTTTGATCAGTCAATGAGCTGTTTTGATTGAAACCGTGACCCTAGAATCACAAAACACACCTATGTCACATAATCTGTCAAAAAAGGCTATACATTGCTTCAAAAATTCGTGTTTAGTGCAGAATATCTTCATTTGATGTGCTATTGACATCGAATTTTGCAGATTATCTGACTTTGCTGTGTTGTCACATAGGGCAATTTAGGGATAGTTAAACTTTATATATTAGTTCATTCATAAATCTGTATATTGAATCAAGTTTATTCATCAGAATGAATTGCTCATGAGAATACTGGCGCAGCGTCCGCTTGATCCGGTACAGATTGCTGTCTCCCAAGTCTTTTTTAATGCTCAGGAACATATTTTGCATTGCCAGCTGATTCCTGTAGATATCCGCATTTACAAAGTACTCTTTAATACTCACCGAGTTCAGTTCATTAGTTCTTTGATTATCTTTTCTTTGCTGGTAGAAGTCATCATGATACGCGCCGTTATATTCGATAGCCACTAAATTTAATCCAGACAAATTTGACTTAGACATCTTGCCAAAAAGTAAATCTAATCTTCTTTCCTTAGCTTGTAACTCCGAGTTTATCTGGTCTTTTATTACATACGATTTATTCAACGCAATCGGCATTTGATTGAAACCACCTTCACAATATGGGAGAGCAGATCTAATTGCCATCTTTACTTCCATGGGAGAGGCTGCATCAGAAAAGAAAAAGCGCATATTCTTTTGTGTGACATGCAATCCAGGAGAATAAGATTCAAGCGCATTTAATAGAGAGGCAAGCTCTTCCGCACTTACCAACGGCGTATTAAATTCGCAGAGGTCACCGTTTGGGAGATGTCCATAACTAGCCATCATCAAATTCGCAAGCACAATTTGATGAAGAGCACTTTTATTCCTTGAGAGCAAGCAGACAGCTAAAGCAGGCGAGACACAATACACATTTTGTCCAAGCTCAATAAGGGAACCTGCTGGCAAAAGGCATTTGAACTGGTGAGATACTCGCTCATCGTAAAATCTTGTTCTTGAGTTGTTTCTTAATAGCTCATGGGTAGCTTTTCCTAAGACAATGCCATATGCTTTCCTCAGAAAACAAAGCGTTTCATCGTATATCTCGGTTGAACACGCCGAATACGTCGCGCGCAAATCCCTTGTTGTCCGTTGCAACAAAACATCTTCATTTCCGCGCGTCTTAAGTTGCGCGCAGATTTGTAGTGCAGTTTCATGCGAGAAAACAATATCCATTCGTTCCTCCTTAAAATGAGAAACGAATATAACAGCAGGATTTTTCAGTAGTTTGACAGCTGTTTGACAGACTTCCGTTTCTGTTCTGCCTAAATAAGATAAGTCCTCTCATACCTGCAGGTAAAAGAGGACTTAGATAAAAACTAAATCAAAGAGTCTATGAAACGTTTCGATCAATCAACATGAAAATCATACGATTAAGCGCACTGATAAATCGCGTGCAAAACAGTTAAACGTGCTTGTAGGTAACAAACTTAAAAGCGACGCCTTCCGGAGTCACACCGCCGTCTTCCTCGTTACAAACTTCCCATGCAGGGTCTTCGTCAAGGTTGGGGAAGTACGTGTCCGCATTGACCACGGTGTCGTGCTTTGTTACGTACGCGTAAGAGCACTTGTCGAGAAGAGCGCGGTAAATCGAAGCTCCCCCAATAAGCCAGACCTTCTCGGGAGCTTCATCCTCAACTAAACGAAGCGCCTCCTCAGCCGACGACACAACCTCTACCCCTTCGACCTGGTAATCGGCGTTTCTAGAGATGACGATGTTGCGGCGACCTTTAAGCGGTCCGCCAGGGAAGCTCTCCAGCGTCTTTCTGCCCATGACAACTGTGCAACCGCGCGTATGCTCGACAAAATACTTCATGTCGGCCTTGTTGGGGATGAGAAGGTCCCCGTCGCATCCGATGCCCCAATCGCGTGTTACAGAAACAATTGCATTCATGTGGTTCTCCTGGCAAGTATCGTCTTACGTAAAATTACACCCTCAGTTGCGCTAAACGGCAATCGGAATGTTCTTAATCTGCGGACCGTGCTGATAATCTTCGACAATGAGGTCGTCAGTTGTGAAGTCGTAGAAGTTGGTGACGTTAGGATTCAGGCTCACCTTTGGTGCGTCAAAGGTTGGGCGAGAAATCAATTCTTTAACAATATCCACGTGGCGATCGTAAATGTGAGCGTCGGCAATCATGTGAACAAGCTCGCCAGCTTCCATGCCGCTAACCTGTGCAACCATCATCAACAGGATTGCGTACTGGCAAACATTCCAGTTGTTAGCGGCAAGAATGTCCTGGCTACGTTGAACAAGCAGCAGGTTAAGCGTTGGTTTGTCCTTACCTGGCTCCTGAGTAACGTTATAGATTGCGTTGAATGCGCAAGGGTAGAGGTTCATCTCGGAGAGGTCGGCAAAGGTGTACAGATTGGTCATAATACGACGGCTGAAAGGATTCTCTTTGAGATCCTTGAGCACGCGATCCATCTGGTCATAATCGCCGTCAGCATAGTGAGAAACCTGTCCAACCTGATAACCGTAAGCTTTGCCAATGGAGCCAGACTCATCAGCCCACGAATCCCAGATGTGAGAGTTGAGGTCGTTAACGTTGTTGGACTTCTTCTGATAAATCCACAAAACCTCGTCCATGGCGCTCTTGAGCGCAGTGCGGCGAAGCGTCAGCGCAGGAAACTCCTCACGCAAATCATAGCGATTGCAGACGCCAAACTTCTTGATTGTGTATGCAGAGGTACCATCTTCCCAGGTAGGACGGACCTTCTCGCCCTCGGTGGTGGTGCCGTTTTCAATAATGTCGGAACACATATCAATAAAAATGCGATCTGCTTTGCTCATATTCAATCCTTCAAATTACTGTTCAAAATGGAATAAATACCTGCTAGTTGCTTATATAGCAAGTCTTATCCAAGTACCTTACCAATTGCTATCAGAATAAGCGCTGTAGGGGTCCCCAAAAAGCGGGCTAGAGGAAGTCTGATTGCTTGCGACACAAGAACGTCCCAATCCCGAGAGCAGCATAATAACTATAAAAAATAGCAAGCCCGCAGGAAAAGGAGAGCCATCAGGCATCTGCGACGGATCGTTTGGGTCAAAATCAGGGCCCTCGTCGCCAAATTCATGCCTGTTGTGCCTGGTATCTTGGTTGTCGTCTTTCTTTGCCATCAATCCTCAATCAAACGCTTATACTTTGATGATACCCGTCGTCGCCCAAGGATTTCATGGCGAGAAACCCCTCTTTTAGTCACTCCACATTCTCTGCAAAGTATTTTGCACACGACGATTCGTCCACGCTTGCAGCTCGCCTACGACCGCAGCACTCGCACCCGCAGCGCTCGCACCCGCGGCTCACGCGTCCCGCGGCCTCTACAGGTGCTGCGACGCAAAGACATCGTTCCAGAACGTGCCAAGCTGCCTGATAAGCTCAATGTCCGCAGGAAGCCACTGCACGTCAAGCAGCTCGTTTTGAGCAAGCCAACGAAGCTCCGAGTGAACCTCTGGATCTGCAACAGGTTCTTCAGACTCGCCCAGTGTGCAGACAAAACAATCCATATGCAGGTCAAAGGTGGGGTAGGAGTAAGTCACCGTGTCATAGAAGAATGCCGCTTGCATGCTACAGTTCAGCTCTTCCTGAATTTCTCGACGCAGGGCCTGCTCAGAGGTCTCTCCAGCCTCAACCTTTCCGCCAGGAAACTCCCAAAAGCCTGCGTTATCAGCGTCAGCCCTGCAAGCGGCAAGGATTTTGTTGTCCTTATAGAAGATAGCCGCAGCTACATTGACTGTCTTGGCTTCGGACATGTTATCCCTCCAGTCTGACTGTCGCAAAGATGGTGGAATTCTGGGCATCTTTGAGTACTACCGAGAAACCCGTCTCATCGGTGTATACCTGGGGAGTAATGGTATCGCCTAAGTGTGCCTGGCTTCTGTACTGAACCACAATGCGGCGCAGCTTGTGAGAATAACCCAAGGCCACAAGCGTGTCGACAGCCATAAGCACGTATTGAGCATTGTTGACATGCTTGTTTGTGTCTAGGTGCTGCTGAGAAACAAGAATAGCTGGACCATCAACGGCATTTCCCTCAAGTGCAATTTTGCGAGGTGTAGGCGGTAAATCTACGCGAGGTTCGCCAGTAAGGTAAACGCTCTCGCTCTCTGGAACGCGGGCCGCCTTGCCCTCTTTAATGTCCATTAAATACCAGGTAGAATCGGCTTTTACGATGGTCGCGCCGTCTGCATCATTGATGACAAATGACCTGGAAGCCTGAAGGCCCTTCATCTGATATGACCAGGTACCCACGCAGATCTTCTCGCCAAATTGAGGGAGTCGGTCAACCTGAATCTGCCAAGTTGCCAGGACCCATGCGTATCCCTCGCTGGTCAGCTGCTTAAAGCCGCGGCCAATATCTTCTGAATGGAACGTCGAGCAATCCTGAAGGTAGTTCATAACGCCTACCAGGGAAAGCTTGCCCGTCTCATCGCATTCGCTGTATCTAACTCTACTTTCAATGGTGTACATACAAATCCAAACTCGAAATCAGCGTTTGCTGAGGTATTACGGTATGTCGAGAAGCCCGTTTAGTTGTCCCAGGGGAACGAACTTGGCAGGTGATCTTTGACTTTCTGGGTAGTGTCGTCAATCTTTTGCTTGGTTACCTGGACTTTCTGGGAAACCTCTTTAGCCTTTTGAGCGGCAAGAAGGGTTGCAGTTTGAGCGGCTGCATTTGCTTTTTGGGCCGCCGCGTTTGCCTTTTGAGCAGCTTCGTTTGCTTTTTGTGAGGCATTTTGTGCCGCAGCACTTACTTTCTGCGAAGCGCTTTGAGCCATCGCATCAACCTGATGTGATGCGTTATGTGCGGCCTCTTCAATCCTCAAAGATGCATCTTGAGCTGCGGCTTCAACCTTGTGATGGGTGGTTGGTCCATTCCAAAGAAGGCTGGCCACGGTATCCAAAAAATAGAGCGTGACCACAATAAAGGCCATTACAGAGATGGTGTGCCTTGAGAAAAGCATCAAAATATTAAGCATCGCTGGAACTAGTACAAAGACTGAAGTAACCGAAAATGCTCCAAACACCGCGCTGGCCTGGGGACAAATGCGACCATGCAAGTTGAACTTGAACATGGAGTAGTCCCACCATTTCTTTTTAAAGCGTCGCTCCAAAAAGAGGCCGGTTGAGTACTCAATAACGGTGGCTAAAAATCCGCCAATAATAAAGACAATAAACGGATTGGAAATCTGGCCTAGTACCAGCCAAACTGCAAGCGCACCAATGCCATAAATGGGGCACGTAGGTCCAAAAAGAAAACCGCGCTTAGTAAATTCGCCCTCGACAACGGAGCAATAGATGGTCTCGTACACCCAGCCGCCAAAAGAAATCAGCGCAAAAATTATGACCATCTGAGGCAGATACTGCACAAAGAGCTCAATATTCTTATCGAGTGCAAAGAGTGTACGCAGTGTCTCAGTCATGGTGCTCACGAGAGATTTCCGTAGTCCATGTAGTCGTTAAACTCATTTGACTCACTGTTTGTTGTGCCCTGAAAATCACTTTCAGGTGTCGAGAAACCCGTTGGGCGGAAACCGTCTTTTTTATATGGATTACCTGTTAGCGTTTCTGCAGTTGAGCAAGCTTTATCGCAGGTCGTAACAATCCAAGCCTCTTTGGTATGAGGAGGAACGGGGACAAGAGGAAACATGTGGTGCA
>JABZGZ010000028.1 GCA_015259105.1 Atopobium sp. | reverse complement strand
ATCTGATCCCAGGGAATCTGAATGTAATCTTCGGGATTTTTTTGGTTGTAGAACTCAAAGGCCTTGTTGCCAATAAGGATATCGCCATACGTAGCTAGCCCATGAAATGACGTTGCCTTTGCGGTGAAGTCAACCGTACTGTTTTGAGACTGAGCCATACAATCCTTTCAAAAAATGGGTCGCACCCATTATAGAGCGCGACCCATATTCGTGCGACTTTAAGTACTAGAGCGTACGCTTACTCATTACATAAAGCCAAGGAGTCGACCAATAATACCAACGGCAAAGAGAGCCAGGATGATAGCAATTGGAGAGACCTTCTTCTTAAGCAGTGAGCAGCAGAGCAGTGTCAGACCAACAGCTGCCAGTCCAGGAACAAGGGAATCAAGGTTGGACTGAAGTGTGGTTACCTTCACTGGATCAAGACCGTTTGGTCCAAGTGCAGCGTAAAGCTTTAATGCCTGGTGCATTCCCTCTACTCCTGAAGGAATGCTTGTCCAATCAATGTAGGCACCTGCCTGCTGAGGAATGGTAGAAACAACTGGGGTAAATGAAATTGAAACCCAGCGCTGTACCAGGGCGCCAATGATAAACATACCAAGAATAGAAGCACCCTCAGTAATCTTGCCCAGCATGCCGCCAGAAAGATCGGAAGAGATTGAGGCACCTGCCTTGTAGCCAAACTCCTGGGTGTACCACAGGAAGGAAAGGCGGATGACGTTCCACAGAACAAAGAAGAGAATAGGGCCAAGTGCAGAACCACCAGCGGCAATAGATGCGCCGAGTGCTCCAAGAATTGGACGGACAGTAAACCAGAAGACTGGGTCACCAACACCGGCCAGAGGGCCCATCATGCCTACCTTAACGCCCTGAATTGCAACATCGTCAATAGGCTCACCGTTAGCACGTCCCTCTTCCAGTGCAAGGGTAACGCCCATGACTGGTGCAGAAACATAAGGGTGAGTGTTGTAGAACTCAAGGTGGCGCTTAAGAGCTGCTACCTGATCTTCTTTGTTTGGATAAAGCTTTTTGATGGCTGGAATCATTGAGAATGCCCAACCACCGTTCTGCATACGCTCGTAGTTCCAAGAACCCTGAAGGAACTGGTGACGAAGAGCAACAGACATACGGTCTTTCTTAGAAAGCTGAATCTTATTCTCCATTGTTATCACACTCCTTCAGAATTAGTAGTTATCAATGATGTCGCCGAGCGGATCACCAGATCCACCGCCTGAGCCGCCACCCTGCTTAGCAAGGTCTTTAAGACCAATGTAGAGAATAGCAAGGCAAACGCCAATAACACCAAGAGCAATAAGGGTGAGCTGGTTAATAGCTGCAAAGACAAAGCCAAGTGCAAAGAATGGCCAAACCTCACGAGTAGCCATCATGTTGATAACCATTGCATAACCAACAGCAGCAACCATGCCGCCACCAACTGCCATACCGCCAGTGAGCCACTTAGGCATTGCGTTCAGAGCGTCAGTGACAATAGCTGGGTCAATGAAGCAAAGAGCAGCTGCAGGAACAGCAATACGTGCGCCCTGCATAAAGATGGCCACAATGTGCCAACGCTCGATTGCAGCAAAATCGCCCTTCTCGGCAGCTGCATCCATTGCATGGACAATACCAGTTGCGATGGTACGAGCAATCATGGTGAGGAACAGACCTGCTACGGACAAAGGAATTGCAAGTGCAATAGAGGTGTTAATAGCAGCGGTGGTGTCAGTGTCTCCGCCGTTAAGTGCCAAAACCATAATGATTGCAGATGCGACAGATGCCAAAGCTGCGTCTGGTGCAACTGCAGCTCCGATGTTTGCCCAACCAAGAGCAATCATCTGAAGAGAACCGCCGAGGATAATTCCCTCAGCAGGGTGACCAGTCACAAGGCCAATCAGTGAGCAAGCAACCAGGGGCTGGTGGAACTCCCACTGGTCAAGAATACCTTCCATGCCAGCGAGAAGAGCAACAATTACGACAAGCAGTATTGTGATAGGTGTCATTTCTACCTCCTTCTAGTTACTTACGGGCGCCAAGCTCAGACTTAGCTTTTTTAAGCATTGCCTCAAAGTTCTCTGCGCTGTCTGCAGGAACCTTACGAACATCAAACGTTGTACCGCACTCGCGGATAGCTTCAAGAGTCTTTACATCGTCCTCATCCATAGCAACTGCGTTGGTAACAACAACTTTGCCAACAGAATGAGCCATAGAACCAAGGTTTGCTTCCTTGATTTCTACGCCACCCTCAATAGCACGAAGCATATCTTGAGGAGTCTCAAACAGAAGCATTGCCTTGGTATTGCCAAAACGAGTGTCGTGAGCAATCTCAATAATCTTCTTAATAGGAACAACGTGGACATGTACTCCTGGAGGAGCTGCCTGAATAATCATGGTCTTGCGGAGCTCATCTTGAGCAACACCGTCAGAGCAGACAATAATGCGATCTGGCTTGGTCATCTTTGTCCACGTAGTTGCAACCTGACCATGCAGAAGACGGGTATCAATACGAGCAAGAACAATCTTAAGCTTGCCATCACCAATAACAGTACCCGCAGGAATTGCACCCTGAGGTGCTGCTGGAGCAGCAGGAACATCAGTAGGTGTTGCCTCTTGTGGCTCAAGCTCTTCTGGCTTAATCTTTACGCCCATACGAGCTTCAGAGTAAATCTCTTTTGCTACCTCAGCCGCAGTATCTACGCCAAGACGAGAGCCATAAGCTGCAATAAGCATTGGGAGGTTAAGGCCAGTAACAGCAACCCAATCCTCTTTACCCTCTTCCTCAAGAACGCGAGAAATCTGGTTAAAGGGGGTGCCACCCCATAGGTCAACCAAGAACAAAACGTGCTCTTGATCTTCAAGCGTGGCAATTGCGTCGAGAATCTTCTGATGCAGGTCATCTGGGCCCATATCAGGAGTAAGCGTTACAGCTACAACGCCTTCCTGTGGTCCAAAAATCATGCTGCCAGAATCTTTAATACCCTCGGCAAATTTGCCATGGCTGGCTAGAACGATACTAACCACTTCTACCTCCTTCTTTTCCACCTAATAAAACAAATGAAACTGTAAACATAACAATGAAAATAACAATTACTTTTCTGATTTTATTACATAAGTCTAAAACATACCTCCACTAACCTAACTCTTTTTAAATTTTTTAGGTTTTATAAGCTAATTTTTAGGCGAGAAGGTCTTCTCGCCCTAGGAGATACGGTAAAAAATACGGCCAGAAACCCAAAGCTTCTGGCCGTAAAAATTCTGTATATCGCGTCTAGTTAGCAGCCAACAGACACAAGGTCGTGTGTGGACTGAGTAAAGACATCGTAGCCGTCCTCAGTAACAACGCCAAAGTCCTCAAGGCGAATACCAAACTTACCAGGCAGGTAAATGCCAGGCTCATCGGTAACAACTGAACCTGCTGCAATAACCTTGTTCCAGCGAGGGTTGAAGAATGGACGCTCGTGAATCTCAACGCCAACACCGTGGCCAAGGCCGTGGCCAAAGTACTCACCGTAGCCAGCCTCAGAGATTACCTTAACTGCAAGGTTATGAATATCAGAACCAGTTACACCTGCATGAATAGCTGCTGCACAAGTTTCGTTTGCCTTGCGGACAACGTCAAAGACGTGCTGCTGCTCCTCGGAAGGTGCGCCAACAACAACGGTACGAGTCATATCTGAGTGGTAATCCAGATAACCTGCGCCGTAGTCCATAACAATCATGTCGCCTGTCTGAACTACGCGCTCACCTGGCTGTGCGTGAGGATTAGCACCATTAGGACCAGAAGCAATGATGGAATCAAAGGACAGGGCATCTGCACCGTTAGAGAGCATGTAGTTCTCAAGCTCTGCGCGAATCTGCTGCTCAGTGAGGCCTGGCTTGATGTACTCGCAGATGTGGAGGAACGCCTTGTCAGTAATTGACTGAGCATGCTTCATAAGCTCAATCTCAGCTGGGTCTTTAACAATACGCAGCTCAGCAATATCACCATGCATGCGTGGAAGCAAAGCAGCAACAGAACGATCGCGCAATGCCTGCTCAAGGCCATCAAAGAACGCAAGATCAACGGTGTCCTCAATAGCAACTACGCGAGCACGAGCCTCAGCAATATGAGCGGCAACCCACTCGGTAGGAGTAGCGACTTCCTGGTCAAACTTCCATGGAGAATCAGCACCAAGGCGCTCCAGGAATGTGTTGTAGTAACGAGAGTCAGTGTGCATGAAGAGCTCATCCTGCGTAATAAATGCAGTATGTGCCTGCTCAAAGTCAAAGGTACGCTCAGCGTCAGTCAACCAACGAAGGTCTGGGTTGTGACGTAGAACAACAGCGTCGTAACCCCTCTGAGCCATTACCTCGCGAAAGCGCGCAACGCGCTTTGCTGCTGCCTGTAAATCTGCCATTTCAAATCCCTTCTCGAGATGTTTACAACAAAGAGTTGCACCTAGTGGAGCCGCATCAGCAAACAGGCTCCTTACTGCAAGATGCGGCGCTTTAATGCGAAGCGTGAGCCTCACACCAAGCGCGGGCATGCTCGGCGAGAAGTTCCTCGTCGACCGATGCTAATCTTACCCTTCCAATAGACATTGGAATCGGCAACATAAAACGATTAGTAGAATGGAAACATTCTTGTTTGAGCGCTTCGATAAGCTGCTCAGAAGTAATGTCACAGGTAACAAAACCAATATTCAAGCGCTCAAGAATCTCGTCTTGGGCAAGCATATCGTCAAAAGAAAGCGCCTCTTTAGCTACTGCAATTCTTGCCGAGAAACGCAGTGCGTCTGCATAAAGTGCAGAAAGAGGCTGATCAGCTGGGATGAGCGGGCGAAGTGCCTCCACAAAAACCCAACCGTAAGGGACAGACTGCTGAATAGCAATAGCGGAAGAATCAGAGAGACGGCCACGGGTCTTAGTAGACTCTGCCAGCTGCTCTGCAACTATATCGGCAACTCCAGAGGAGAGGTTATCTGCTCTATCCCAAATGCGTCCAAACTCCGCCTCGTTATCAGACATAGCCGTTGCAACCATACATACCTGGGCAACCTTAGCGCTGTCATCGCAAAGATCCATAACCTCAAGATCTGCAAAGCAGAAACGAGCACAAGGCTTAGTGGTAACAAGGCGCTGATGCTCAGTGTCAGTATCAAGCGCGCGAGGAGTAATAGATGAGACAATAACTGCTGCTAAATCAAGCGGAACAGTAGCAAGGGAGACTCCCCCACACCACTTGTTTGCCACGTGGTTAGCAAGAGAAATGACGCCCTCGTGGCCCACGGCAACTACTAAATCATCAGCTGTCAGGTGCATTTCTGCCAGAGCAGACAATACCTGTGCCTCAGTTGCCACGGTAGTTGCTGCCTTGCCATCTTCTACATCTACACGTGTGACGAGAAAACCAATGGTGGTGAGGTCTCTACGCAGAAGCTCAGCAAGGTCTTCGTCTGCTTGATTGCTGACAAGAAAAGCACAGCGATGAGGTCTTCCCACTGCGGTTCTGAGCTCAGTACCAAAGTTTGAAAGAACGCCTGCACCAGAACGAAGTGCAATAGAGCCACCAGGAATAGAAACCCACTGTTTAATCTGAACAGGTGGCAATTCCTCTTCAAGTTCAGTCTGGACATTGTCACTCATAGAAGACCTCTTTCCCAAAGCAGCTTGCCAGAATCAATGGCTACCTGCTCAAACGTTTTCTCACGAATATCAATAGTAATATCAGCGGCGGCCTCATAACGTGGACGCAGACGCCTATAAAGCTGAGTAGCGTTTTCAAAGCTTCCCAGATCGGGACGCCTATCAGTGCGCTGAATTTGACGAAGTGAGTCAGAAAGATCGCCGTCGAGAAACACAATGACTCCCATCTCACGCATAAGCGCAAGATTGACGTCCTTCTCGACAATTCCACCGCCGCAGCTTACGAGCAGTGACTTCTTAGACTTAAGCGTGTGCAAAACCTCAGTTTCTGCCTGCCTAAAAAGCTCTTCACCGTCATCTTCGTAGATTTCTGCCAGTGATTTACCTGCTATACGCTCTGCTAGGCGATCGGTGTCAACATAACGGCGGTGAAACAGCTCGCCCAAATTACGTGCGAGTGTAGACTTTCCGGCACCCAGAAAGCCTACAAAAAAGATATGATCACAGCCCTCATGTACAACGTATCTTGAATCGCGAAGCTCCATACTCCTCCAGCCTTTCAAGATGATTCTATCATCGAGTTGGAGCAAGTAAACTAAAGCCGTCTTGTTATGACGTAAAAGTTACATTTTTTAAAATGCGGCGCTCGACGTGACGAATGATATTGGTGTACCAAAGATCCTCATTGGACTGCGGCTTTACCAAAATAGTTGAAACACCAGCCAAATTACCTGCAATAACATCAGTAAAAATCTGGTCTCCCACCATCACAGTTTGCTCTTTAGTTGCCGAGAAACGCTTCATAGCAGCAGTTAGCGCGCGAGGAAGCGGCTTGCATGCAAAGCCCTCTCCTTCAATTCCCAGCTCGTGAGCGCTACGCTGGACCTCATTGAGGTGAATGTTATTGGAGATGAGACAGAGCGTTAATCCCGCCGCATGAGCCTTCTCAAACCAGGCAGAAACCTCTGGCGGCACCATCTTGGTGTCTCGAGGCACACAGGTATTATCGCGATCTAAGAGCACAAGCTTAATCCCCTGCTGAACCAAATCCTCTATTGAGATGTATTCAACAGCAGAAACGTATTGTGTTGCTTTTATCAAGCTCATGCCACACCAGCTATTGCTTGCTTGCGGCTTCACGCTCGCGTGCGTTTTCGATAGCCTGCTGATGCTCGTCGTACGTCTCTGAGAATACGTGCTCATCCGAGGTAATCCAGAAGTAGTAATAATTGGTTGCTGCTGGATCCATAGCCGCCTTAATAGAGGCATAACCTGGGGAGCAAATTGGCGTAGGAGTCAAACCCTTAAACGCATAGGTGTTATATGGGTCGCTTGTCATCGAGCTGAGCTCTTCTGCGGTAGCTTCCCTACCCAGGGAATAAGCAAGAGTTGCGTCACTCTGCAGGTACATATCATCGTACAGGCGGTTGTAGAAGACAGATGCAACCTTAGGACGGTCATCATCAGTCAGGGCTTCTCGCTCAATGATGGATGCCATAATGATGATTTGCTCGTTAGTAAGATTCAAGTTGTAACGCTTATTAAGCGTAATGCGAGCAGCGTCCAGGTTAAGATCAGCTGTCTCTGTCTTAAACTGATCAAGCATGGCACGGATGACCGTATCGGCAGTTACATTGCTTTCTGTAAAGGTATAGGTCTTGGGGAACAAGTAGCCCTCAAGAGAATCATTAGCATCTACCGCACCTGCAAGGAACGGATAGTCAGCAACATAATTGGATGCTTTTGCCTGATTCAAGAAATCATCGCGAGAAATACCAAAGTAGTCCTGAACCAAATCCGCAACCTGAGAAACGGTATAACCTTCTGGTACGACAAAGCCACTGCCAGGAGCATTAGGGCCAGAAATAAGCAGATGAACGATGTCTGCTGGCTTGGTACCAGTGGTAATAACATAAATACCACTCTTGATTTTCTGCTCAGCATCCTGACGCTTTACCTGGTTTAAGAACTCGCTCTTAGTAGCAATAATTTTGTTCTCAAAAAGAATCTTTGCCACTTCCTGCGCACCAGCACCATCTGGAATAGTAATGGTAACTTGCTGACCTGCGGTAATTTCTTGCGTATCGGAATTAGCACGAGAAAGCTCTGGAAGCGCTACTTTCCATACAAAGATGCCAAGGGCCGCAACCATGATAAAAGCGATAAGTGCCGCAAAAATGCGAGAGCGCTTTGAAGCCTTCTTATCTCTATGCTTTACCTGCTTGTTCTTTGCCATATGAGTGACCTGAGCGCTTCTTGAAGAAAGCTTGCCGCCAGTAAGTGCTGGTAGCGATCCTGTAGCCTCAACTGAAGGCTGCTTTATCTGTTCCTGCTGAGTCTGCTCTTCCTGAACCTGTCCCTCTGGAACAGGAGAAGAAAAATGTGCGCCTTGACGACGCGGAGAAGAACCATTGGATAGGGTGGGCATTTAGTCTCCCTTATTCATCTGTGCATCAAGCCATGATTGCAAAAAGAGCGAAGCAGCAACCATGTCAACTTTTCCACGCATGGCTTTTTCAGATAAACCTTGCGCTCGAAGAATCTTCTTTGCTTCCGCAGAAGAAAGTCTTTCGTCAGTAAATTCTAATGGAAGTTGGCAGTTCTTCGCAATTTGCTCAGCTTGAGCGGTAATTTTTTGGGCCTGTGGTCCATCTTCGCCGGCGAGCGTCTTAGGACGACCGCATAAAAGCAGCTCCGGCTCCCAATCTTCAAGCACAGCTTTAAACGTACGTGCATGTGAGAGCACCTCTTGCGCAGGTAGCACGCAAACAGGTGACGCAATAGCACCATCGGGGTCACTTACAGCAACCCCGATGCGAACTTCACCAATATCTAAAGCTAAAACGCGCAAACGTTACGCACCAAGCTTTGTTTTTGCAGCCTCAAGCGCATCGTCAATTCCTGCAGCATTTGAGCCACCTGCCTGCGCCATTGCTGGCTTGCCGCCACCACGGCCACCAACAAGCTCTGCAATCTCTTTGACAATGTCTCCTGCCGAGAAGCCCGCTGCAACTGCAGAATCAGTGGCACCTGCAAGCAGGGAAACCTTTCCGTCAGCGGTTGCGGATGCGATGACGCAAGCAACAGGCTGGCCGTCAGATGCATCGCGGATGCCATCCCATGCGGAGCGGAGCTCTTTACCAGAAAGGCCCTCGAGCTTAGCAATTACGCAGCTATAGCCATTAAGCTGAACAGCAGACTTAAGTGCTTCTGCTACCTGGTTGCTGCCTGCTCCAGTAAGAGCAGCCTCAAGCTTATGGTTTGCAGTGCGAAGGTCCTGCTGCAGCTGCTCAACACGGTCTGCAACAGCAGAAGGGCGAACTTTCAGAGCTGCGGCAACCTCATCAAGTTGAGCCAGGCGCTCATCAACGTACTCGATAGCGCCCATAGAAGTTACCGCCTCAATACGCCTTGAGTTAGAACCAACGGAGCTCTCAGAAATAATCTTGAAGAGGCCAAGGTCTGCTGTGTTACGTGCGTGAGTACCACCGCAGAGCTCACGAGAAAATGGAGTGTCTTCTGCACCAGCAGAGACAACGCGTACGACATCACCGTACTTCTCGCCAAAGAGTGCAACAGCACCAGCGGCCTTTGCATCCTCAATGCTCATAATCTGAGTAACAACAGGCTTAGCGGCAAAAATCTCTGCGTTTACCATGCCCTCAATGCGATCAAGCTCATCTTTGGTAAGAGCCTCAAAGTGCGTAAAGTCGAAGCGCATACGATCTGGAGCAACAAGAGAACCAGCCTGGTTAACGTGGTCGCCCAAAACCTTCTTAAGTGCAGCGTCAAGCAGGTGAGTTGCCGTGTGGTTGCGGCGGATAAGTTCACGACGACCAGCGTCGATAGTTGCGGTGACAGAATCACCAACGGAGATGGTGCCCTCCTCTACCACGCCAACGTGGGACTCAAGTCCGCCGTCGCGGTGCTTGGTATCAGTGACGTGAACGTAGAGACCAGGAGCTGTCAGCTTGCCAGTGTCCCCTACCTGGCCGCCCATCTCTGCATAGAAAGGTGTACGGTCAAGCACAACCTCAACCTCAGAGCCAGCAGAAGCGGATTCAACCTCCTGTCCATCCTGAACAAGAGCAACAACACGAACGCCGGAGAGCTCGTTGTTGTCGTAGCCGTCAAAGACGGTCTCATCAAGGCGGTCAGAGAGTGCAACCCAAATGCTCTGAGCGTTACCCCAGGCATCGCGGTTAGCAGACGCACGAGCGCGCTCACGCTGCTCAGTCATTGCAGCATCAAAGGCGTTCATGTCAACAACGTGACCTGCATTTGCAGCAATCTCACGAGTAAGATCAATAGGGAATCCGTAGGTATCGTGCAGAAGGAATGCAACCTCACCAGAAAGCTGTGCGCCGTCCTCTAGCTGCTCAAGCTCTGCAGTGAGCTTGGACTCGCCTGCGTCGAGTGTAGCACCAAAGCGCTCCTCTTCTGCAGTCAGAATGCCGTCGATAAGAGCGCTCTTCTCGACAAGCTCTGGGTATTCTGCGCCAAGCAGAACGGCAACCTCATGTGCGTACTCTGCCATGAAGGTGCCCTGAATGCCCAGTAAGCGGCCGTGGTAGACAGCGCGACGGAGCAGGCGGCGAAGAATGTAGCTTCTACCCTCGTTACCAGGGAGAATGCCGTCACCAATCATAAAGGTAACTGCACGAGAGTGGTCTGCAAGGATACGCAGGCTGCGGTCAATCTCATCAGTTGAGTGATACTTCTTACCAGAGAGTTTCTCGCCCAAAGAGATGAGGGTACGCATGATGTCACCCTCGTAGTTGGTGCCCTCATGCTGCATGATAGCTGCAATACGCTCAAGACCCATGCCAGTATCGATGTTGCGGTGAGGAAGCTCAGGTAGAGAACCATCTTCCTGGCGATCAAACTGAGTAAAGACGAGGTTCCAGAACTCAAGGTAACGGTCACCGTCGTCTCCAGGAGCTTCTCCCTCAAACTCAGGACCCTGGTCAAAGTAAATCTCAGAGCAAGGACCACAAGGACCAGTTGGACCAGCTGCCCAGAAGTTGTCCTCCTCGCCCAGACGGGTGATGTGATCTTCTGCTACACCAAGAGACTTCCAGATCTCAATTGCCTCATCGTCGTCAGTAAAAACAGTAAAGTACAGGCGATCAAGAGGCAGGCCAAGATGCTCTGGAGAAGAAATAAACTCCATAGCCCAGGTGCATGCATCGCGCTTGGTGTAACCACCAAAGGAGAAGTTACCCAGCATCTCAAAGAATGAGAGATGGCGAGAGTCGCCAATGTTGTCAATATCGTTAGTACGAAGGCACTTCTGGCAGGAAGTTGCGCCAATCTCCTTCATAGTCTTGATGCCCTGGTAATACTCCTTGAACTGGTTCATGCCAGCATTAGCAAGAAGCAGCGAAGGATCAGAAGGCACCAGAGATGAAGAAGGATAGCGCTTGCAACCCTTGCTCTCAAAGAAGCTTAGGAAGTCCTCGCGAATCTCTGCTGTTGTCATTGTTTTATAGTCAGCCATAAAGTACTTCTCCGTATTCAAATAACTACTCTTTTGTACTGTCTGAGTCTACCGCATCTGACGATGGTTTATCTGGTTCCTTAGTAACTTCTTGAGTATTCCTAAAAAGTAACTGAGAAAAATCATGTCCAAGAATCTTGGGCGCGGGAGCTGAAGACTTGCTGCGCACATGAGCTGTAGTGTCTTGATCAACAAGACGCGACTCCTCAAAGAACTTCGGATCGTCCAGAGCGTCATATTCTGGAAGGATGGCGCCTGTCTCATCCACATACTGGGTAGAGTTAAAAAGCGCGCCATTTGGCGAGACGATCTGTCTGCCCGAATACTTCTCAAAGAAGTACACAAAGATGCCCCTCAGTGCTGCTGTCAAAGGTATGGCAAGAATAGTTCCAACTACTCCGCCAAGAGCGCTGCCAATGACAATACCAACGAGCGAAAGACCCGGGTGAACTTTAACGCTCGTTGCCATAACCAAAGGTGAAAGCACGTTATCAACAACGTTTTGTGCAACCATCAAGATAACGATAGTCCATACGGTCATGACAGGGTCTACCAAGATGCTCAAAATAAGAGCAATACCTGCCGAGAAAACCGGTCCAACTACAGGAATAATATGGAAGATTCCTGTAACCATGCCAATAAGAGCGGCATAAGGGTTGCCTAAAATCAGACACCCAAAGTACACAAGAATGCCATTAATCGCAGAGGTAATGATAGTGCCTCGCATATATCCACTGGTAGATCTACTTAAGATTGCAAGAATAAGTCTGAACTCATTCTCTTTTTGAGGACCAGCAATAATAGCCATCTCACGGACAATAACTGGATAATCTTTAGCCAACCAATAGGCAAGCACTAGGCCTAAGAAGAAGACCATGAGTTGGTTTGCCATAGAAGAGATGTTGCCTAAAGCAGATGTGGAAAGCCAACTCAAAATACCAGAAGCAACTGATATTCCAATACTTGATGCCTGTTCAATTGCAAGTTCTACTGTCTGTCTAACAGCAGGGTTACTTTGAGTGTCAAAGTTCTGCCAAAACTCCCTTGCCATTGCTCCTATCTGACTTGCATACGAAGGAGCGTTTCTGAGTAGCGTAGTAAGCTCAAATACCAATGGCTGCGCAATCAAAATCAAAAATCCTACCAACACAATGAGCGTAAGAACAA
This sequence comes from Atopobium sp., assembly GCA_015259105.1. GTDB lineage: Bacteria > Actinomycetota > Coriobacteriia > Coriobacteriales > Atopobiaceae > Lancefieldella. The sequence goes on along the minus strand of JABZGZ010000028.1, from coordinate 596 downwards.
GCGCGATAAGAGCGGAAATGCCACGAGGCACTCCCCTGTCTTCAAGCCAATTGGTAACAGGGCTACAGACAAACGCAACAATTGCGCCAATGGCGAGCAGCTCAACAGCCTGTCCCAGGATGCCAAGAACATACAGTGCAAGTGCAAACAATGCAGCCAGACCAATGACTGTCCACACCATTAAGCCACGTTGTTTCCATTTTTGAGCTGAATCAAAGAAGTTTTGATGCTTTTGATCCATTAACGGTTCACGCTTTCTGGGTCAATCTTTTCTTGGATACGCTTTAAGGTGCGACGAAGCAGCCTTGAAACCTGTACCTGAGAGATATTAAGTTTCTCCGCAATCTCTACCTGGGTAAGGCCTTCAACAAAGCGCATGCGAATAATCTCTTGCTCTCGTGGCGAGAAGTCTCTAATGGCCTCTTCAAGAACAATGCGGTCATCAGAACCAGCAAGATCCTCATCTTCGGTCACATACTGATCAATGATTGAAGGAGTCTCGTCGCCATCAGCGCCAGAGCCGCCTCCCTCAAGAGGAACAGAGCTATAAGCGCTAGAAGACTCCATAGCCTCAAGAACCTCTTCAACGTTAGTAT
>JABZGZ010000027.1 GCA_015259105.1 Atopobium sp. | reverse complement strand
CATTAAATACGAGGGTCTTATCCCAGGAGAAGAGTACGAAATTACCGGAGAGCTCTATGAAACAAAACAGCTCCAAGAAGGTACAGCAGAGCCCATCGCTCGCGGAACTGTCCGCTTCAAAGCTCCTACCTCATCAGGAGAAGCTGCGGTTCCTTTTTCTGTAAGGACTGCGTCACTTGAAGGTAAAGAAGTTACTGCCTACGAAACAATCTCAAAAGATGGTGAGAAAGTTGCTTCGCACACCGACAGTCACTCTAAAGCACAAACTATTCGTGTGACCCCTAAGCCCCATCTTCCTGGAACAGCAGATAATGCCTACATAGTTCCCCTTTTACTCGCCCTGGCAGGATCGATACTTATTGGATGTGTCCACTTATTTGCAGCAAAAATTAGACGTTCTTTTTAGTTGAGCAATCTTGCCTTAGCACTAAAAAAGAAAGGGCAGAAATCTCTGCCCTTTCTTGAAAACTTACTCTAGCTAGTAATTTGTTCGTTTATGAGCGTCTAATAAGCTCAGTAACAAGAGCTGCAGCGTCAGCACACTGGCCAGCATTAACGTTCTCGCGAACATCAGCGGCGGTACGGCTAAGTGCAGGAAGTCCGTCCTCATTTAAGCCCATTAAGGTAACGGAACGAACTGAATTCTGCATTGCAGGAGTTGCGTCAGTGGTTCCCCAGTCAAATGCGCTCTGCTCAACATCGATATGAAGATCAGTTGCAATGGTAGAAAGGAGTCGAGTCATTCTACGGTCAGCGCGGCGAACGTTGCCAATTCCCTCGTTCTTAAGAATAGAGAGCGAGCCAGCGCCAACGCAATCAAGGTTAATCAGGAAAGCACCGCGAATATCAGTTCTGTGCTTTGAGAGGAACTCTCTCATGCCTGCGTGATCAAAGTCAGATGCTCCAAGCGCAACAAACCAAATGTCATGTGCAATGAGTTCGTCATCAGAGAGAGACAGAACGGCGTTACGAAGATCATCCTCAGAAATAGCAGCTGCATCTTCAGAGTCGGTCTCTTCACGATTCTCAGCAGATGGAGCTGCGCCACCCTTCCAGTCATCCGATGGACCATCGTTGCGACCGAAGAGTCTAAAGGAACGACGCTTTGCCTCAGGAGTCTTTGCGTCTTGCGCCTCTGTTAGGCCCTCATCGGCTGAAATGGTATCGAATGGACTCTCTGCATCCTCTGCCTCTGGAGTTGGTGTAGCTGTCTGAGCTGGGACATAGTGAGGAGCTGGCTCGGAAGATGGAGCCAGAGGATCAACGGCATCGCCAGAAGGATCAGGAAGATCAAAGAGGGACGCACGACGAGCAAAATCGTTCTTAGCATGGAGCTCATGTGTTGCATCAGGCTGTACCTGCGTTGCGTCTGCATCTGCGGACTCATGAACCTGCTTCATGGTTGCATTAAGCTCATCGTCAACAGAATCATAAGCAACGGTGTTGTCAGCAGCAGCATCCTCAGCCTGCTCGTCTTCTGTTGTTGCGTTTACGGCCTCTGCAACATCCTCAAGAGATGCAGTCTGGCTTGCACCAGTAGTGTCATAAGCAACGTAGCTTACTTCGCAGTCCTCAGGAAGAATGCCCAACGAGTTAAGGACTTCCTCACCGTGACGGACACCCTCTACCTCATCAGGCTCTGGGATAAGTGCGGCAGCATCTCCTGCAAAGTGATGAACAACCTCAGGACGATGACCGGTAGGACGGACATTCTCGAGAATACCAAGAAGAGCTGCAACTGAAGACTTGTTATTGTTTGCGCCAATAGTACAAGGTGCAAAACGCTCTGCAATAGTTGCAACAGAAAGAGCAACAAGTGGAAGAGCTGCAAGAATACCAACAATCCAGAAGAGGACACGGACTGGATCAGGAAGGAAGCGAAGAATCTGAACAAATGTAGCAACAAACACTGCAACTACGCACCAACGCGAATACTTCTGTGCAAGAGGTACGTACTTTGCTACAGGAGACTCAACAAGGAAGTTTGTATGTGGAGAGTCATAGTGAGCAACGATGACGATTGGACGGTTGCCCTTTGCAACAAGCTCGCCAGTAGCTTCGTGCTTAGCAACAACGTTCTGGCTTCTGATGGAAGATCCAAATGAACCAAGAATGTCATTACCAAAGTACTTGAGGCACGTAAGTGCACCAAAGCCGACAACAAGCAGAACGCCAAAAGCAATAAGTGCTGCATTGCCAGTGCCTGCAAAAATAACGCCAATGAAGAGGAGGATTAAATAGATTGAATAACCAAGACTCTTAATAGACTTAGCATCAAATTCTTCAATGGTTGCCTCAAGCCCGTGAAGTTTCATTTCTTCAGCAATGGTTTGAGCAGCCTGAAGCTCCTCTTGGCTACCGGCAGGAGCAATATCAATCTGCTCGTCTAGATAGTCAACATAGTCATGTGTAATGGCCATACTGCGTCCTTCGTTGGCATGTCTTCTGACAGGTTTCATACATACGTCATTAGTATACGTCTTATATCGAAATGTAGCGGTTAAAGTGTATTTTTACGTCCAAATTTAGAAATTCTGCACTAAATATCAAAAACTTTCGTATATGTTTAGAGAGATTTGAGTTCAGGTAGTAAAAAGCGGGAGGTGAATATGGCTCCAAACGATCAATATCTAGACAACAACGAGCTAGGTGCCTGGAGGATTTTCTCGCTATTTATGCTGCTACTTCAAAAGGGGCCTTTACCTTCGGCAGAGATTTATACGACGATTTACTCGGATTTGTCTACTGATTCAGCTTCAAGAACGTTTTCAAGAGATCGCGCTGTTCTAAAATCACTCGGATTTGCAATTACTGAGGTAAAAACAGGAAAAGAGAAGTCGTTCTATCTTTCGGACTCAAATTTCTTTGATTCCTCGTACGACTTAAGCCCTGAAGATGCCAATCAACTGCTTGTTATCTGCAGCGCAGTTCTCACTGATACAACTTTTGTGTACCAGGAGGAATTAAGAAACGCGCTTTCTAAAATTGTGGGCAACTTTTATTCCACAGATTCAGACAATCCGGGGAGCCAAAAACTCAGTGCTTCTTCTCAAAGCAAAGTCTTCCCTGTTCTCTATGAATCCCTCAGCTCTAAACAACGGGTAGAGGTCACGTATACAAACTCGCAGGAACAGGTTAAACAAAAGCATCTTGGTATTTTGGACTTCTTTGTTTCGCAGGGACTTCTGTACTTTGTGGCTCAAGATTTTTCACCCAACAGTGAAACTGCTTCGATCAAAACTTTTCGCATTGACCGTGTCTTAGATGCTGCAATTCTTAAAAATGAGCACTTCTCCATCCCGGAAGATTTTGATTCCAATGACTACAACCTGCTTGATTTCCAGCTCGGATCGCAGGCTGGCACTCTTACTGCGTTTGTCCCCAAAAACACACTCGCTGCTTTTGAGCATTTCTCGCAAGGTCAAGGCGATATTGAGCTTCTTCCTAATGGAGCTTTATGGACCGTTGCTTACGCCCATGAGAACACTGCTTTATCTTGGATTCTTGCTCATGGATTAATTCCAAGGTCTCCAGAGCCTCTTCTCGCAAAATGGAGAGAGTCTTTAAGCGAGGTTGCCAATGGCCGTTAAAAACACCTCTTTTGGAAGAAAAAACATTTCTTCAGCCGTCTACAAACTCGTGTTGCTTGCCGCTGCATTTAGAGATTCTTTTGACGCGGTCGAGTTGAGTGCGGTCCAGTCGCGGTTTGGCATCACCTCAGAAGAGGCTGCTATTCTGATGGAGCTTTTGCAGCTCACGGACGAGAATGGCTATCTTTCCCTCCCGCTTACTGGCGACCAAGATACTTTGACGCTCGTTGGAGAGTCTCCATTTAGAACCTGTAGGCTTGTCTTAACAGACGAAGAAACGTTAGCGCTTAAAGAGGCGTTTACAGTACTCGCCTTGCCCCAAGAAAGTGTATTTTGGAAACTTCTGAAGTCTCCCTATACAGCAGACTCTTCGTCAGATGATGCTTCAGCTTCACTTGTCTCTAAAAGTTATACTAAAGAAGTAGACGCATTCCTCACCTGCGCAAATGCAATTGCGGAGTCACGGGTTATTTCATTTGAGTATCGTTCTGAGATGACGTTTGTGGAAACTCAAAGCAATAAAGAAGCTGTAATCAGCCAAAGAAATGTTCTTCCCTATCAATTGTCATACGGAGAGAACGGCTGGCTTATCGAGGGAATTGATTTAGACCTCAAACAGCAAAGAGTCTTCAGAGTCAATCGCATGAGTCACATTGAAGCCCGCCCCGCTTCATTTGATCAGTTAAAACTTGCAGAACACGTGAGAGATTCTGCTGCAGAAAAAAGATCGCAGTTAGTAGAGCTTGTCTTTCTTGATAAAAGTGCTCTTACGCACTATTCGTGGCCGGGGCTTAAAACAGTTGGAAACCAGCGCAATGCCGCAGAGATTAAAGCAACTGTCCCCTATTACGGCGGAACATGGCTGCTACAACGGCTGCTTGCCCTTAAGGGAAAAGTAACAACCAAAGATCAGGCCGTGACTCAGGCAATGCGCGCCTACACTGCAACTCTACTTGCTGCAGAAGAGGAACTTTAAGGCAATTAGGCAGCTGTTGGTGCTGCTACGCGTCGTGTTCTTCTCGCCATTTGGCAATTTGCTCGGAGATATCTTTTGTCAAGACGCGCTGGTAGTTCTTGTTGGGCAATGACTTCAAGAACGAGCTGCCATAGCGCTTGGACACTAGCCTGGAATCGGCAAGCACCAAAACGCCCTTGTCCTCAGTGCTCCTGATAAGGCGGCCAGCAGCCTGCTTAGTTGCAATTACTGCCTCCGGCAAAGAATAGCGCCACCACGCACGGTCTTCTCGCGCCTCACGCTCTTTGACCAGCGGTTCGTTGGGACTTGCAAACGGAAGCTTAGGGATTACCACGCACCTAAGCGTATCTCCCGCAGCGTCAAAGCCTTCCCAGAACGATTTAAGAGCAAACAGCGAGAGGTTCTTCTCGGCTAGGAACTTTTCGCGAACGCGTCGCGCGGAAGAAGATCGCTCCTGGCAGGCAAGGTTAAGGCCACGCTCACTCAAGCGAGGCTCTAGCGCTTCAAAGAGGCGCTCCATGTCGCGTCTGTTAGTGAAGAGCGTCAGCACCGAGCCGCCCATCTGAACGTGTACGTCGTACAGCAGCTTTTCCAGAGCGTCTAAGTAGCCCTGATCAGTTGGCGCAGGCATATCCTCAGCCACAAAGACGCCCATATGATTCTCGTAGTCAAAACTTGACTCTAAGTGCAGGCTCTTGTGCTCAAAAGAGCCCCTATCCAGGCCAACAGCATGCTCAAAATGCGAGAAATCATCTCCAACAGCAATGGTTGCTGAGGTAAACACAACAGAATGCGTCTCCGGCAACCACTTCTCTGCCAGCTCTGCTCCAATATCAAGCTTCTCGGCCATAAGGGCTTCAGAGCCAATGTCGCGTTTTAGTCGGGTTAACTTGACTGAATAGACGTAGCTCTTGTCCGTTCCCTCACAGATGAGCTTCAGTGAATCCAGAAGGGTACTCAAGAACACCCCAGCCTCGCTCAAGTTGCTTGCGAGGTTTGGTGCCGACGCGACAAGTGCATCGGTAGTTTTGCCTATTCGGAGAGCAGCTTCTTCAAGAGCAGAAAGGGCGATGGAAGCGGTCTCTAAGACTTCTTTCCATTCCTCTGTTTCTCTTACCTCGTCGTTAATCCAAAGCTGAAGGGAGTTATAGCCACCATCACTTTTAGCCAACGGAGCCAGCTCATGCACAGTGGCCATAAGGTTGCCCATTGCTGCCATGACTCGCTGAACTGCGGCGGCAGAGCGCGTGAGAAGCCCCGTGAGCAGCGTAGAGTCCTCAAGGTTGGCAGCGCCCACCATAGCGGCGTGGATAGCGCCAGACTTGATGCCTCCGAGCAGCTCAAAGCCGTTTCGCATCTCTTTGGCAGAGATTTCTACTGCCCACTGACGGCGAGCTTCAGCTTCAAAACCATGAGCCTCGTCAATTACCCAATGCCTGATAGGAGGCAGAATTTTACCGTCAGCAGCAACGTTTCTGAGCAACAGAGAGTGGTTGGTCACCACAACATCTGAAGATCCTGCACGTTTACGAGCTCCATGAACAAAGCACTCGTGAGGGTAATATGGGCACTTGGAGCGCAGACACTCTGCAGCCTTGATAGTTACCATCTCGCGTGGAACTGAACGCCAACGAATACCCAGCGCATCCAAATCGCCGTCGGCTGACTGGCATGCGTATGCATAAATCACAGCAATTGCGGTCAGCATATCTGAGGCAACGCTATTGCTCGAGCGACCTTCTTGGTCGATGAGCGTCAGTGGAAGCTCTTCAAGGGCAGCTCTATCAACACGATGCAAGCACGGATAGTGCTCGTACCCCTTTAAGCTGCAAAAACTCAACCCGTTAGGAAGCGCCTTCGCAAGCGCTGGAAGGTCGTGTGCAACAAGCTGGTCGGTCAGTGCGTTTGTCTTTGTAGCAATACCTACCGTAACATCGTTTTTCTGCGCAAAGAGCACCTCAGGCAGCAGGTATGCAATTGACTTGCCAATGCCAGTTCCGGCTTCAAGCTCTCTATGCGAAGAAGTGACCAGCGCATTTCTGACCTCAACGGACATGCTTACCTGCTCGCTGCGCGTCTCAAATTTGTCATACATCTGCGAGACAATGCCCGGTTTAGCAAACGCTCTGTGAATCTCGTCTTTAGAAATCGGCAGCATGGCAGGCGTCTCAGGGTCATCCGCGTCTCTTCTCGCCTTTGCTTTTATGTCGGCAACAAGCTGGCTACGAATGTCCTTGAGCGAGAAGAACGTGCCCGAAATCTCCGCGTCTGCAAGCTCGGCTCCTGTTGCGTCTTCTTTTGCGACGCCGCGTCGAACAGCCTCTTCTTCTTTCATCTTTGACAAATACGAGAAGATCGGCCTAAACGCCCACTCCACTCCCTCGTGCATTGATGCCAATTTGGCGAGAAGCCCGCGGGGCAGATTCATAAGTCCCAAAAGTAAGATGCGCCACATGCCGCAAAGGGCATCTACGTCGTCACTTGCACGGTGGGTAACCTTCATGGTGCCAAACGCTTCAGCCATGCTAGAAAGCTTGTGCGAAGAAAGCCTAGGTAGAGCTATGCGTGAAAGCGACAGCGTATCAATCCAGGTATCAGAGACCGAAGTTCCACCAGGTACCCGTTCAATAAACGTGCGGTCAAAGGTAGCGTTATGTGCCAGAACTGGAAGTCCGCCAACAAACTCTGCAAGGGCAGCAACAGCTTCTTTTGCGCTTGGTGCGCCTTTAACATCTTCGTCAGTAATTGAGGTTAGCGCAGTAATTTCTTCGGGAATTGAGCACCCCGGGTCAACAAACGTCTGAAAGCGCTCCACAATCTCTCTTCCGCTCAATTTAGCAGCAGAAATCTCAATAAGAGAGCATTTCTTAAAGGATAGACCTGTTGTTTCGGTATCCAAAACAACAATGTCGTCCTCTAAGACATCAAACGACTCATGCTCCGCCCTCTCTGCAAGCTCCAAATATTTTTTGAGAACTGCAGAGGGGGTACCGGGAAGAATGAGTTCTTCTAGTTTTTGCGTAGCGCTTTTAGTGCTGGTCATAACCTACAAATCTACTGGCGATCCTCAAGTGCAAACTCAATAAAGCGAGTGCAGAGCTCAGGGAAATCAATGCCGCCGGTACGTGCAGAATCAGGCAGCAAAGAACGGGCAGTCATACCAGGAATGGTATTTGTCTCCAGTACCACTGGGACGCCGTCCTTCGTAACAATAAAGTCGCTACGAGAAACGCCGCGGCAACCAAGTGCATTGTGAGCCTTGATAGCTAGCTCCTGAGCACGTGCATATACTGCAGGCTCAAGACGAGCTGGAATCACATGGTGCAGGGATGCGGGCTCATATTTTGTCTTAATGCTGTAGAACTCATCGCCCGTAACAATCTCAACGATTGGGAGAGCAGTTGGGTTCTCATTACCAATAACAGGAACGGTAATCTCTGTTCCCGCTATACTCTCTTCAATCAGAATGCGCTCGCCCTGCTCACCTGCAAGTTCAAGTGCAGCGGGAAGCTCTTCTCGCGAAGTAACGCGCGTAACGCCGTAGCTGGAGCCGTTGCCAGAAGGCTTTACAAACATAGGGAGTCCGAGGTCCTCAATAAGCTTGTCTACCTGTTCATCTGTGAAGACAGTACCTGCAGCAACGTCAATTCCCTTAGGAGTTGGAACGCCTGCCTGCCTATACATGAGCTTCGACAGCTCTTTTTCAGTTCCCATAGCAGACGCGAGGACGCCAGAAAACGTGTAAGGAATGTGCAGAATCTCGAGAAGACCTTGGATGCAGCCATCCTCACCAAAACGACCGTGCATAGCAACGTATACGACATCATAACCGCCCTGAGCAAGGGTAACTACAAAGTCTTTTTCTGCAACATCAAGCAGGTCAACACTGGTAAAGCCAGCTTCTTTAAGTGCTGCTGCACACTGCTTGCCAGACTCCATTGCAATCTCATGTTCGTCTGACCAGCCACCTGAAACAACTGCTACATGAAGCTTTTTTAGCTCTTCACGTGTCATTTCCGCTCCTTCAGATAAGTCTCCCATAGGGTAAACTCTAGTAAACGTATTTCTTCTAAGATACCGCAGATAGCTTAGAAGAGTTGGAGAAGGACAAAAATGCAATCAAATAATACTCTTGACGGCACAAACACCACGGCTGACGGCGCAGACATCTCCGCGTTTGATTCTCGCCCACAGAAGGCTGCCGCCAAATCTGACCTCAGAAGCCTTTCATCAGAACAAATCCTTGAACTGGTGACCTCCCTTGGCCAGCCAAAATTCCGTGCAAAGCAGATTGAGGAGTGGATCTGGTCTAAGGGCGCTACCTCTTTTGATCAGATGAGTAATCTTCCAAAAACGCTGCGAGAAGAACTATCTAAGCAGGTAACACTTGCTGGCGCTGAGCAGATTGTTCGCCAGGTCTCTGAAGACGGAAGCCGTAAATACCTGCTTCGCTACCCTGATGGCACTTCTGTTGAGTGTGTTGGCATGCCAACTGGCAATAAGCTCTCGGTCTGTGCTTCTACACAGGCTGGCTGCGCCATGGGCTGTGCTTTCTGTGCAACAGGCGCTGCTGGTCTCACGCGCTCTCTTTCTGCGAGCGAGATTTACGAGCAGGTTATGCACGTCCGCGACGATTTTGACGCACGCGTTACCAGCGTTGTTCTTATGGGTCAGGGCGAGCCCTTCATGAACTACGACGCCACTCTTGCGGCTATGAGACGCCTCAACTCCCCTGACGGAGCTGGCATTGGTGCGCGCCATATTACAGTATCTACCTGCGGCGTTATCCCTATGATTAAGCGTTTTGCTTCTGAACCAGAGCAATTTACACTTGCCGTTTCGCTTCACTCTGCAGTGCAAAAGACGCGAGACGCCCTCATGCCAGGAGTTCGTAAATACTCACTAATTCACCTGTATGACATTATGGGTGAGTATGTCGATAAGACCGGTCGTCGTCCAACGTATGAATATGCGCTGATCAAAGGCGTTAACGATTCCGACAATGAGCTTGGGGCCTTGAGAGACTTCTGTCGAGGAACGCTCTGCCACGTTAACATCATTCAGCTTAACGAGATTGAGGGCTCTAAGTTCCATCCAACATCCCCTGCCCGCGCACAGGAGTTTGTAAACAGCCTCAACTCTGTTGGCGTTGAAGCAACCATCCGTCTTTCTCGTGGATCTGACATTGATGCGGCTTGTGGACAACTCTTCCAAAAGAGAAATGCACGCTAAAGTGCTTATAGAGACAGCTCTTATATAAGAATTATTCATGCTTTTAATGCAAAGAAGGGGTCCTCATGGGCCCCTTCTTTTTAGTTCATGTATAGAACGTATGTTCTATTGAATTGCGTTTAACCATTCTCTTTCCACCCTAGCCTGGTGAGAGAGAATGTTTCTCGCACTTTTCCTATTACCGCTACCTGAATAGTCATCAAGAATAGCATCGAGAGCTCTTCTCGATCTTCTCATCGCGTGAAGAAAACTTCTTTGTGCCTCTTTAGTCAACAGAGCATGTTTAGCGAGAAAAGCTATTCCTAGTAATGAGACACTGGATATAATCGCAAACTTTATCTTCATTATGCTTCTTTAACGTTTGAGAGTTTTTCCACTAGAGCAGCAAGTTCTTCCTCATCATTGAATTCGATTTCAATCTTATTCTTGCCGCGGATATTTCGTACTTTTACTGGAGTATCCAAAGCAATTCTTAGCTGCCTTGCTGCACGCTTATATGCCTGTGGAGTTGGCTGCCTTTTTGGTTTCTCAACATTTGTGACAGAAAATAGTGGAGCAAGATTTTCTGTCTGACGAACCGACAAGTTCTCTTCAACTACTTTCTGGGCAAGCTTAATTCTTCCTTCTTTTCCGCTTACAGAAAGAATTGCACGAGCATGTCCAGCACTAATACGTCCCTCCGCCATCAAAGTTTGAACTTCTGTTGGAAGGTCCAGAAGACGAAGGGTATTTGTAATTGCTGACCTAGACTTTGACAAAACCTTGGCTAAGTCGTCTTGGGTTAAGTTCTCTTGTTTGATTAGCTGCTTATAACCTTGAGCTTCTTCGATTGGGCTTAAGTCAGATCTTTGTAGATTCTCAATCAGAGCTAATTTAAATACTTCCTCATCGGAAATTGCCTTAATTACGACAGGAACTTCCTCTAATTGTGCAAGCTTTGCAGCCTGGAAACGTCTCTCACCAGCAACAATTTCGTAGTGGTCGCCCTTCTCGCGAACAAGAAGTGGCTGAAGAATACCGTTTTGCTTAATAGAATCACTGAGTTCAGTGAGCTCAGCTTCGTCAAAACGCTTGCGAGGCTGGTCTTTGTTTGGCTTAATCTTTTTCAAAGGCAGCGTGGTAGTTTCTTTTTTATTACCAACCTCTGCATCTACCTCGCTAAAGAGCGAATTAAGGCCTTTACCAAGTCCTGATTTTTTAACCACGACGATTCACTTCCTTTGCGAGTTTGTTATAGGCAAGTGCGCCCATACTTATTCGTGCATACATGGTTACTGGCAAACCATGACTTGGTGCCTCAGCAATTTTGACGTTTCTTGGAATAAGTGTCTTAAATACCTTGTTACCAAAGTAATTAGATACTTCATTAACTACCTGCTTAGATAGGGAAGTTCTACTATCAAACATGGTCATTACTACGCCAAAAATTTCAAGATCTGGATTAAGCTGTTTTTGAACCATTTTCATTGATTCAACAATTTTAGTAACGCCTTCTAGTGCGTAATACTCGCACTGAATTGGGATAAGTATGCTATTTGCTGCAACTAAGGCGTTAATTGTTAGAAGTCCTAATGATGGTGGGCAATCAATCAAAATATAGTCAAAATACTCTTTAACCTGGTCAATTGCCTGCTTTAAAATGTTTTCTCTTGATTCAACGGAGACAAGTTCAATTTCAGCACCGGCAAGTTGAATGGTTGCTGGTGCAATAGTCACGTATTTCTGAACTGTTTGCTGCAATACCTCTTCAATTGGTGTTTCATTGAGAATTACGTCATAAATATCAGCTTCAAGTTCCTCTTTATCAATTCCAAAACCACTTGTCGCATTTCCTTGTGGATCAAAATCGATAATGAGAACTTTTTTCTTTGTTTCACCTAATGCAGCAGCGAGATTAATTACGGTAGTTGATTTTCCAACTCCGCCTTTTTGATTAATTACAGCCAGAACTTTAGGATCTCTATCCTGAAATCCCCTCGAAAGGTCTTTGTAGCTCATTTATCCTCCGTTTGACCAAGTTTATTTAATGATACAGAATGTTTCACGTGAAACATTCCACAATTAATCTCTTCTTGCAACAAACGGATTTGATTTAGCCATGCCAGTTTTTCTCGGTAGTTTAATTTTGCTTTTTACAACTTTTTTATAAAGAAGAATTTCGCGATGACCAAGATCGTTTGGCAATTCAAATGTTTCACGTGAAACATTTTCGTAGCCAAAAATTTTGGCTGCCTGAGAGGCGTCCTGAAGCTCTATCTCATCAACGTTGGCCTTCATTACTATGAGGGTACCTTGTGGAGCTAAGAAAGGCTCTGCATACTCCAAAAGAATATTTGCCTTTGCAACGGCTCTAAAAGTAACAAAGTCAAACTTCTGCTTATAGTCATTTGGAATTTCTTCTGCACGAAGCTTCTCGGCTCTGACTCTCTCACTAAGACCAATCTCATCAATCATTGACTGTACTGCATTGATCTTTTTTCCAATTGAATCAACAAGCAATGTTTTGTTATCGCTCATGATTGCAAGAGGCAGTCCAGGGAAGCCTCCACCAGTTCCAATATCAATATAGTTTTGAGTCTCAAATATAAACTCATTACATACTTTGAGTGGTAATAAAGAATCAAGAATATGAAGAACCAGTGCATCATCAATTGAAGTGATTCTTGTGAGATTGAGGTTTTTATTAATCTCGATGAGCAATTCAATATGCTTGAGGAGTTGTCTTCTTTGGATCTCAGTCGATTCGATTCCATAGGTAAGGAGAAGTTCCTTAAGTACATTCTCTTTTGAATCGAATAAAGACTTCTCTGATTCAGACATTGCTTCTCCTGTGACAAAACTTCTTGTTACAAGAAGAATTGTCACAAAAAAAGAGGAAGGCGTAAACCTTCCTCTTCAAATTAGTAAAGCTTTTGAGAAATCTTAGCTGTTAATAGCTGTAACAACAACGCGACGGTATGGATCATCGCCCTCAGAGTGTGTTGTAACTTCTAGATTATCTCGAAGTGCAATGTGAATGATACGACGCTCATAGCCACTCATTGGAGCAAGAGAAACCTTACCAGTCTTCTTAGCACGAGCAGCAGCAGAGAGTGCCATCTCCTGAAGCTTATTGCGACGACGGCTCTTATAGCTTTCAACATCAACAGATACTGGATAGTGGAAGTGAAGCTTAGCGCTCATCAAAGACGAAAGAACCATCTGAAGAGCCTCAAGCGTATTACCGTGACGACCGATAAGAATTGCAAGATCTCCACCGGTTACGTCAAGAATGAGCTCGCCGTCTTCACCGTCGTACTCATCAATTGCACAACTATTCTCGCCAAAGAACGAGAGAAGCTCTCTTAGATAGAAGACAGCTGTATCAGCAATCTTATTCATCTCAGCATCAGTAAGCTGAATTCCAGCTTCAAAGTGCTCTCGAATTGAAGCAAACTCGTCTTGTGAATCAACGACAGGAGACTCATTAAGAGCGTTTGGCTCAGAAACGAAAGTCTCATCCTCCATGTCGTCCTCCAGTCAATATAAAAAGTTTAACTAGTAATCTACTGTAACAAATCCTGTAAACAAAAGTTGTTTTTCTTAATCCCAGCTCTTAGGCCTTTTTGTGAGGGCGTGGCTTCTTTTCTTTTCTCACCACGTCAACCTCGATTGGCTTATTAGCCATCTGAGCCTCAGCCTTAAGTTTCTCTTTTTCCATAATGCGCTTGGTAATAAGCTGCTGCTGAGCAAGCTGCCAAATACCAGAAGTGACGTAGTAGAGAAGAACAGCTGCTGGCACAGTCCAACCAAACCAGAGCATCATGAGGGTCATCATGCCACCCATCATGTACTGCTGGGTACGCTGCTCACCAGAGCTTGTACGAGCATTTACTGCCATAGAAAGGAAGGGTGTAAGAC
>JABZGZ010000026.1:14347-14582 GCA_015259105.1 Atopobium sp. | reverse complement strand
CAAAGAATCAGCCTATGCTTGAAATGGGCCTTAGGGATAACAACCTTATTGGTGTTCTTGATACCTATGCTGGAAGAATAGATGAGGCAGCAACTGATAAAATCACTGCTATCGCTCACGTTATGCTCCAGCTTGGCTTTAATGCTTCTGAAAGCGTTATGATAGGGGACCGCCGTTTTGATATGGAAGCAGCATTCCCAAATCAGATTCCATGTATTGGTGTTTTGTATGGAAA
>JABZGZ010000026.1:0-14337 GCA_015259105.1 Atopobium sp. | reverse complement strand
CAGTTGCAATTGTAGATACCGTAGAAGATTTACACCACGTTCTTCTCGCCTAAGAACCGTTACATACACAAAAAACGCCTTGTCGCTAAGATGACAAGGCGTTTTGCGTTTTACGTGTCAGACGTTACTCAAGCTCAAAAGCTCCTGTGTAGAGCTGGTAGTACGTTCCTCGCTTGGCGAGAAGTTCGTCGTGTGTACCGCGTTCAATAATGCGACCGTGGTCAAGTACGACAATAACATCTGCGTTTCTAACCGTAGAAAGACGGTGAGCAATAACAAAGGTGGTGCGGTCGTACATCAGAGCGTCCATACCACGCTGGACAATTGCTTCAGTACGTGTGTCAATGCTGGAGGTAGCCTCGTCCAGAATCATGACTGGTGGATCTGCAACCGCAGCGCGGGCAATGGAGATGAGCTGGCGCTGTCCTTGGGAGAGGGCGCTGCCGTTGTCCTTAAGCATAGTGTGGTAACCCTCTGGAAGACGTCTGATAAAGTCATCGGCACCAGCAAGTTTTGCGGCCTTTACGCAGTCCTCATCAGTAGCATCAAGACGGCCGTAGCGGATGTTATCCAAGACGGTACCTGTAAAGAGGTTGACGTCTTGCAGAACAATACCGAGAGCACGACGAAGAGCGCTCTTTCTAATCTTGTTAATGTTGATGCCGTCATAGCGAATCTTGCCGTCTTCAATGTCATAGAAGCGGTTGAGCAGGTTAGTAATGGTTGTTTTACCAGCACCTGTTGCACCAACAAAAGCAACCTTCTGACCAGGCTTTGCGTACAGAGAAATATCATGCAGTACGGTGTGGCCAGGCTCGTAGCCAAAGTCAACATCAAAGAGGCGAACGTCTCCCTTAACAGGGGTGTAAGTAACCGTGCCGTCACCGTGTGGATACTTCCAAGCCCAGTAACCGGTGCGGTACTCAGCTTCCTGAACTTTACCGTCAATGGTTTCTGCGTTGACTAAAGTAACGTAACCTTCTTCAGTCTCTGCTGGTTCATCAAGTAGCTCAAAAACTCGATTAGCACCAGCGATGCCCATAACAACAGAGTTAATCTGACTAGAAATCTGGTTAATCTGGGCGGAGAACTGACGTGTCATGTTGAGGAAGGGGACAGCTACAGCAATGGTGAAAGGCAGTCCAGACAAAGAAACGTTTTGAATGTTCAGAGTAATAAACACACCAGAAACTACAGCAACTACAACGTACATAATGTTGCCCAGATTGTTGAGGATAGGCATAAGCGTGTTGGCATAAAGGTTTGCATTTCTTGCAACAACCATCAGCTCATCGTTGATTTTGTCAAATGATTCAATAGTTTCTGCCTCATGACTAAAGACCTTAACGACCTTCTCGCCATTCATCATTTCCTGAATGTGACCCTCAACATCTGCGGTGGTCTTCTGAGTCTTAACAAAGTTCTTTGCGGACTTACCACCAAGGTTTTTAGTAGCAAGGCCCATCAAAGAGAATCCAAACAGAACAACCATGGCCATAAGCGCGCTGTAGTAAAACATAATGAATATAACTGCGATGATAACCACAGAGGTAAAGAGGAGGTTTGGAAGACTGGTACCAATCATCTGGCGCATTGCGTCAATATCATTGGTGTAATAGCTCATGATGTCGCCATTGAGATGCGTATCAAAGTACCTAATAGGCAAGTCTTGCATGTGCGAGAACATCTTTGAACGCCATTTTTGCAGAGCTCCCTGGGTGACAATAGCCATACCCTGGGTAGAGATGATATTCGCAAGAAGTCCAATGACGTAGAAGGTGGCGAGAAGAGCCACGTTCTGGAAGACTAAGCCTTCAGCAGAACTCCAGTCACCACTATCAATAAAGTTAGAGATGATAGAGAGGATTCGCTCCAAGAAGACACTTGGGAGTGACTGCATAATTGCTTGGATAACAGCACAAAGGAGTGCTATAGGGAGAAGGACAGGATAGAACTCCCAGAGCATTTTAATGGTTCGAGTAAGAATTTTTCCCACGGGAAGCTTTGGTCTTGTGTTGTTTGTTTCTGTTGTCCTACTCATGAGAAGTCACCTCACCTTCCTGAGACTGATTTTCATCAACACTTTGCTTGTTCTGTGAGAAGTACACTTCGCGGTAGATTGGATTATCTTTCAGGAGTTCTTTGTGCGTACCAATTGCGTTAATGCGACCGTTGTCCAGAACAATAATCTTGTCAGATTCTTCGATACTGGAAGTACGCTGAGCAATGATGATCTTGGTGGTATCAGGTAAGAAATCTTTAAGACCAGAGCGAATTAAAGAATCTGTCTTTGTATCAACAGCGCTGGTAGAGTCATCAAGAATAAGTACTTTTGGACGTCTAAGCAACGCGCGCGCAATACAGAGTCTCTGCTTCTGACCACCAGAAACGTTGTTGCCACCCTGCTCGATATGAGTCTCATATTTATCAGGGAAGGTTTGAACAAAGCTATCAGCCTGAGCAAGACGAGCTGCCTCAAGAATCTCTTCATCGGTGGCGTCGGGGTTACCCCACAGGAGATTCTCTTTGATGGTACCGCTAAAGAGAACGTTTTTCTGAAGAACCATGGCAACAGCACCACGAAGAGTATCAATGTCATAGTCTTTGACGTTGTGTCCGCCAACAGAAACGCTACCAGCGGTTACATCGTATAGGCGAGGAATAAGCTGCACCAGTGTGGACTTTGCAGAACCGGTACCACCGATGATACCGATGACCTCACCAGAGTTGATGTGAAGGTCTACACCAGACAGGGCTTCTCGACCCTCTGGACCGGAATAGGAGAATCCAACGTTCTCAAAATCAATGGATCCGTCTGTAACCTCGGTCAGAGGATTTTCTGGGTTGTTAATAGTGGAAGTTGCAAGAAGTACCTCACAGATGCGGCGAGCACCTTCTTCTGCAATGATGATCATGGCAAAGACAAAGGAAAGCATCATGAGTGCCATAAGCATCATAAAGCCATACGTAATAAGCGAAGAAAGCTGTCCAACGCCAAAGGCAGTTCCCTGAGAAGAGACAATGAGGTACGAGCCAAAGTACAGAATGAAGACAAATAGTACGTAAATAGTGAAGTTCATAAATGGAGAGTTCAGAGCCATGAGCCTCTCGGCTGCTGTAAAATCTTCGCGCAGCTCTTCTGAAGCCTTATCGAATTTCTGACGCTCAAAGTTTTCATTTACAAACGACTTAACAACACGGATACCAGCCAAGTTTTCTTCAGCGGATTCATTGAGTGCGTCGTATCTCTTAAATACCTTTTTAAAAATAGGAATGACTCTAGAAATAATGAAGTAGAGACCAATTCCTAGAAGAGGCATGACGGCAACAAAAATAATGGCAAGCCAGCCGCCCATGATAAAGCCAGCAATAAACGCTGCAATAAACATAAATGGAGCACGAACGGCCATGCGGATGAGCATCATAAATGCCATCTGTACGTTAGAAATATCCGTAGTAAGGCGTGTTACTAACGATGACGAAGAGAATGCATCAATAGTGGCAAACGAGAAATTTTGGATATTACGGAACATATCACGGCGAAGATTGCGCGCAAAGCCTGTGGAAGCTTTGGCAACAGAAATACCGGATAGTGTTCCAAACAGCAGCGACAGCATTGCCATAGCAGCAAGAACAGCTCCAGACTGAATGACAGCGTTTAGTTCTGCCCCCGTGCGAAGCGTATCAACAAGATTAGCTGTTCTAAAAGGAATGAGGATTTCTAAGATGGTCTCAATTAACACAAAGAGAGGAGTGAGAATAGTGTCTCTTTTGAACTCACCGATACTCTTTGAAAGCACTAAAGCAATCTCTTTAATGGAAAGATTGCTGACATCTACAATACCTGTCAGAGCAGAGGGAACCATAGCAGTTTCTGCTTCAGTTGATTCAATTATGTTTTCAAGTTCTTCAGTTGAAGTTACTTCTTCTGACATGCTGTTTCTCCCTTCTCGTCTCTGTTAATTGTGTCCCAATGTTCAACTAAACGATCTAGATATGCGCAGAATGTAACTTTTTCTTCATCAGAAAGAACAGACAATGCGCGCGCTTCAAATGACTCGATGGCCTCTTGAGCTTCTTTTGCTTGTTTTTGACCTTCTTTTGTCAAAGAAAGAAGTGTCTGCCTGCGGTCTTTGTCTACACGAGTACGTTCAACAAGACCTTTTGCTTCAAGTTTGCTCACCATTTCTGAAAGAGATGCAGAGGTATTCTTTGTCTTGGCGAGAAGATCTTTTTGTGTCATATCTCCATCACGATAGAGCGCAGTCAAAATAAATTGTTGACCGCCACGGCATCCGCGCGTGATGTAAAGATAATGACCTAGATGGCCAAGATTGCGAATAATGCGCATCTCTTGAGTAGGTGAGGTAGGTGCTTGATGCATGAGTACCTCCCATAACAGAAATAATTCTTGTAAGGTATTTTACTCAAAATTTCTGAGATATCAAGGTACTTAACAATTAAGTACCTAAGTTTTATTTTCTTGAAACAAAAGCAGGTAAATCAGGTTAGAGTTCTAGCTCTGTTTTTAAAAGTAGGAAAGATTTGCAAAAATTCTTCGCACTACTGCACCCGGAGACACTTTAGGGACATTGTGAGGGCAACCTGGAATGAAGAGAAGTCGAGCGGTAGGGATTGCCTCAGCAATACGGCGAGTTTCCTCTGGATAAATCTCATCGTATTCACCTGCCATGACAACAACAGGAACGGAGATGTGTTCAAGGGACGCGGGATCAATATGAGGGTTATCTACCATGAGTTCAAGATGCTCTGCAATACGAGCGGCCTCAGCAGGAGAAGGAACAGGGTAGCCGTCTTCTAGAACAGCACCTTCCCAGCCTTCAACTGCCCAACGTTTATTGCCCGCGATACTTTCATAGAGCCAGGTCATATCACCCAGAGTATCAGGCTCAAGATTTGCTCCGATAGATACGAGAGAAGCAACTACGTCTGGATAGTCACGTGCCAGAAGAAGACCAAGAATAGCTCCGTCAGAAAAGCCCACAATATGAGCAGATGAAATACCAAGCTGTCTCAGGACAACATACGCATCTTCTGCCATCTGCTCGTAGGTAAAGGCGGCAGTTCCTCGGGTGCTTAAACCTTGATCTCTTGAATCAATACCAATTGCGATGTAGCCGCGGCTGCATACTTCATCAATGATGGTGCCAAAGATGCCGTGCTCTTCGCCATTTCCGTGGAGAAAAACAATGGGAGTTGCAAACGTATCATCGGGAACAGACGCCAAATAAGCCGCAGTTGAAGCAAGGTCTTCACAGAGTTTCTCGCCAGCTGGAGCGGCAGGAGCATAGACAAACGTTGCAATTTCTGCGCCGTCATCAAGCAACACCCGAAGATGGCTCTTCAGGTGTGCTGTTGGCTTGCTATAAGGTTTTGGGCGGTAGACGGGTGGAAACTCAACCACGTATGCTCCTAGCTGCGTGTTTTAGTTCTTCTGGCTTGGATGTGCTTTGAAGAAGTCAAAGCGAGGAGGGAGCTCTTCAAGCTGGTGCTCCTCTGCGCTCTGGCCAAGCTTTGCTGCAAGCTCTTTTGGACCCATAAAGGCGTTCTCCCAAGAGAAGAACTCCTCATGTGGGAAGTTGAGAGCATCTGCAATGCGCTCGCAGCCTTCCGGAACAGCCGGGTGCATAAGCAGCGTGATGGTCTTGAGTGCATAGAATGCATCAGCAAGTGCCTGGTCGTAGGCCTCGTCATTGCCCTGAGCGGCCTTGGAAGCCTCGCCCCAACGCTTGTTTTCTGCGCGAGCGTACTCATCAACAGCGGCAAGTGCAGAGTGTGCGTCAAAGCCGTATGCAAGCTGCTCGTACTTCAGCAGAACCTCTTGAGCAGCATCGATAACTTCCTGGTGAGGCTCACTGATAGGCAGGTGACCACCACACGCATTGGCTGCACCATACAGGCAGCTACGAGCCATGCGGTTAAAGATGTTAGTGAGGAATGCGGACTCCTTGAGCGCTGGATCAACAACGCGAGGATCATCCTTTACCAGAAGATCTGGCTCGCCGTCTTTGCCCTTCCTGGATACAGAGGTGTCAAAAGCCTTTGGCGAGAAGGACACAGCGCGCTGATCAAGGCCAAGAGAGAGCCAGTGAGCACGGAGCTGCTCTGGAGTGTAGAACTCAAGAAGCTCTTCAGCCATTGGAGGCTTGATAGCACCAGAGCTGGAAGCCTTCTTGTTCATAAAGAGAATGTGGTAGTTAGCAACGGGAGTATCGGTGATAAGACCCCAATCAAGTGCATCCCACAGTGGGTTCTGGACAATGCAATAGAAGAAGATGTTGTCCTGACCAATAAACTGGTAGACGGCAGCATCATCGCTGCACCACCAATCGCGCCACTCATCGGAAGAGTAGCGAGAGCCACCATTGCTGGCGTCTTCAGAAAGAGCAGCACGCGTGAAGGTGATAGGAGCCCAGAGGGACTCAGTCCAAACCCAGATGGTAAGGTCTTTGAGATCTTCAATGTCTGGAGACTTAAGGCCCCAAGAAATGTTGCCCGTCATGCGGTAAGGCAGAAGCGTCTTACTTGTTCTAAAGCGAATTCCAGCCTCTTTGAGTTTCTCGCGAGCTTCATCTCTATCTTGCCAGTTTTCAAAAACAACAGAGAAGGAAGAAGCGTTACCTTCTGGCTCAATGACACTATGAGCTGGGAGGGAAGAGGCAACGCCGTCAAAGTCTTGGCGGAAGGAATTTTGAATGTAGATAATAGGCTCGGTCAGAGTCTCTTGAACGGTAGAGGTAACAACTGAGCGAATCTGTGGGTTGTTCTTCCACTTTTCTACCAGGTTGTTTAGAAACTCTTTGTATTGTGGCAGGTCAAAGTACCAGCTTGGTGCAGGACGAAGCTCTGGCGTGGTGCCGGTGAGCTGCGAAATAGGGGCAATGAGCTCCTCTGGGTTGAACTGATGACCCAGGTCGCATTCTTCTGCATAAGCCTTCTCTGACTTGCAGCCCTTAATAGGGCAACGTCCATTGACCTGGCGACCATTAAGGAATGTGTGAGCCTCGGTATCGTAAAACTGTTTAGTTGAGAGCTTCGAGAGTTTACCGCGCTCGTAAAGGCGGTGCATGATGCTGTCAGCCATCTCTTCGTGGATCTTTGCGGCGGGTTCTAGCGCGGAACCGCCGTAGAAATCAAGCGAGATATTGTAGGCGTTAAGAGCGCTTTTCTGCAGGTTGTGATTATGATTAACGTAATCAAGGATGGTGCCCTCGTAGCCCTCTTCTTCAACCTTTTTGCGATAGCCCTCTGCAATAGGAGAGCCATAGCAATCAGTTCCCGAGATAAACAAAACGTTTTTCTGGCCAATACGATCTCTTAAGAAACGAGCAAAGAAATCTGCTGGGACAAAGACGCCCGCAATATGTCCAAAGTGGAGATTCTTGTTACCGTAGGGCATACCACCGGTAATGACAGCGCGCTTAGGAAAATGAGGGCGGTTGTTCATGTCGTAGCTTTCGGCCATGGATACCTCGCAGTTGGAATTAGTAGATTACGCAAATTATCTTCTTATTCTAATCTTTTTTGATTCACTACACGAATAGATTCAGAAGTCGATACTATAGTGAGTAGAAATTATGTAAGGAGAGTTTGTGGGAAGAAAAAAACCAAAGACAAGCCTTGAGTTTGTTCTAAAGGATCCACCAAAGTCTGTGGTGACGCCCTTCCTTGTGGCTGACCTTGCACTTTTGCTTATGTTTGTGTGTCATATTCCGCTGATGGTTATGGGAGAGCTCCCAGCCAATGACATCCTTCCAGCCGTGTTGGGTCTTCTAGGAAGTATGTTGGCAGGTGGCTTGATCCTTGTGTGGATTACCCGCGTCAATAAGCGAGATTTTAGGTCATTGGGCCTTCGAGTAAGCTCCTGGCCAGGATTTATGCGCGGAGTTACCTTTGGCTTTTTGATGGTGCTGTTTACCTTTGGCTCTATCATGCTCATTGAAGGCTTTGACTTTAACTTCAACGCTTCCTATAACATTTTTGCTGCTCTCTTCTTACTTGTGGCAACCCTTATTGAGTCCGCAGCAGAAGAAATCTTGTTTAGAGGTTATCTACAAACTGGTGTTGCAGCTAAGAGTTCTTTCCCTGTAGCGCTTGTGCTTCAAGCAGTGCTCTTTACCGCAACGTATGGACTAACGCCTAACATCTCTATTGCCGCAGCAATCTCAGTCTTTTTGATGGGCATTCTTTATGGCTTGGTGTTTTGGCTTACCGATAATCTGCTCATGACCATTGCTATGCACTTTATCTGGAACTTTGTAACCGGCCCTATTCTGGGCATCTCGGTTACCACTACGCTTCTTCCTACCACGCTCTTAACAGCATATCCTGCAGCGTCTGAGTTTATCTCGGGTGGCGCCTACGGTATTGAAGCAAGTGTTGTTACCATTTTTGTATGCCTTGCTGCCTGCGCTATAGTGGGTTGGAAATGTTATAAGGCACAAGGCGAGAAGAACTAATGGCTTCAAACATGCTTCAGTCAATTGAGACTCTTTCAGTAGAGCCGGGAACACCGCTGCTGCTCCATGCATGCTGTGGTCCATGTTCACTTGAACCTTTAAAACATCTGAGGGAAGAGGGCTTTGAGCCAACCATCTGCTGGACTAATCCTAATATTCAGCCAGTTGAAGAGCACGATAGGCGTCTTCAAACCTTACTTGCGTGGGCTCAAGAAGAAGCTCATGTTGAGGTAATTGTGGCCGGAGATCCGCGAGAACAGTGGGAGCGAGCCGTTGCCCCTCAGGGATTTGAGCGAGATCGTCGCTGTCGTGCTTGTTACGCAATCCGCTTGGCAGAGAGTTGTCGTGTGGCGGCTGAGCGCGGGTTTGAATACGTTTCTACAACACTGGCTGTCTCGCCCTATCAGCTCTTTGATGCGTGCGAGGATGAGCTGGTGTCCATTGCGCATGCTCATGGACTGACGCCTGTATGGAGAGATTTCCGTCCGTTTTACCCAGAGGCTACAAAAGAGTCTCGTGAGCTTGGTATGTATCGACAAAATTATTGCGGTTGCAGATATTCTGCGGCCGAGGCTCAGTTAGAGCGTCATGAAGCTCGTGACGCAAGAAAGGCAGCACGTCATGCGAACTGACGATTTTGATTACAACCTTCCAGAAGAACGTATTGCACAAGCTCCTGCTGAGCCAAGAGACTCTTGTAGGCTTTTGGTGCTGCATAGAGAAGATGGCCGCATAGAGCACAAGCACTTCACCGATATTGTGGAGTATCTTGAGCCGGGCGATTTGGTTGTAGTTAATCAGACGCGCGTTATGCCAGCTCGCCTTGTAGGTAAAAAGCAAAATACGGGCGGCGTCTCAGAAACGCTGCTTTTAAAACGTCGAGAAGACATTGATGCTTTGGGTGCTGTATGGGAGTGTCTGGTAAATCCTGGTAAGCGTCTAAAGCCTGGCGCAGTAATTGAATACCGTGCAGGTGGCTTGCATGCTCCTGACTCAGCTCCTGTTGTGTTGACGGGCACCATTGTAGACTTTGTTGACGACAACAGGGGAGGTCGCCTGGTGCGTTTTGAAGCACAGGGAGATCGCACTCTTGACGAGGCTATTCATGAGGCGGGCCACGTTCCACTGCCTCCGTATATTACACAGTATGAGGGAGACCCAGAGAAGTACCAGACGGTCTATGCTATGCAGGATGAACACTCTGCAGCAGCTCCTACCGCGGGTCTTCACTTTACTCCTGAGCTCATTGAAACCATCAAAGCAAAGGGTGTCCAGTGGGCATCTGTTGAGCTAGAGGTGGGTATTGATACCTTCAGGTTGGTAACAGAGGATGACCCTACTAAGCACGTCATTCATACCGAGCGCTACCACGTAGCTCCAGAAGTTGTAGAAGCAGTAAAGGCTACCAAAGCAGCTGGTCATAAGGTTATTGCCATTGGTACTACCAGTGTTCGCTCGCTTGAAAGTGCTTGGGATAATCAGATTCCTGCAGCTGAGCCTCCTGTTGTTGCCCGTCGCTTTGAGGAGGCAGAAGACTCTGCTGCAGTGACTCATAAAGGCGATATGGTTGCCCGAGAAAACGCAACCACCAATCTCTATTTGATGCCAGGCTCTACGTTCCACGTGGTAGACACCATGGTGACCAACTTCCACGTTCCACGTTCAACTTTGATGATGCTGGTTTCTGCGTTTGCAACGCGCGAGCAGATTATGGACGCCTATCAAAGTGCCATTGACGAGAAGTACCGTTTCTTGTCATTTGGTGATGCCATGATCATCATTTAGTGAGCTTGATTGGGCGAACGTGATTTAGTGAAAATGACCCTTACGTTTAACTTGAGAGTTTAGATGTAGAAAAAGTGCTCACAGTATTGTGAGCACTTTTTTCAAACGGTATCTACCTGGAGTAACGGCGGTATTACCAGTTAAAAATCAGCCATACAAAAGACGCAAGAATCGCTATCATGCCAAGAACAACAATGATGAAGCCAATGCGCTGACCACGAGTTGTCTCTCGAAGGATTTTCTCGCCAGTAATAAGCTCTTTAAGGGTGAGCTGCTTGGTATTGATGTTAATTACTTGCTCGTCAACAGACTTTCTGAGCTGCTCAGTAATTTCTGGTGTTGCATGAATTTCTTTAGCATCATCAATGACTGACTGTGCTTCATCATGTTTATCTGCTGCCTCGTTAAAGAGCTCCTTGGCTGTCTTAATTTTCTCTTCAAGGCCCTCTATATCTTTACTCAGAATCCTCTGACGAGCATTAGCCTCAGCTACCACAGCGTCATATTCTTGCTGTTTCTGCTCATAATCTTTGCGAGCCGCATCAATAGAAGACTCTGAGGACTCCAACGATTTGCCTTGGGTCCAGTAATGCGTTTGTGCCATCTCAAGTGAAGACTGGAAAGAGTTCTGTAGTTCCTCAACTTGCTTTTGAGCCTGCTCTGCACGAGCAAGCTCTGACTTAAGGTCTTCCTCAATGCGAACAATTGCATCGTGATTAGCGGCAGGGTCTGTCTTAAGACCAGCAAGCTCTTCTCTCAGAGAAAGCTGTCTTGCCTGGGAGTTTTCCAGTGCTTTATTTGCAGACGCTACAGCAGCATCGCGTTTCTCGGTAACTTCTTTAAGCTGAGCCTCGGCGTTTTTAACACCACGCTGCGCCTCGGAGATTGTCTTTGAGATATCATCCAGCCTGCCTTTTGCTGTGGCAGCAACTTCTTTGTAAGGCTTAATCTTTGCTTCGTCGTCAACTTTTTGCTGTTCAAGCTTCTGAATAAGCTGGTTTTTCTTAACCGTGAGAAGATCCACTTGCGTAGATTGATCACTCATGACCTGAGCGGTCTCTGCAAAAATTTTCTCTTGCTCAGCAATTATTTGATCAAACGAACTCTGCACGTAGTCTCTGTGCTCTAAGTCTTGCTTGTCTTGAGCAAGGTGTTCTTGCATCTGCTTAAGCTCTTGCTTTGCAGAGTTTGTCTCTTTGGCAGCGTTGTGGACTTCTTTGGTAGCCTGGAAACCTTCTGCAACAGCGGTTGTGGCGCTCTCAAATGCGCTGCTAACACCTTTTGCTACAACCTGAGTAGTGTCCTTGGCAATCTTTTGAATGTCCTGGGATTTGCTGGGTTCAGGTGTGTCTGCAGACTCATTCTGCTCATTAGAAGTGGTTACTTGAGTATCTATCGTGTCCAATTCCTCAGGTTTTGAGTTTTGGATATCGTTTTCAGCCATGGTGAACCTCCTACAAGAGTTCCGACTTTTTATTTTTACCCTGTTTTTGAGCAAATCATAGTCTAATTTGGTTCTTTCTGGAAATAAGATTGGATATAATACGTTATGTTTTGTTACGATAGTAACGATTAATCGAGAATAACTCTCGAGTAGATTTTTGGTTTCCGGAAGGGGAGTCCACTTATGGTTTCAAAGCAGACTACTATCATCAATGCAACTGGTCTTCACGCTCGTCCAGCATCCGTCTTTGTTTCTGAGGCAAAGAAGTTTGAGAGCAACGTCACCATCAAGAATGTTGACAAGGACTCCGCACCAGTTAACGCTAAGTCCATCATGATGATTCTTGCTGCTGGTCTTGGTACTGGCACCAAGATTGAGATTGCATGTGACGGCGCTGATGAGCAGGCAGCTCTTGACGCTCTCGTTGCTCTTGTTGACAGCGGCTTCGGCGAGTAAGTTTCTAACTTACATAAAAGTGCACGTCAAGCCCGGCTTTGCCGGGCTTTTTTCAAAGAGAGGTTAGTATGACATTTGTTGCAACATGGCTTGTAACTACTGTTGCTACGTTGGTGGCCTGCACCTTAATTCCAGGTCTAACTATTGTGGGAGGCTCGTGGGCAGGTCCTATTCTGTTCTCGTTAGTACTCGCAGCAGTCAATACGGGCATTAAGCCTGTTGTTAAGCTACTCTCATTGCCTATTAATGTGCTGACCCTAGGTATTTTCTCGCTCTTTATTAATGCTTTTATGCTTGAGCTTTCAAGTTTTATTTCTAGGAATTTGCTGCATGCGGGCGTTGCTATTGATTCTTTAGGCACCGCTATCCTGGGATCAATAGTTATCTCAATTGTCTCTTCAATTGTGATTAGCCTTACTGGTCTGAAGAAGGAGAACCTTTCGTAAGTTCTTTCTGGGCCTTATCCAGTTTGGCAAAGCTTTCTGAGATAGCAGAGGTAATCTGAGAGATCTGCGATGACTCGGTAATATTTTCAATTAAAGATGTTGCGGATGCATTGACAAGCGAACTAAAGAGGTCAAAGAAGATCTCTTTGGTTTGCTTTTCTGTTTTAGTGAGCGCTGCAACAACAGGCTGTAAGTTTGCGGGCGAGCTAATAATGTCGCTGAAATAGACTGCTCCGCCTGCAGAGAGGGCGTCAAAGAGCTCATTGGTAAAGTGCTCTCGATCAGAGAGTGGGAGTTCTTTATACCAATTGCTAAACGCCTCGTTAATCTTTTTACATTCCGGCTGGAAGTCGTCAGCAAACTCAAAGGTGTCGCGCATGACCTGCCATGAAACACCGTCGTGAGCCATCATACCTGTCTCGGAGCTTTTAACGATGAGCTTTGGAACAGCAGGATCATCAAAAATCATGCCAACTACACTAAACTCAGGCAAAATTCTGATGTATTTATCTCCAAGCACCTTGTGGGCTGTGGTGGGAAGAATTTCTGGACACATATTAGGTCCATCGTTACTCCAGACGCGATCAATTGTGCCAAGCAACTCCTCAGGACAGACTGTTGCTGCATATGCCGCAAGGTTGCCGCCCTTAGAGTGGCCACCAACCATAACATTTGCGCAGGTAGTGCTATTGCCTGCTGCAAGATGTTCGCGAATACGTTTCTCAAGGTATAGTGCCGCCGACTTATCAGCGGACGTAACCTGGAAGCTAAGGTTAAGGTTTTCTCGCCAGCCAACTAGGGTGCCGTCTGTTCCTCTAAACGAGACATACATCTGACCAGTAGGTAGGTAAGCGGTAAACGCTGCAAACTGTAGGTTTTTCTCGACATTAATGCGGTCTACATAGCGGCCAAGCTCAATGTTGGCAAAGCGGGGAGCGTTAACCAGTGCCTCAAGAAAAGTTCCATCAACGCGAGAAAATCCCGTGATAAGAGACGGGTCGTCATCGAGTTTCTTCAGCATTTTGGCGCAAGCGTCACCAAGCAGAATGCGTTTCTCGCTACGCTCAGAAGGCACTATGCCGCCAAATCCCAGATAGGAAAGGATTGAGAGAATCAGGTTATCGACGTTGTTAAAAGGGTCATTCTCAAACGTCAGATCGCCGCGCCAGTGTAGATAGTCAACGACATTTGCCATGATGCCTCTTTCCTGCTGGTACTTTTCGTATACTAAGCATAGATGAAGTTTGATTGATTTGGGGAGAAGCCCGTGGAAAAAGCTACAGTTTCTTCAAAAGCAGCTACTGTTAAGAAGCGCTTTGTTTTTGCAGATGTTCTTACCATTTTGGCAGGTATTGCTGTTGTGATGCTACATACCTCTCTTAATGTATTCTCGCTTGCCCACACAAAAACTTGGGCCTTCTCTTTAGCTCTGCAAGCAGCGTTTATTTACGCGGTACCTATCTTTTTTATGCTGAGCGGTATGAATCTGCTTGGGTATAGAAGTAAATACTCTACAAAGACATTCTTTATGAAGCGTGCAAGAAAGACGCTGATGGCGCTCATTTTTGGTAGCGCAGTGGTGTATCTGATGTACGTGCTTTTTCCTACAAAGTTTTGGGGTGCCGAAGAGGTTGCGGCAAGCGCTGGTGTTGCTGATTTTGTAAAGCGCTTTCTAACCAATAACGTTAACAGCACTCTTTGGTTCATCTATACCATTTTGTATCTG
>JABZGZ010000025.1 GCA_015259105.1 Atopobium sp. | reverse complement strand
GCAAATATTGTTACCTGTGCTCGAGTGGTGCTGGTACCCTTTTGGCTTCTTCTTGCACAGCTTTTAGGCGTATCTCTGGCCGATTCTCTGGCAACACCTGGTTTTAACCTCGGAGCTTTTCTTGTTTTTATCGGCTATGTTGTCATTTCTTTGACCGATAAGCTTGATGGTTACCTTGCCCGTAGTAGAAATGAAGTTACCACCTTTGGCAAGTTCTTAGACCCAATTGCCGATAAACTCGCTGTTGTTGTAGCTCTTTTTGTACTTCTGGAGTGGCATATGGTTTCTCCATGGGTGCTCTTAGTGATTGTTGCACGAGAGTTTTTGGTATCGGGCCTGAGAATGGTTGTTGCATCAAAGGGAGTTGTTATTGCAGCTTCTGACTTGGGTAAGTGGAAGACCGCAACAACTATGGTTGCTATCTGCGGTTTACTCTTCTTGCCTAGTATTCCTGGTGGAATGATTCAGGATGTTTTGCTCTTTATCTTCAACGCATCTATGTGGGTTGCAGTAGTTCTAACAGCCTGGTCAGGAATTGACTACTTTGTAAAGTCGTGGCAATACATTGCTGAAGTTTAACAAGATGGCGTCTCTCTGAGGCGCCGCTTTTGTATCAAATCTTATTAAAAGTAAGGAAGACCATGTTCTCTGAAGAAGTTCTCAAAGAAGCTCAAAGTATTATTTCAGATGCCCTTGCATCAGGTATTACCGTAGCTTCTGCCGAGTCTTGTACGGGAGGACTTGTTGCAGGCGCTCTTACAGCCATCTCTGGATCATCAAGCGTTCTTAAGGGCTCTGTTGTAAGCTATACCGTTGAGATTAAACAAAAGGTATTAGGCGTTTCAAAAGACATTTTTGATGAACCGTCCCTTGGTGCTGTTTCTGAGCCCTGCGCAGCTCAAATGGCTTCAGGCGTTAGAGACGTTATTGGATCAGATATTGCAGTTTCCGTTACAGGAATAGCTGGCCCAACAGGAGAAGAGCCTGGTAAACCAGTTGGAACAGTTTGGTTTGGTATTAACAGCAAAAACTTTACCCATACAGTCTGCAAACATTTTTCTGGTAATAGGGAACAGGTGCGAGAAGCTGCTGTTTTGCAGGCTTTACAATTAATTCATGAAGCTATTGTGAAGGCTTAAAACCCGATTTTAATAGGGAAGCTCAAAACTAGTTTGTTTTGAGCTTCTTATTTTCTGCGACTATGCAGGACTTATACAGCCAAATTTGCAATTAAGAAAAAATAAGCTGTTCAAGAGCGGAAAAATAAAGGAAAGAAATCAGACAAATTCCCTCTATAGAGTATATGTTTGACGTTGACATAGAACGTCTGTTCTTATATTATCGTGGTATCAGAAAGAGCAAGGAGTATTCATGGCTAAAAAGGCAGTTTCAAAAGAGATCAAAGCTCGTACTACTGGTGATGAGAGAGATGAGGTTATCTCTTCAACCACTGCAGAGATTGAGAAGAAATTTGGTGCAGGCGCTATTATGCGTTTAGGTGAAGGTGGTCCTGCCTTTGATATTCAAGCTATTCCAACTGGCTCACTTGCTCTTGATGCAGCATTGGGTATTGGCGGCGTTCCTCGCGGCCGTATCGTAGAGATTTATGGCCCAGAGTCCTCTGGTAAGACAACACTTTCACTAGAAATTCTTGCAGAAGCTCAGGCGCTAGGTGGTGTTGTTGCCTTTATTGACGCAGAGCACGCACTAGACCCAGGTTATGCGGCTCGTATTGGCGTTGATATTGATGATGTTTTAATTTCTCAGCCAGATACTGGTGAGCAGGCTCTTGAGATTTGTGACATGCTTGTTCGCTCAGGCGCCATTGATGTTGTAGTTGTAGACTCTGTTGCTGCTCTTGTTCCTCGTGCAGAGATTGAGGGAGAGATCGGCGATTCTAGCGTTGGTCTTCAGGCTCGTCTCATGAGTCAAGCTCTCCGTAAGTTAGCCGGCTCTCTTTCAAAGTCTAATACGCTTTGTATTTTCATTAACCAACTTAGAGAGAAGATTGGCGTTATGTTTGGAAGCCCAGAGACCACTTCCGGTGGTAGGGCTCTGAAATTCTTCTCCACTGTCCGTATGGATATTCGCCGCGTTGACAGCATTAAGGTTAACGGAGAAAACGTTGGTAACCGTGTTCGCGTTAAGGTTGTAAAGAACAAGGTTGCTCCGCCTTTTAAGGTTGCTGAGTTTGACATTATGTACGGTCAAGGCATCTCCAAAGAGGGCTCCATTCTTGATATGGCTGTTGATTTTGAGATTGTCAACAAGTCTGGAGCTTGGTTCACCTATGAGGGTGAGCGTCTTGGCCAGGGTAGAGAAGCAGCTAAATCTTTCCTTACTGCCAATCCAGATCTCATGGAAGAGATTGATCACAAAGTACGAGCTGCTTGTGGCCTTGTATTTGATGAAGATTCTGAAGTTGGCACTCCGGTTGCAACGGAAGATTCTGCTGAATAATGTCAGAAATTTCTTGGACGATTGAGCTTCCAAAAAAGAAACAGGCAGTTCTAGGTCAGGCAAAGCCTAAAGCAAAGATACTTTTAGAAACTGAAATTGGAGGGACGGAGGAATTCTTTGTCCCTCCAACAGTAGCTCGCGCTCTTCAGAACAAAGAGAAAGATGGTGTTTTTATACCTTCTTCTCGTAATGAGTTTTTATATGAGCTAAAAGAGATTTCAATGCAGTGCATTAAAGCTCGTATTGAGGCTTTGATTGTAAAAAGGGACTACTCTACAGCTGAGCTTCAAAAAAAGCTCATGCTTGATGGCTATCAGAAGAATGTAAGAGACCCTGCAGTGCAGAGGGCTGTTGAAGTTGGTTTGATTAATGACAGTCGTTTTGCAGACGTCTATATACGTTCTAAAATTTCACAAGGCTGGGGTCCTCTTAAAATTAAAACTGAAATTTCTAAAAAAGGGATTGAAGTTGAGACGCTCCCTGGATGGCCTGACGCTTATTTTTCTGATGTGGATGAATTTGAAGTTGCGTATTCTTTGGCCCAGAGAAAACACCTGTCGGGAAAAAATGATTATGAGAAGCTTGTCAGGTTTCTCGCCACAAAGGGATATTCATTTTCTATAGCATCATCTGTTGCTAAAAAGATCTTGGATGAAAACGCCACATCTTAATGATTATATTTGCTTAGCTTATAAGTCTGTTGTATTGATGTACTTTACTTTTCCTACCTGCTATTTATTGACAAAAGTTACAATGCTCTATACGATAAATATGCCGTGAATAGGCTCATTTCCGCTGGGCAACCAGCGTCACGTATACAGTAGGTATCTCATACATTTGATCTATCTCTGCATGTGGCATGACCAGCCAATGAACCCTGCTCATGGCGGGTTCTTTAGACACTGTTGTGTCTAAAGTCTCCTGAACACTTTTGTAATCGCCATTTGAGGAGTAGGTATGGAATTAGCAGGAGTTGGCATTGTTTGCCTTCTTGTAGGAGTAGGCCTTGCATACGGCGTGCTCTCTAATATCAGTAATTCAAAGATTAAAACTGCAGAGCAGCAGTTAAAAGACGCTCAGACTAATGCAGATCGTATTGCTTCTGAAGCGGCTCGCCAGGCAGAAACAGTTAAAAAGGAAGCTGTTCTTGAGGCTAAAGAAGAGGTTCTTCAGCTTAAGCAGGCAGCAGAGGCAGACGAGAAGAAGCGCAAGAGTGAGCTTCGCAGTATGGAAAATCGTATTCTTCAGCGTGAAGAGTCTCTTGATCACCGTACTGACGCACTAGAGAAGCGTGAGCATCAACTTTCCAGCCTTCAAGGCCAGCTTGATCGCCGTAAGAACGATTTGGACTCTCTTGTATCTCAGCAATCTCAAGAGCTTGAGCGCATTGCAGCTCTTACAAAAGATGAAGCTCATGATGAGCTTCTAGCTCGTGTTCGTTCAGAAAGCGTTCGCGATGAGGCTATGATTCTTCGTGAGTCTGAGCAGCGCGTTCGCGCACAGGCTGATAAAACCGCCCGTGAGATTATTTCTACCGCTATTCAGCGCGTTGCTGCAGATCAGGCTTCTGAGATTACGGTAACTTCCGTTCATATCCCATCCGATGACCTAAAGGGTAGGATTATTGGACGTGAGGGTCGTAACATTCGTACGTTTGAGCAGGTGTCTGGCGTTTCTCTTGTTATTGATGACACTCCAGAGACTGTAGTTCTCTCAAGTTTTGATCCCGTTCGTCGTGAGACTGCTCGTGTTGCACTTGAGAACCTCATTGCAGACGGTCGTATTCATCCAGCACGTATTGAGGAGCTCTACAAGAAGGCAGAAGCCCTCGTAAATGAGCGCGTTCTTGAGGCTGGTGAACAGGCTGCATTTGATTGTGGTATTCATGATCTTCATCCAGAGATCGTAAAGACTCTTGGTAAGCTTCGCTACCGTACTTCTTACGGTCAGAATGTTCTTGCTCACTCTGTTCAGGT
Organism: Atopobium sp.; assembly: GCA_015259105.1. Lineage (GTDB taxonomy): Bacteria > Actinomycetota > Coriobacteriia > Coriobacteriales > Atopobiaceae > Lancefieldella. The sequence goes on along the minus strand of JABZGZ010000025.1, from coordinate 12,023 downwards.
TGCAGTACTTTGCGGCATTATGGCTGAAGAGCTTGGCCTTGAGCCTGCTCCAGCAAAGCGTGCTGGTCTTCTCCATGACCTTGGTAAGGCAATTGACCACGAGGTTGAGGGTCCACACGCTGTAATTGGTGCAGATCTTGCTCGTCGTCATGGTGAGCGCCCAGAGATTGTTCACGCCATTGAGGCCCACCATGCAGACATTGAGCCAAACACTGTTCTTGACATGCTTGTTATGGCTGCAGACGCTATTTCTGCTGCACGTCCTGGTGCTCGTCGTGAGTCTGCTGAGAACTACATCAAGCGCCTTGAGAAGCTTGAGGCTATCTCCAACGCACACGAGGGCGTTGAGCGTACGTATGCAATGCAGGCTGGCCGTGAGCTTCACGTAATGGTTGAGCCTCAGATGATTAGCGATTCCGAGGCAACTGTTCTTGCTCACGATATTGCTAAGCAAATTGAGGATGAGATGGAATACCCAGGACAGGTTCGCGTTGTTGTTATTCGCGAGTCTCGTGCTGTGGACGTTGCTAAGTAATCTATGGCAGCCACTTCTACTGACTTAACAGGTTTTGTTGCCTCCATGGGAGGTGAGCGCGCACTCCGTGTCGAGGAATCCCTCGGCGCGGGGTACGTTCGTTTACGCGTAGCAGAAGCTGAGCGTAGGCAGGCAAAACATGATATTCGTTCGGTAGAAGATATTGTTATCGAGCTCTTGAGAAATTCTCGCGATGCTGGTGCTCGTCACATTTATGTTGCAACGTCAAAAGAAGGTGCGCTCAGAACTATCACCATGCTTGATGATGGTCAGGGCATTCCAAAAGACATGCAGGAGAAAATCTTTGAAGCTCGTGTAACTTCAAAGCTTGAGAGCATGCATATGGACCGTTGGGGAATTCATGGCCGAGGCATGGCTCTCTATTCAATCAAAGAAAACTGTGAATCGGCCCAGGTTGTGGCTTCGGCTTCGGGACTTGGTTCTGTTATTCAGATTGTGGTAGACACTACTAAAATTTCTGAGCGAGTAGATCAGTCTACTTGGCCAACCTGTGGTTTGAATGAGGATGGAATCAAAACAACCGTTAAAGGTCCTCATAACATTATTCGTACCTGCTGTGACTTTGCGCTTGAGGTTAAAGGCTCGTGCGAGGTAATGCTGGGCTCTGCTGCAGAGATTGCAGCTACTGCTCGTCGCAGAATTGCACAGACGCTTGATATCGCTGATCTGCTATTTGTTGAAGGCTTTGAAAACGTGCCTGTTCTCGAGCGCTTCAGGGCCGCAGCGGATGCAACAGAGCTTTCTGAGGTTTGTAAGTCTCTTGGTCTTTCAATGTCAGATAGAACTGCTCATAGAATTATTGCTGAGCAGATTAAGCCTTTGCGTAGTGTGTATGCACAGGTCAGCCACACTGTTGAACCTGAAGGGGTTTCTCGCGAAATTGATCTGATGAAAGACCACCGAGGCCTCAAGATGAGTAAGGCTGATATCAGCAGTTTTTCTCGAAAAATGGAGCAGAGTTTTGCTGAGTTGTCCGAGAAATACTACGTTTCTTTGACGTCTGAGCCTCGTGTTCGTGTAAGTAAAAACAAAATTGTTGTGACTTTTGATATTGAGTCGCAAGAGTAGAACAAACGCACAATAATTGGAGCACTCATGGGTTTGCTTAAAGTTTCAAGTAAGTCTTCACCAGCTTCGGTAGCAGGAGCTATTGCGGGACTGGTTAAAGATAATGAACCTGTTATGCTCCAGTGCATTGGTGCTGGTGCAGTCAACCAGGGCATCAAAGCTATTGCTATTGCGCGTGGCTTCTTGATTCCTTGCGGTCTGGATATCACCTGTGCTCCAACATTTTCTGATATCGAAATTGCAGGGGAGAGTAGAACTGCAATTAAAATTGCCATTTATGTCCATACACTGTCTGCCCCTGATAAGCAGACTCCAGCTGTTAGTTCCACTGAGTATAACGAGGTACTTTAAGCATGATTGAAAATTCCGAGCTCGTAGGAAAAACATATCACATCAAAACTTTTGGCTGCCAGATGAATCTGCACGATACAGAGCGAGTCTCTGGTCTGCTTGAGGCTTGTGGCTGCAACGAGGTTTCAGATACCGATGACGCAGATATTGTCATCTTTATGACCTGCAGTGTTCGCGAGAACGCTGATCAGCGCCTCTACGGTCAGGCTTCTGCCATGATCAGTGCTCCAACGCCTCCATCAGGCAAGCGCGTTGTTGCTATTGGCGGCTGTATTGCGCAGCGCGATGGCGAGAAGCTCCGTGAAAAGGTTCCGGCCGTTGATGTTGTGTTTGGTACCAGTGCGCTTGCAAGTTTGCCAGCACTTCTCACCAGCGCATTTAGGGGCGAGAATGACCGTGTGGCTGTAGACACCTCTGAGGAAGGTAAGGGCTTCTCCACAGACCTGCCAAGTAACCGTGCTCAGCAGTATCACGCTTGGGTACCTATCATGACTGGCTGTAATAACTTCTGCACGTATTGCATTGTTCCTTACGTTCGTGGTCGTGAGCGCAGCCGTACCTTTGAGGCTGTTATTGGTGAGTGCGAGCGCCTTGTCGCAGATGGTGTTCGTGAGATTACTCTGCTTGGTCAAAACGTTAACTCGTATGGCCGCGACCTTTACGGCAAGCCTCGTTTCGCAGAGCTTTTACGTGCTGTTGGTCAGACAGGTGTTGAGCGCATTCGTTTTACCTCGTCAAATCCAAAAGATCTTACTGATGAGACTATTGCAGCTATGAAAGAAACTCCAGCTGTCATGCCTCACCTCCATCTTGCGGTTCAAAGCGGATCCACACGCGTTCTCAAAAAGATGAACCGCAGCTATACACGAGAAGAGTACTTAGACGTGGTTTCTCGCCTTCGCGCGGCCATTCCAGGTTTGGCGCTTTCAACTGACATTATTGTGGGCTTCCCAGGAGAGACCGAGGAAGACTTTGAAGATACGCTTTCTTTGGTCAAAGAGGCTGGTTACTCTTCTGCGTACACCTTTATTTACTCTAAGCGTCCAGGAACTCCTGCGGCAAAGTACGAGGACAACACGCCTCACGAGGTCATTCAGGAGCGCTTTGACAGACTTGCCGAGCTTGTTGCTCAGCAGGCACATGACGCTAACCAGGTAGATTTGAATACTACTCAGGCAGTTCTTGTTGAAGGCACTTCCAAGCGTGACGATTCTGTCATGGTGGGACATAGCGAGAAGAACCAAACAGTGCACTTCAATCTGCCAGAGGGTTATACACCAGAAGATCTTATCGGCAAAATTGTTGATGTTCATATTGATGAGGCTCGTACCTGGTACCTGCGTGGAACTATGGAGTCTGATCCGCGATGAGCTCTCATGGCTCGGTAATCTGTATTGTAGGTCCCACGGCTTCAGGCAAAAGCTCATTATCTGAGCTTGTTGCCAAGAAGCTTGAGACCTCTGTCATTTCTGTTGACGCAATGCAGGTCTATCGTGGCATGGATATTGGCACTGCTAAAACTCCTGTTGAGGAGCGAGAAGTTCCTCTATTGATGGTAGATTGTGCCAACATCTTAGAAGAATATTCTGTTCAAATGTTCCAGACTGCGGCGCGCGCAGAAGCTCATATGCTCCTAGATGCAGGTAAAACGCCTGTCTTTTGTGGTGGCACAGGTCTCTATCTCGATTCGATTATTGACCAGATGGAGTTTCCTTCTGGGTCAGTTGAGTCTCCTGTACGAACCCGTTATGAAAAGCTTGCAGAAGAGCTAGGATCTGAGGGCTTACACGAGCTTCTCGCCACAAAAGATGCGGCAAGTGCAGAACTTATTCATCCAAATAACGTGCGACGCGTTGTAAGGGCTTTAGAGCTCTTGGAAGAAGGCCAGTCGTATGCAACTCATCATGAGGGCCTAAAGGCTCATACACCGTACTTTGACGCCCAGATATGGGGCCTAACAATGGATCGCCAGCGTCTTTATGAGCGAATTAATCTGCGAGTAGATCTTATGTTTGAGCAGGGGCTTGTTGAAGAGGTTCAGGCGCTTATTGAGTCCGGTCTCTCTGAGAATTGCACAGCTGGTCAGGCTATTGGCTACAAAGAGTTCTTTGCGCATTTTGCTGGTGAGCAGTCGCTTGAGCAAACGCGTGAGCTTATTAAACAGCACACCAGGCAGTATGCCAAACGCCAGATTTCTTGGCTTAAACGAGATGGTCGAGTCAGGTGGCTTGATATGGATCAGCTTTCTCCTGAGGAAGCCCTCGAGCTGATTCTTGCGCAGCATTCTGACGTACAATGCCAGTAGGACGCATCAAAAACTAACGTATTTACCTTGTCTTAGATGGGGAGTTTATGGGTCGTTTTGTTCCATTTTCTACCGCTCCTAAAGTTGAACGAGCAATTCTTGTAGGCGTTGATTGCGGTAAAAGCGATTGGTCGCTTGAAGAATCAATGGACGAGCTTGAGCGCCTCACGCAAACTGATGGCGCTGAAGTCTTTATGCGTTTAACACAGAAACTTGACTCACCCATTCCAAAAACGTTTATCGGCAAAGGTAAGACGGAAGAACTTGTTTCTCTGGTTAGAAACACTAACACTGACGTGGTCATCTTTGATGATGAGCTCACGCCTTCTCAGCAATCTAACCTAGAAAAATTGCTTGGAGAGCCTGTTAAAGTCATTGACCGAACAGCGCTGATTCTTGATATTTTTGGTATTCATGCACGTACTAAAGAGGGTCGCCTTCAGGTACAGCTCGCGCAGCTCCAGTACGTACTTCCAAGGCTTCGCGGCATGTGGAGTCACCTGGTAGGCGAGCAAACTCGCGGTGGTATTGGTAGCCGTTTTGGTCAGGGTGAGAGTCAGCTTGAGGTTGACCGTCGTCTTATTAGAAAGCGTATTTCAACTCTTAAAAATGAGCTCAAACAGCTTGGTCAACGGCGAGAAGTTCAGTCTAAGTCCAGATGGAATTCTGGAACGTTTAGCGTCTCTCTGGTTGGCTATACCAACGCCGGTAAATCAACGCTTTTAAACCAGTTAACTGGAGCAGATGTATACGCAAAAGACGAGCTCTTTGCAACTCTTGATCCAACTACCAGAGCACTTTCTCTTGATGAAGGAAGAAAGATTGTTCTTACCGATACCGTTGGATTTATTCAAAAGCTTCCTACAAATCTGATTGAGTCGTTTAAATCTACGCTGGTTGAATCTAAAGAAGCTGATCTTCTTCTGTTGGTTGCAGATGCTACTGATAAGAATCTTTCTAAAGAAATAGCAGTTGTTCGTAGTATTTTGAAAGATATTGAGGCTGATAAAAGCGATCAAATTCTTGTTCTTAACAAGGTTGATTTACTTTCTGAGCAAGAACTTCAAATGCTAAAAGCGCTCTACCCAGACGCTGTATTTATTTCTGCACAGGAAGGCACGGGCATTAACGGTCTTCTCCACAAGATTCAAGAAATAGCTAGCGCTGGCGACAAAGTGATTAGTGCACTTATCCCGTTCAATAAAGGTGCTCTTGTTAAGTCTGTTCACGAGAGATGCCAGCTTTTGCACGAGCAATACGTTGCTGAAGGCCTTTTACTTTCAGTTAAGGCCGACACCTATATGCAGGCACTTTTAGAGCCTTATGTGGTGTCAGAGGACGATATTCTGACTGACGAATAAGGCAATGAGCAGCAATATTGGTTGGTGCAAAATATAAACGATAAGCGAATGTTTTCCCATCTCTGTTATAAGGGGGAGGGAAAATGTTTTCATCCAGTTAGGATAGCCTTCTGCCTTGAACTGCCTGTTAAATGCTGCTCCACTTAGATACAAGAACAAATAGGGGAGCAATGGATAGTAATCTCCAGATGAAAAAGATGGAGAAGGAAATCCCGCCCAGGCTAAATACGGTGTTTGATACAACTCTTTTGGTAACGAGAAAATCGTGTTACCTACACCGATGTGACCAGCAGAAATTGGAATACAGATAACAAATAACAAAAGAAAAAGAATTGCCGCTGCATACCCTTTGGGCGGAATAGCGAAACGTGAAATAAGAGCTTCTACAAAGGTGCATGAAGCCATACAGAAGAAGATTCCAAAGTTAATAGGAGTATCAATATTCGCAAAGGTGGTAGCTGCGAATATTGCAAGAGCAACAAGACCGTAAACTCCTGCTCGCTTAAAAGAATTTTTTGAAAAAGCACACATGCAGCCAGCAATAAAAATGAAAGGATACGAAATTGAAGGCACCCAAATTTGCATGACTAAAGGAGTAAACCACGTAAGCTTAATATGAGAGATAAAAAACAAATCATAGGTAAAGTGAAACAGTATCATTGATACTACTGAGATTCCTCGAATAGTATCAAAGAAAGTTACTCTACCTTTGGATTGTTCTAATTCCACACCCATAGTATGACTATGAAATTGATCTAATAAGTGCAGTAACCCTACCTAAAATAACAGGATTCTGTACGTAGATTGGCTCCATAAAATCGTTTTCTGGCTGAAGACGAATACGATCATTTTCTCTATAGAATGTCTTAACAGTTGCAGAGTCATCAATGAGAGCAACAACGATTTCTCCGTCATGGGCATCTTGCTGCTCTTTTACAACAATATAATCGCCATCAAAAATACCAGCGTTAATCATTGATTCTCCACGTACGCGAAGAATGAAAGAGCTTGAATCTCCAACAATGCTTGTTGGAAGAGATAGAGATTCCTCAACGTTTTGCTCAGCAAGAATAGGTGTGCCTGCAGCAACACGTCCTACAAGAGGAAGACTAATGACATTATTAGCTACGTCTTGAGTAACGGGAGCAAGCTTTGCTGCGTCAGAAGTGTTTGAAGCCTGGGGAACAATCTTCATAGTACGAGGCTTCTTTGGATCTCTATCAATAAGGCCAAACTGCTCCAGGACCTTTAGATGCATATGGACAGTTGAAGGAGACGCAAGATTAACAGCAGCACCAATCTCTCTTACTGAAGGGGGATAGCCGTGTTGATCTGTGTATGAACAGATGTATTCATAAATTGCTGCCTGACGCTTGCTGAGTTTGCCCTTTGGCATATGAGCCTCCTTTTTCTTTTTAGTAATAATACACGTGTTCTAAAAATTAATCAAACGAATGTTCTATTTTTTCTTGACACGAACAAATGTACTACATATTATTAGTACAAACGTTCGGACATGACTTTTTGTCCGGTGTATTAGATATAACTAGTTCCGTAAAAACTATTACGGAAGGAAATGATATGAGGCGTATGTATCAGTCAAAGATGTATCAGGTTAATGGCACTTCAGCACTTGCTTCTTATAAGCCTGCATTCAAGGTTATTGAAGGCGGCGCAAAGAAGGGTTCCGTTGCACCTCAGCGTGAGGAAGTCTCTTACGTAAAGACGCTGACCAACAAAGAGGCTTTTATTGCAGGTCTTATTGTTACCGCATCATTTATTCTGATGTTTGCGGTTTCCTTCCTTCGCACAACTGCCCTTAATTCATTTGCTACATCTGTAATGGATAGCGCTTCACAAACAATTACCGTTCATAGCAATGATACGTTGTGGTCAATTGCAGAGAGTAACCCAATTGAGGGCGTCTCCACAGAGCAGCAAGTAAGTTGGATTAGAGAAAGAAATAATCTCGATTCTTCTCTTTTAAGAGCTGGACAAACCTTAGAGATTCCTTCTGTATCTAAATAGTAAATATTTATGTAAATTTCTCTCAGAATTCTGTGTTGATAGCAGTCAATACCTGCGTAAAATGGTATCTTCCTTTTATACGAAAAAAGGGGATTCCATGCGTTGTCCAAAATGCGGTCACGAAGAGTCAAAGGTTATTGATTCTCGTTCATCTGAGAATAACGATGCTATTAGAAGGCGTCGCGAGTGCATGTCCTGTAAGTTTCGTTTTACAACCTATGAGCGCTTAGAAGAGATTCCTATCACCGTTGTTAAGAAAGACGGTCACAAGGAGCCTTTTGATAGACAGAAGCTTATGAGAGGTCTTGTTGCTGCAACAGTAAAGAGAGATATCTCTGTTGCTTCTCTTGATCATTTTATTGATGGTATTGAGTCTCAGATTAGAGATAAGGGTCAATACGAGATTAAATCTGAAGACCTTGGAAGCATTGTGCTTAAAAACCTAGTTATGCTCGATAAAGTTGCATACATTAGGTTTGCTTCTGTCTATAGAGACTTCAAAGATGTTGATGAATTTAGCGCAGAATTAAGGAGCCTGAATTAATGAGCAATTTTGACATCCAGCTACCTATTAAACGCCTTGATCCTACTGTTGAACTACCTTCGTACGCCTATACAGGAGACGCTGGATTAGATCTTAGAAGTGCTGAAGATGTTGATCTTGCTCCTTTTGAGCGCAAACTTATTTCCACCGGTTTAGCTATCGCAATTCCTGATGGATATGCAGGATTTGTTCAGCCTAGAAGCGGTCTCGCACTTAAAAAGGGCCTTTCTATGGCAAATACTCCAGGCCTCATTGATGCTCATTATCGCGGTGAGCTTAAGGTTTGTGCCATTAACCTTGATAGCAAAGAAACTATTCATATTGAGCGCGGTGAGCGTATTGCGCAGCTTGTGATTCAACAGGTCCCTGTTGTACAGCTTGTTGAAGTTGATGAGCTTGATCAGACTGATCGCGGTACAGGCGGTTTTGGTTCAAGCGGCGTTCAATAATTTTTTATTTTGGTGATAAGCGCTTCAGCGCTTGCATAAAGGAAAAGCCTCTTTAGGAAGGAAGAGCTTAATGGAGAAGTTCTTTAAGGTAGCTGAGCGTGGCAGTAATCCCGCTCAAGAGTTTAGGGCTGGAATTACTACATTTCTCGCAATGGCATACATTATTGCAGTAAACCCAGCTCTTCTTGCTGCTGCAGGAGTTCCAGTTTCGGCAGCTATTACTGCTACCTGTCTTGGTGGCGGCATCATGACCATTTTGATGGGTCTGTTCTCTAACCGTCCACTTGCCTGCGCATCTGGTATGGGTGTAAACGCTGTTGTAGCTTTCTCTCTTACTCCAATTACTGGTGGAGATTGGCACGCATCAATGGCAGTTATCTTCATTGAAGGAATTGCTATTCTTCTTTTAGTTCTCTGCGGCCTTCGTGAAGCAATCATGGATGCAATTCCTGTAAACCTACGCCACGCAATCTCTGTTGGCCTAGGTCTTTTTATTGCCATGATTGGTCTCAAGAACAGCGGTATTATCGTTGCTAATGAGTCCACACTTGTTGCTCTTGGTGATATCTTCTCTCCAACCTTTATCGTTGGTGTAATTTCCATTGTTGCAACAGTTGTTCTTTACTCTGCTCGTGTTAAGGGTTCCCTGCTTATCGGCATTATTCTTGCCGTACTTGCTGGTATTCCTCTTGGTGTTACCGCAAGCCCTACAGGCATTGTTTCTGGCCTTGATTTCTCCACCTTTGGTGCACCATTCTTGACCGATAGTGCTGGTGTTATGGGTATTGTTAAGGCTCTGACAACGCCAGTTCTTCTCGTCTTTGCATTCTCTTTGATGATGTCCGACTTCTTCGATACCATGGGTTCTGCTATGGCTATTGCTAAGCAGGGAGACTTCCTCACTGAGGACGGCAACGTTAAGGACATCAAGCAGATCCTCATTGTTGACTCTGCTGCTGCAGCTGCAGGTGGTTTCTTTGGTGCTTCTTCCATTACCACATTCATCGAGTCCGCATCCGGCGCTGCTGACGGCGGTCGTACTGGTCTTTCTTCTATTTTCACCGGTCTGCTCTTTATTGCAGCAGCATTCATTGCACCTCTCATTTCTATCGTCAGCTCTGCAGCAACTTGTGGTGCACTGGTCCTTGTTGGCTTCCTGATGATGTCTGAGGTTACCGAGATTGATTGGAACGATCTTCTTGAGGGCTTCCCAGCATTCATGGTTATCGCTGGTATTCCAATGACCTATTCAATCTCTGACGGCATTGGTTTTGGCTTCATCTTCTATGTTGTTGTTGCTCTTGTTACTGGTAACGTTAAGAAGGTTAAGCCTCTGATGTGGGTTGCAACTCTTGCGTTTGTTGCTTACTTCATCATTGCTAACTAGTTTTTAGTATTAGGGGAGCGTGTTCAAGATGGGGGTCTTGACGCGCTTCTTTTTTTGTGAATAGATTGTGTACAATCTAATTTTTAGGGATAACTGATAATGATTGTCACCAGTAGGGTATAACAAAGCCAGTTACGATTTATACGATTGGAGCCAATCATGGCAGACGTTATTACTAAAGACCTTGTTATTGTTGGCGGTGGTCCTGCAGGACTTTCAGCAGCAATTTATGCAAAACGCGCCCTTCTCGATACTGTTGTTTTAGAGAAACAGGCGGTAGGTGGCCAGGTCATCACCACTACTGAGGTTGAGAATTATCCTGGTATGCCAAACACTGATGGCTTCACTATTACCGATACTCTTCAGAAGCAGGCTACAGATCTGGGCGCAGAGATTGTTATGGCCAATGTCCTTTCTATTGTTAAGGATCCAGAGACTAACCTCTTTGTGTTGGAGACTTCTGAGGGAACATATCACGCAAAGGCTGTCATTGTTTCTGGCGGCGCTAATCCTCGTCATGCTGGCTTTACCAACGAAGAGAAATTCACAGGCAAGGGTGTTTCTTACTGCGCTACCTGCGACGGTATGTTCTATCGCGGTAAGCAGGTATTTGTTATCGGCGGCGGCAACACCGCTGTAGAGGAGTCTCAGTTCCTGGCTCGTTTTGCTGACAAAGTAACTCTTATTGTCCGCAAGGATCACCTCAGAGCTAACGCAACTGCAATTAAGCAGTTTGAGGAGAATCCTAAGACAGAGATTCGTTATCTGACCAGCATTACTGCAGTTGATGGTAACGATTTGCTTACTTCCATCACCTTCCGCGATAACCAGACGGGAGAAGAGCACACAGAGACCTTTGATGAGGGCAGCTTTGGTGTCTTTGTCTTGGTAGGTCGCGTACCTTCTACTGAGCTTCTGACAGACCTTGTAGACCTTGATGAGCAGGGATATGTCCTTGCTGACGAGCGTATGGCTACCAAGACACCTGGCCTCTTCACTGCAGGAGACCTCAATAAGAAGCCACTGCGTCAGATTATTACTGCAGCAGCAGACGGCGCCATCGCTGCAACTTCTGTTGCATCTTATCTTGGACAGCCTGTCGAGGGCTAAGAGTTTCTCGATAAGAAGCTTTAACTTTTGATACCAAAAGGGGACCGCAAACAATTACGGTCCCCTTATTATTTCTTTGGTAAGAAGAACTACTAAAGAGTAATCCAATATCTTTGTGTAAGCACATTATCCTCATCAAGGACTTCGTTTTCGAGTATTCCGCCGTTATTGATAATAGACTTTGCTGAGCCGATATTATCTTTACGACAGCACATGAGAACACGCTCAATACCAAGTTTCTTACATTCTTTGAGCGCAAGCGCAATCATTGCTGTTGCATATCCTTTTCTTCTCTCACTTGGTCGAATTCCATCACCGATGTGTCCACCACTATGTAAAAGCTCTTCAGTAAGGGAATGGCGAATATTTACTGCTCCAACAAAAATATTTTTATCATAGTCATAGCAAAAGAGGGTTGTTGTAGGCACTCGACCAGCTGGAACTGGTTCCTTTACGTCTAGTTGTTCTAGATAGTTTGTAAAGTCACGGTAATCAAATCTAAAAATGCGTCTTGGGGATGGATTTGTATGATTTGTCTCGATATCATGTTTCCACTCATCAAGCATCTCTATGAGCTGTGCTTTATTTTCTTCAGTTGGTTTTATAAGAGCGATCTTCATGTAACTCCTTGAGTTAATTAAATTTTTAGTTAAACCGTAATTTCAATTTGATTGTCTTCAAGGGCAATAATGCAACTTTCATAATAGCCATCTCCGGTTGTTCTTGGTCCGCTGATGACTTCATAGCCGTCTGCTTTCAACTCTGCAGTGAGGGTATCTACCGTTTCTTTGCTTCCTACGCTAAACGCGATATGAGTATATCCCGTGCGGTTTATCTCTTTTGGTAGATTCGACATGTTAGGTT
>JABZGZ010000024.1 GCA_015259105.1 Atopobium sp. | reverse complement strand
ACGGAACATGCGCCGCCAATATGGAACGGCGTTGAGCTGTAGCGATGTGCCAGCTCGATAATGCCTCGACGCACCTCTAGCGCTTCGTGACGCAGATCAAACTCAAGCTGCGCGCGCTGATCAGAGTCTATTTCTGTAGAAGTCGGTGATACGTCCACGTGCTCTGACTGGCGGACCGAGGAGATGTCGAGAGGACCAATAGAGCCGTCTACCTGCTCGGAAACCCCAACAACACTCTGATGTGGGGCAAGCCAAGTCTGACTCCACTCAATGCAGTTGCCGTCGGACAGCTCAATTACCTGCTCAAGTACAAGCAAAGCCTCATTTGGAGAACACTGCAGATAATCGGCATGATCTTTGCCTGCAATTTGCGACTGATAGCGCATGCGAGAGCGCGCAATCTCTTTTTGAGAAGTTCTTTCAACCGCGTCAAAGAGCGATTCATTCTCAAAGTCCGCCTCTTCAAGCTGGGGACAAACAAGCAGGTTGGACCACGATTCTTGGCCCACCACGGGCCTATCCGAGACACTCCTGACACGACGTAAAAAGAGCACGTCAGAGCCAATTGGAATCTCCAGGTGCTCGGCAACGGCTTGATCTGCAGGAACTACCTGCTTAAAGAGGACTTCAGTTCGATACTCAAAGCCGCCATCTCTAAGTGCGGCTGCAAATGAAAGCACAGTATTTCCCGCCGCATGTCGAACGGTGTTAGAAATAACCTGCGTTGCTCGACCCTTTTGAGTGAGCAGCAAACCCTCTTTGACCAGGGATTGAATGGCTTTTCTGATGGTTCCTCGGCTGACACCATACTGCGCCATAAATTCTGCCTCAGACGGAATATACGTTCCTGCCTTCCAGTCTTCTGACAGAATTTTGACGCGCATTAAATCTGACAGTTGAACATGAAGAGGTGTGGCAGACGACGTGTTGAGTCCTCCCCTGACCTGTGGGGATAATGACTCTAGAGCTTCGTCCTCAGAAACTAAAACCGGAAAAACTCCTGTCTCAAACGACATAGGTCCTCCGAAGTGAGCTAGAAATTAGTCATGCATACGTTAGGTACAAGACAAGTAGTATACAAGTTTCTGAAAGAGAACAGAATAGTGTCTACAAAAGAAAGTTAATAGAAAAAAGATAGTCAACAAACGAAATTTTCTTAAAAATCGAAAATAACCCTCTCTAAAAAAATTAATAACCCCCATAGAGAATTTGTTTTATTTTACTAGTATTCCTCTTTTTTAGTAGCTAAGATTACGCTTACCTTATCTTTACGAACACAGGAAATTTTTTTCTTATTTAAAAAGCATACTTGGCAACATTAAATAGCCAAATGGAGTATCTTGAGAGCAACGGACTATACGATCTCTTACTATTTGGTACAACTCCGAAGCGCCTGATTTGGCTAAATAGTTCTTTATTTTTGTAGAAGACAAAGAATCATCTAAAACAGTAAAAATACCCCTGATGCAAATATGTGCTGAAAATTCATCAACTGCATCATCGTCGGATTTCCTTGCAGTCACGGAGGCATCAAGCTCGACAGAGCTCAAATTACTATCATTGTTAGTTGAAGCCTCAACACTAATATTGATGCCGACTCTATTTAGATTATCCTGATCTTTATTCTCATCTTTTTGTTTTAAATTAACCTTATATGAAAAATCTAAAAAGTCATAAGAGCTTAGTATAATTGGAGCAACTTCAACAGATACTTCTTTCATTATTTACCCCTCGTTCAGAGTTAAGTCTATTTGATTAAAGTCATTTTGCGAACGCTTAAACCCATCGTGTACTTTGAACTTAATTGTCTTTTGATAGCTGTTTTTGCTCTTTGGATGTATTTCTGCCTTACTCATTAAATAGCTAGCAAAAGCAGGACAATCACGCAATGCTTCCATTTCCCGACTTGACTGGAGCGAAGGAACGAAGGTCCCCGTCTCCCATCTTGAAACTGTTGGATGAGAAACACAAAGCATTTGTTGTAGCTCTCTTTGAGTTACACCAAGCTCTGTACGAATCTTTTTGATCTGTTCAGGACCTAGTATCCCGTGCTTTTTACAATACTGTTCCCAAATAGCTGTATTAAGCTTATCTGCCATATTAAGATTGAGCTCATAGCTACCACACTTTGGGCATTCATAGCGCTCAATATCATTAATAACAAACTTCTCGCCCTTTAACTCTTCCTCAAGCGGGGTAGCAACCTTTACAAGCTCATGACCGCACTCAGTGCAAATCATCATTCCTCCTCTAAAAAGGCTCTCCGTCATATTTCGCTGAGAGTAAGATGACAGTCTTGCCTTCTTCAACATAAAACTTTACATACCAGTCCTCATCATCAAAAGATGTGATATACACATCCCCGTAGTATGGACGAAACTTTTCAAGTTCTATGCTCTGCCTGAAATCTTTAGTATTCAAATTGCTGATTAAACCCTTTATGTGCGCCTGGACTCGCATATAACCACGATTTATAAGACCTCTAGCAACTGTATCTTTTATTAAAATGTCACCAGAAGAACAGAGATTCTTAACTGTTTGCAAGTTGTATGTTGGCTTGCTTCTAGACCTTCTCACTCCTCCTTCTTTCTCTAGATGTTAGCGTTATGCTAACAAAATTACAATAATTCTTGCAAAAAAAGGGGTTTGGTTTCCTTTCTCTTAAATCTCAAAGCCAAAAGGCACTAAATACCACACAACCTCACCAATAATAGAAACGGGCTGTGTGTCAATCTCGTTGAAGTCAAATATCTGAGGTCTATAAGTAGGATCAATGCTGTCTGGGATGAGCTCGTAGCCATTTGATAATGGCTTCACGCGCTTAATAGTTACGTCAAAGCCATTCACACATACTGCATATGCCTTCATAGGCTTAGATGCTTCTTGGCAAGGATTAACGAGCGCATAGCAACCATTTGGCAGTACACGGTTCATAGAATCGCCTACAACCTTAAGAAGAAAAGCCTGTGGGTATCTGTCATAGATATCTGATGGAATATCGTAAGTTTCATCAGAATTTATCACCTCAATAGAAGCGGTAGCAGTAATCCCACTTAAAAGTGAAACAGACGTCATTCTAGAGTTACGATTGCAATTAACGCTATTATCTCCAGCAACTCCTATTTCAAGAATTGAATCTAAGGAAACCCCGTAAAGTTTAACAAGTTGGATAAGGGAGTTTAAATCAGGATCATTTTGGCCTTGCTCCCAACGCCTAATTGTGCCGAGCGGAATACCAGTTTTAGCAGAAACTTCTTTCTGTGTAAGCCTACTTTTCTCTCTTGAACTCCCTAGAAAGGAAGCTACACAGCTATTTTTACGTGCCATAATAACCACCTTTCTTACTATATTTCTGCATTATAAACTTTATTTGATAGAACTTTTATATATCAAACTAAATGTTGTCCCATTTTTGTCCCCTGAGCAAAATGACGAGTTAAGTTTTACCAGGTCAAGAGCTATACACTCTTCACACTTAATAACGCCCAATACTTAAATATTTTCTGAAAATACGCAGCTAAAACGCTATTTATTCTGCAAAAAAAGTGGTAGGGGCGGCGGGACTCGAACCCGCAAGACCGAAGTCGAGGGATTTTAAGTCCCCTGCGTCTGCCAATTCCGCCACGCCCCCGGATATGTCTAGCTATTATGCCACTACTTTTTATCCAGCGGGCGCAAAATTGGCTTCCAAATCACAGGCGACTGCTTTCCCTGGTGAACGGCAGCCGCAGTTATCACCAGGCCAAAGAGCAGGTCACTCTCGCTTACTACCAGGTGTTTGAAGCCCGAATTCTTCATCAATTCTGCAAGCAAAATAGTGCCCGCAAGCATGACGGGCGCGCGCTTTGCCTGCAATCCCGTTATGTCTTCTCGCTCCTTTAACGTTTTGCTGGCGAGAAGACCCTCTATCTGCGACACTTCATCGATCGAGATGTGGTTGAGGTGCACTTTTGACGGGTCGTACGGGTCAAGGTGATCCCTGATGGCAATGAGGCTGGTTGCGGTTCCGCCGACGCCAACCAAAAGCTCTGGCGCTGCACACTGCTGCTGAGCTCGTCCGATAGCCTCAGACATCATCTGAGCTGCCATTTGGTGAGCTCCATCAATGTCCTCAGCTGAAGGGTGATCCGATGACAGGTTAAATCGCTCGGTCAGGCGCCTGCAACCAAGGTCAACGGATTCGACAAAGTTGATGTCGAGCTGCTGACCTGCGGCTTGGCCGCCAAGCTGCTGGCCAGCTAGCGTGCCAACGACCAGCTCAGTTGAGCCGCCACCGCTGTCGGCAACAAGAATGCGGTGGTTCTCAAAATCATGAGAGACACCCAGAAATGTGAGCGCACCCTCAATTTCACCCGGAATAATCATGGGTTCAAGTCCCAGTGAGGCTAGACCCATTCCCAGGTCAGGAGCATTTTCTGCATCGCGAGCGGCGCTTGTGAGCGTGCATACAACAGCCTCAGCGCCCTCTTTTCTCGCATGATCAACATAGGAAGAAACGCAACCAACGCAACGATGAATTGCCTCAGGTAGCAGGCGCTTTGCCGTATCAACTCCCTCGCCCAAGTTAACAATCTCGGTGTATTTGGCCATGCGAATAACGCGACCGTCCTCTACCTGCGCAAGCGCAAGTCGAGCGGTCACGGTTCCAATATCAATTGCAGATAGAAGCATTAGTGTGAGTTCCCACTGTCAGACTTTGAGTTATCGGCGCCGGATCCCTCAGAAGAGCCACCTTCTCCGGAGTTCTTCTGATCGTGAGACTCTCCAGGAGCTGGTGCAGAGGTAGAATCGTCAGAGTTTGCGCTCTTAGGAGCCTCAGTATTGCCGGAATCGCCTGGTGTAAAACCAAAAACAAAGTCCCCCACCTTGATGTACCACGGATAGTCAGGATGCTGAACGGTATTCTCGTCCTTCTTCTTATCAAGGCCCTCTACTCGAGCAGATTCCTCGTTGCCAGAAACCAAACCCTGCTTATGAGCCTCATCTATGATGCCCTCTTTTGTCTGCAGGCCCTGAACCTCGGACTCAAGACGTTTTTGATCTTCCTCAAGCTTCTGCTGATTAAGCAGCAGCTCGTCATGCTCGCGAACAGCGTGGTAGTAGCCACGAATTGGCGGATACAGACCCACAAGCAGGAAGACTACAACGCCGAGAAACACAACAAGCTTGGTATGATTACGTGCAAAATCAAGCGCGTTATCCTTAAGCTCTACTAGAGAAGATACGCTGAACTGCGGTTTATTGGTTCTTTCAGTCTTCTGGTCGCGCTCGGAACTCTGACCTCGCTCAGGCCTCTGTCCGCGCTCGGACCTCTGGGCACGGTCTGGCCTCTGAGTCCTATCGATCTTCTGAACAGGAGCGGTTCTTTTAGACTTTGTGTCTTTGGAACTCTTCTGGGAAGAAGCGTCTTTTGAAGCCGTCGCAGGCTTTTCAGACTCAACAGCCTTTGAGTCAGATTGAGACTTCTTATCTACCTGGGGTTTCTCGGCCTTTTTAGATGAAAATATTTTGAGAGCACCAGAGGCGTGCTCCGCGCCAGTCTCTTTAAGAGGCTCGACGGAACGCTTGGTGGGCGTTGTTTTTCTTTTTGTACCACTCTTTTTAGTGGTGTCTTGACTCATCACGGATCTCATTTCTGGTTTGTTTGGTGATGCGTCGCAACAAATTGCAACATCTTTATTATGGCAGAGGCAGCGCCGCTAGCCCTGCCTCAGTTTGGAATTTCATCGTTTCAGCGAATAGAAGTTATCAGCTTTGCGACAACTCATATGCCCTGCAACGTTGTTGGTGCAGCTTATTTGTGCAGCTCATTGATGCAGTTCATCTATGCAGCTCATTTGCGCAAGTCATTTACGCAGCTCATCTACGCATCAAGATGACGCTTAGCTTCTTGCCACAAATCTTCTTGAAGCTCGGGTTTCTCGTCAAGAGAAAAGCCTCTTTTAGCAGCGGCTTTCTCCATATACGACCAGCGAGAGCGGAACTTCCTACAGGCGCTCATCAGCGCCTCTTCCGCGTCAACGCCTTCCCAACGAGCAACGTTTATCAGCGCAAACAAAATGTCGCCAAACTCGTCCGTTTTCTGCTGCGTGCCTGGGGCTTCAGCGTCAAACTCCGCACGCTCCTCGGCAACCTTGTCCCACACGTCAGCGACAGACGCCCACTCAAAGCCCATCTTTGCGGCGCGCTTTGAGATCTTCTGGGCTTGCATGAGCGCAGGTAGAGACTGTGGAACCGAGTCGAGAAGACCCTCGGTGTGCACGGTATCTTCTGCACTGGCGCGTTCCTCAGCCTTGACGCTCTCCCACACGTCCAAGACGGCCGCAGCCGACGACGTAGAACCCGCTTCTGGACCAAATACGTGCGGATGCCTGCGTACCAGCTTCTGGTTGAGCGCTCGACATACGTCGTCAATGTCGAAGCCCGCTGCGCGGTCGCACGTGTCAGCCGTACCCGCTGCGCGGTCGCGCACCCCACTGCCCGCGCTGGCACCGCTGTCCGCCTCAATCTGCGAGTGAAGAACTACCTGTTCAAGCACGTCGCCAAGCTCTTCCTCAAGGTGCTCGGGAGAGCCCTCAGCAATAGCCTCAACCGCCTCGTAGGCCTCCTCAATCATGTTCTTTGAGATGGACTGGTGCGTCTGCTCCTTGTCCCAAGGGCAGCCGTCCTCCTGACGAAGTCGCCAGATAGTTCTGATCAGACGGTCGAACTCCGGATGCGTCTGCGGCGCTCCAGGACGAGCCTTTGTTTCTTCGTCAACTGCGGCTGCTAGCTGGGCGATCTTCTCGTCAGATGTCATGTAATTTATTGCTCCTCAGGGTACAGGAAATTCCAGTCGTTGCGCAGGCCGGTCATGAGTTCCATAACGTCCTTTGAGACCTCAAGCTGCGCCTGAGCAGAAGCGTCTCCTGCAACAGCAGCTTCCAGGTCTGCCAGTACGTATGCCAGCGTATTAGCCGTGCGACCTACCTGGACTTTCTCCTGTTTGCCGTCGTCAGTCCACGTAATTGTGGCAACGTCGGCGCGTGGATACTCCATAATCTCAATGAAGGCTTTATCAGCGGAAATCATAGCTCGTTTTGGCTGCTTGGAATGAAGCGTCAACGCCAGAACAACCATCTGACCCTCGGCGTTTCTGAGCAAAATGCCGTCCGTCTGATCAACACCGGTAGGGGCCGGATTCATCATGGAGAGCACGTCATGAGGCTGGCTCTTCAAGAAAAGACGAGCTAGTGTCAGCGAATAGACGCCAATGTCCAACAGGGCTCCGCCCGCAAGTTTGGGATTGAAGAAGCGATTCTCCATGTCAAACTCTTTGTAGCTGCCAAAATTCTCCTGAATCAGGTTGACTGGGCCAAACTCGCCCGCCTCCACGCGGCTAACCAGCGCTTTGTAGAGCGGCATGTGCAAAATAGTGCAGGCATCCATCAGCTGAACGCCGTTTTGATGTGCAAGTTCTTCGGCCTCAAGCAGCTCAGCGGAGTTGAGCGTAATGGACTTCTCGCACAGAACGTGCTTGCCCGCCTGAAGCGCTTTGCGCAGGTAGATGATGTGCGTATTGTGAGGCGTGGTCAGATACACCGCGTCAATCTCGTCGCTGGCGAGAAGATCGTCGATGCTGTCATACACACGCTTGACGTGGTGTTTTTGTGCAAATGCGACGGCCTTTTCCTGTGTCCTGTTGGCTACGCCGTCGATGGTTCTTCCGACCGAAGCCAGAGCCTCTGCCATCTGGTTTGCGATAACTCCGCAGCCAATAACACCCCACCTGAGGTGTGGTGCGGCGAAGATTGTGTCAACGGCGCCTGTGGCGCTCGCAGCGTCCTGCGCGACTCCCGCAGCGTTCGTGGCACCCGCGGCGTTCTGTGACGTTTGACCTGCTGTTTGGCTCATATTTACTCCTCAACCTCATCGTCGCCACCAAGCTCTTCCAGAACTCCTAAGGCAGCGGGCATCAGCTGTTCTTCATTGCGGTGGAACGGATACGCCAGTTTATGCGTCTTTGGATACACAATAGCACCGCGACCCTTCAACTTGAGGGCTTGTTCGCGAGGAATTTCTACGCCCAGATATACCAGACGACCATTTGTCAGGCTTACTGACGTTGCGCCCAAACGCTGCGCACGAATGCGCACGCGGGCACGATCAAACAAGTTCTTACCCGCAAGCGGCAAGGCGCCAAAGCTATTCTCGGTATCTTGCTGAAGCGCATCCACATCGGAAAGCTCTGTAGCTGCGGCAAGACGACGGTACACCAAAACGCGTCGGTCAACCTCTGGCAGATAATCCTCATCAAGATAGAAATCTGCAGGTAGATTGATGGTTACCTCAGCCTGTTCCAACTCAGCAGACTCACCGCGAGCCTCGGCAACTGCCTCGCCCAACATCTGCGTAAAGAGGTCAAAGCCAACGCTGGAAAGGTTTCCGTGCTGCTCAGCGCCCATAAGGGAGCCGGCACCTCTAATCTCCAGGTCACGCATGGCAATACGCATGCCACTGCCCAGGTCCTGGAACTCGTTGATTGCCGTCAAGCGCTCGGTTGCCTCTTCCGTCAGCGGCAACTCCGCCGGGAACATAAAGTACGCGTACGCCTGCTGCCTACCGCGACCAACACGGCCCTTGAGCTGGTACAGCTGAGCCAGTCCCAAGCGCTGTGAGTCCTCGATAATCAGCGTATTAGTGTGCGAGTTGTCAATGCCGGACTCAATAATGGTGGTGGCCACCAAAACGTCAATCTCGTGCTCCTGGAAGGCGAGCATGACGTTTTCTACCTCGCGAGCGCTCATCTGGCCGTGAGCCACACCCACGCGAGCTTCTGGCGCGGCTTCCTCCACGCGAGCCACCGCTTCATCAATAGTGGTCACGCGGTTGGACACGTAGTACACCTGTCCTTCTCGCTCCAACTCACTTCTAATAGCTGCGGAAACAAGATCCGGGTTGTACTCGCCCACCATTACCTGAACAGGCTTTCTGCCAGGTGGCGGCGTCAGAATCAGGCTCATGTCACGAACGCCGCTCATGGCCATCTGCATGGTGCGCGGAATTGGCGTTGCCGAGAGCGTTAGCACGTCTACCTGCTCGCGCATGTTTTTGAGCTGCTCTTTGTGCTGCACGCCAAAGCGTTGCTCCTCGTCAATAATAACCAGGCCCAAATCGTGCGGATTCACGTCTGCGGAGAGCAACCTATGAGTTCCTACCAGTACATCTACAGTTCCGTCCGCAAATCCCTCAAGCGCTTTTTTCTGCTGAGCAGGCGTAACAAAACGCGAAAGCACGCTTACCTTCAAATCAAACGGAGCAAATCGCGAGAAAAACGTCTCGTAGTGCTGCTGAGCCAAGATGGTAGTTGGGCACAAAATCATGACCTGACGAGCATCCTGGCACGCCTTAAATGCAGCTCTCAGCGCCACCTCTGTCTTGCCAAAGCCCACGTCGCCGCAAAGCAAGCGGTCCATTGGCTTGCGCGCCTCCATGTCCAGCTTAATGTCTGCAACTGCGCTTTCTTGGTCCGGCGTCAGCTGATACGGGAAGCTGGACTCCATCTCCTCCTGGGCGGGAGTGTCCAACGAGAACGCATAACCCGGCACCGAAGCGCGGCGCGTGTAAAGGTCTACCAGGTCAAACGCCAGTTTCTTAGCGGACTTTCTTGCCTTGTTAGTAGCGCGCGACCAATCTGCCGTGTTAAGCCTGGTCAGACGTGGATTGTTGCCGTCGGGTCCCACATAACGCGTGATGCGGTCAACCTGCTCCAGAGGCACATAGAGTTTATCGTCATTGGCGTACTCAAGCAGGAAGTAATCACGCTCTCTACCTGCAACTTCTTGACGCACAATAGCTGTAAAGTGCGCAATACCGTGCGTTGCGTGGACAACGTAATCGCCCGGCTTAAACGGGAACGTCACCGTTGTGGGGTCAATACGTTTGGAGCGCTTCTTGTTGCGCGCGCTTCTGGCCGTCAAGTCCGAGACAGAAAGCACTGCTAGATTAGCTGTAGGAATGATGATTCCGGCGGGAACAGGTGCATCGGTAAACGTGACACGACCACGCTTGAGTGGCGCGTAAGCACCGTTTTGATCAGGTTCGTTTTCAAGCGCCGTACCCAGCGACTCCTCAAACGGGATGGACTCATCCGAGAAAAGCAACTTGAGGTGCTCTCGAGCGGCACGATCGGGCACTGCAAATACCACAGCATCCCGGTCTTGCATCAGCTGCCTCACGCGACCCAAAAGCTTTGTGTCCGAGCCTGCAATAGACGGCTGCACCACAGAGAGCTCTGACGTTACCGCAGCTCCCGTACGTAGAAGTGACGAGAAGGACAAGCGCTGCTGCGAGCCAAAGTCCATAGCCTTGGGGTCCGTATACAGACCATCTAGTTTCACTTTTGATGCTGTTGCGGATGCAGAGATTTCGTCAAAGGCGCGCTGGCAATCATCAAACAGCGAGCGTGGCTCCGCAAGAACTACCAGCGTCTTTGAAGAGATGTGCTCAAGCGGGCTGGCAGTGCCTCCGTACAACACGGGAAGATAGCGCTCAAGTGCAGGAGCCTGAGCTCCGCGCTGAATAAGCTCCAGGTCAGCAGCGAGAGCAGAGTTTTCTTGCGCACGCGTGTAGAGCGCTTCTTCTGCGCGGCGAATGGTCTCTTTGGTAAACGCAAGCTCTCTAGCTGGAGCAACGGTAACCTCATCAATAGCACCGATAGTCTGTCCGGTAGCCGCCACCATGCGTCTGATGCGGTCAATCTCGTCTCCGAAGAACTCAATGCGCACAGGACTTGTAGCTTGAGCTGGGAAGATATCAACCGTATCGCCGTGAATGTGGAAGGTGCCAGGAGCATCTACCTCACCTGTATCGGCATATCCCATGCCGACGAGCAACGAGGCCACGTCCTCAAAGGGGACGTCGTCGCCAACGGTAAACGTTGCAGGAAGAAAATAGCCCGAACCAACAGGGGGAACTCTGCGCATCAGCGCGTGAGCACTTGCAACTACAATGATCTTCTCGCCAGCGGAAAGCTTGGCGATGGCACGGCACCTAGCTCCAATAAGGGCGTCGTCTGGCGTGGTATCCGACCAGGGACGATCCTTGCGGTTTGGATAACGCAGCACAGCGTCGTTTCCCAGCCACGCTGCAAGTGAGCGCGCTGTACGGTCCGCGGCATCCTCGCCCGCGACAACCAGCAAGCATGGGCGGGGATTTTGCGCCCAAAGTACAGCTAGCATCAGCGGACGAGCACTTTGCGAGAGGGACAGTGTAGCGTCTGATCCACGCGAAAGCTCTCGCTTCAGCTTCTCTAGCTCGGGTGCGCTCAGTAGTTGAGCAGCAACTCTATTGATAAACACACAGTCTCCCGCCATGCCGCTAAACCCACATACAAACGCATGCGGGTTACACCAAACCTTGCTGGACTCTGCTGCGTCTGGCGCGCAGGCGCGTATGCCGTAACGGCTGACCGCACAGACATCTACCAGCGACGTCGGCACGTAAGCGCAGGTTTGATAACTTTTCAATTGGGCTGTTATTGTAGCTGTTATGCAGCTATTTTGCTATTCTCGCCTCACGTGATAACGTAACTACATACTGGGTACACATAGAAGGAATTGAGGAGAGGTTATGCCCAGAGAATCAAAGAAAGTCAAGGTAGAACGCGGCATTGAGCTGTGCCGACGCATGCACGAGCTCTATCCAAGCGTCCAGAGCGCCCTGGATTATCACGACGCGTTTACCCTGCTCATCAGCGTAATGCTTTCGGCGCAGACTACTGACGCCGCGGTAAATAAAGTCACACCCGAGCTGTTCCGTCGCTGGCCAGACGCGCCATCCATGGCAGCCGCTAATGCTGTCGAGGTCGGAAAGGTCATTCAGACCATCGGCTTCTGGCGCGCAAAGGCTAAGCACTGCGTGGAGACGGCGCAAATTCTGCTGACTGAGTACGGCGGAGAAGTTCCCGGCACCATGGAAGACTTGGTCACGCTCCCGGGCGTTGGTCGAAAGACCGCAAACATCGTCCTCAACAAGATGTTTGACGTGGTCGACGGCATCGCGGTGGACACGCATGTGTACAGAATCTCCAAGCGCATGCGCCTGAGCTCGGCTTCCACGCCGCTGGCCGCTGAGAAGGACCTGCTCGCGCTTCTCCCCCACGAGCTCTGGAAAGACGTCAACGAGGAGTGGATTCACTTTGGGCGAGAAACCTGCACCGCTCGCAACCCCAAGTGTGTCGGCTGTCCCATGAGCGACATCTGCCCTTCCTACGAGCAGCCCAATCGCTGGTTCAAGGGATAAGCGCGGGACCCGGCACGCTAGCCCGGCACTGAGCTGCGAGCGCACGGGTTTCTCGCCAGGCGCACACGCTACGAGCGCGCGGGTTTCTCGCCAGATGCTTCTGAGTTGGGAATCCAGACTTAAGCACCGCGATAAGCCTGAAAAGTGCATGAAGTCTGAGCGAATTTACTCAGACATGACGAGAAAAACCGGCAAATAGCTCAGACTTAGCGTACTCTTCCGGCAAATCGTTCAGACATGACGAGAAAATCAGGCTTCATGAAAGCGCGAGCTCGGATGCGCTTTAAACTCTGCCTGAAAAGTGAGCCTGAAAAGTGCAAAGATTCTGTATTTTGGATACAGATTCTTTGATGAAATCAGGCAAATCCACAGATTCTTTGAAGCATTTAGGCAAAAGTTACAGATTCTTTTAAGAAATCAGGCGCGCAACGAGCATATAGCGAGAAACCCAATCTCCCCGCAACGTCCACACACAAAAATACCCACCAGCAAGCCAATGACCTGCTGGTGGGTACATTTTTAACGCACTAGAAGTTTGAGCTGCGGCTTCGCGCTTACGCGCCTGCAGCCCTACAGCTCAGAGCACCTACAACTTAGTAGTTGAGAGCCTGCTCCTCGAAGTAGCCCTGTGGGTGACCGCAGACTGGGCAGACCTTTGGTGCAGATGCGCCGACGTGCAGGTGACCGCACTTGAGGCACTTCCAAACCTTAACGCCCTCGCGCTCAAAGACTTCGCCGGACTCAACGCGCTCAAGAAGCTTCTGGTAACGCTCGTCGTGAGCCTTCTCGATGTTGCCGACAAGACGGAACTTAGCAGCGATCTCTGCAAAGCCCTCCTCCTCAGCTACCTTAGCGAAGTCAGCGTACATAGTGGTCCACTCGTAGTTCTCGCCAGCAGCTGCGTCCTTGAGGTTCTCTGCAGTCTCTGGAATCTTGCCACCGTGGAGATACTTGAACCAAAGCTTAGCGTGAACTTTCTCGTTGCCAGAAGTCTCGGTGAAAATGTTGGAAATCTGCTGGTAACCCTCTTTTGCAGCCTGGGAAGCATAGTAGCTGTACTTGTTGGTAGCCTGGGACTCACCAGCAAAAGCTGCCTCGAGGTTCTTCTTTGTCTGAGAATTCTCAAAATCTACTGCCATTTTTTCTCCTCTCCCGCGTTAACGAGTGGCACGTTAACGCATGTCAAAGCGCTTGTGAGCGCAATGTTAAGCGCCTGGGTAGCGCCGTGTTACATGTGGTGAACAAATGCAAATGATAATCATTAGCACTTATGCTCATATACTGACCCCTTCGTCAGCATTATGAATTATAACCATTTAGGGCAACCAGTATTCATCATTTTTCTGACAAAAGCCTTCCTTCGCAAGTTCTTCAAGTAAGCCAAGGGTAACCTGCTCATCAAGGGTTTCTCGCCCCGCGTTAACCTCAATCTGACAAAGCTCCTGGTGAAGCGTCTCAAACTCCGCTCCGCCCTCGTCTTTGTGAGCGAGAAGAACGCGCAAGAGCTCGGCTCGCTTCTGTCGATGAGATCCCTCAAAGCGCGACTGCTTGACGTGGCTTTTGGACCTTCGCGAAGGATTGGGAATGGTTTTTTTCAAGTATGCGCCATAGTCGAGAAGGGCGTAGTACCAGCTACGTGGCGTAAGCTCCGTCTCGTCGGCCCCCGCGGCATCCGCAACGGCGTCAGTGCCCGCTGCAACTGCGTCCGCGACGTCCTCAACACTCGCAGGACACGTGAGCTCTACCAGAGGAACAAGCTCGGAATCTGGCACGCCCTCTGCCTGAGGGTACAGCTCGTGCAGGAAGACCGTGCGCACATTAGTCTCCAGGTAAACACCGTGCAGGTTAAACGCAAACGCACGAATACCCGCCGCAGTAGCAGGACCAATGCCTGGAAGCTTTACCAGCTCCTTTGGATCTTGCGGAAAGACACCGCCCGCCTTAGAAATTGCCTGAGCAGCTCGGTGCACGGACAAAGCTCGACGGTTGTAGCCAAGACCCTGCCATTCTTCAAGCACGTCCGAAGGAGCTGCAGCAGCCAGCGCGTCAACCGTTGGGAATCGCTCCAGCCACCTCTGCCAGCGACCATCTACGCGGCTGACCTGCGTCTGCTGAAGCATGACCTCAGAAATCCAGATAGCATACGGGTCGTACGTACGGCGCCAAGGTAAATCGCGATATAGCTCGCGGCCTTTCTTTGCCACGAACTCGACAAATGCACGCAGCTCAGGCGAGAGTTCTGCTCCGCCGGATGCACCAGCGTGCTCGTCGGCCAAAACTTCCAAGCCTTCGTTCATCTTTGTATGTGAGATTTTCTTATCGATCAATATTGAACTCGTAAGGCTTTTTCTCGGCAGAAATAACCTCGCCATCAAGCAGGTTATCAAACGTGCCAGCAGTAATCTCGGCCTCAATAGCGGCGGTAGCATTCTGGATAATCTGCTCGTTACGCTGAGCGTTCTCGTTCTTGACCAGCTGGAACTCGCCCACCATCTCTGGCATAAGTCCCTCTACAACAACTTGATGCAAGGTCACCGATGCAAAGAAATTACGCAAGGTTTTCTCGGCACTGCACCAAAGAGGACCAAAATAGCAAGAATTGCGACGAGGGCATGGCTCATTATTTGGGCCAGCCCACTCGCAGCTAGAAATGAAAACAGGACCCTGAACTGCCTCAACAATGTCAAGAACGCTCACCTCAGAAGGATCAATAGCC
Organism: Atopobium sp.; assembly: GCA_015259105.1. Classification (GTDB taxonomy): domain Bacteria; phylum Actinomycetota; class Coriobacteriia; order Coriobacteriales; family Atopobiaceae; genus Lancefieldella. The sequence continues at coordinate 1,996 of JABZGZ010000024.1, read as the reverse complement.
AGCATCATGCCACCGTGAGCGCCACGCGTGCTGACAATTACTCCAGCGAGGACCAGGTCGTGCTGGATTGAGCGAGCAAAGGAGTATGGAATATCGTTTTCGTCTGCGGCGTCGCGAACAGAAAGAAGCTTCTTTGGGCTTCTCACCAGCGAAGAAAGCATGCGGATTGCATAATCAGTTTTGCGTGAAATTTCCATTGGTTCTCCAAGTACCCCTCTTGCGTCCGCTTGAGGGACTGCTTTTCTCACTTATCTGGCTTGTGACCAGGCTAATCGTTGTTACAAGTTCAGTTACTATCAGTTCAGTTGTTGCTAGTTCAGTTATTGCTAGTTCAGTTGTTGCTAGTTCAGTTATTGCTAGTTCAGTCGTTGCTACCAGTTCAAAATTTTCCAGCCGCGCTTGTTTGCAAGTCTGGCAAGCGTTGGACCAGGGCAAACGGCGCACGGCGTTTGAGCTGCCGACAAAAGCGTTGCGTCCGAGTAATGATCACCGTACGCGTACGCAATCTCCCAGTTGCCCTCGCCAAAGCGCTGGTTGCACCACTCGGTTGCCGAGACCAACTTCTGAGCGCCCTCAATCACGGGACCGTCAACCTTGCTGGTGTAGTGTCCGTCTGCTCCCACCTGCATCTTTGTGGCGAGAAACGCGTCCACCCCCAGCTTCTGGGCGGCCAATTCCGCGATAGGTTCAAACGTTGCTGAAACCAACAGCACGCAGCAACCTTCTGCCTGCCGACGACGCACCTCTTCCAGCGCCTGAGGGCGATACATCCCCTCAATTACCTCGCGATGAAAATCGTGCATGACGGCATTTGCAAACTCAACGCTATACTGCGTAAGTGCACCAACAACCAGCTCACGAGCCTCTTCCTGCCTTTGAGGAAGGTGTAGCTTGTAGCGAGCTCCCCACCACACAAGCTTGAGCGTGCGTGCAATTGAGGACAGATGACGGCGGAGCAAATACGCAGAGAACAAGAGTCCTGACTGTCCAGAAATGACGGTTCCGTCAAAATCAAAAACAGCAATTTTCTTGATCGAATCTGAAGTGTGTTCTGTGTTAGCAGATTCTGCGGATATGGAATTTGCACTATCGCATTGCGACAGCGCATCCAAAGTATTTTGATCCCGCACAATCCACCTCACTTTACCTCTGCATTTAAATGTTTCTTCAGCAGAAGCACTTAGATACATTCTGATGTAAAGATAGCACACAATGCTTTATTTTCTGACTTGGTTTCAATAAATTAAAGATGTAATTTAAATCTTTTATGCTGGACTTTTTTGGTAATGAAAAAGCCCTCCGAAGAGGGCTTGAACATGCAATGGCGGGATATGCGGGGCTCGAACCCGCGACCTCCGACGTGACAGGCCGGCGCTCTAACCAGCTGAGCTAATACCCCGGACGCCTTGTTGCGAATTGAAATAATACAGGGAACTTTTATTCTTGTCTAGCGTTATTTTCAACGAATTTGAAAATTTTCTTGAAAATAACCGATTGGCGAGAATAACCGCAGTTCAGACAAGTGAACGCTCACCAGAAATCCACAACTTCCTTACGAAAGTTCTACTGAAGAGCAACGCTGGTGGTGTTTCCTGTGGAATCGGTTACCTTAAGCGTAGTTCCATCAAGCGTAGCTGCGGTGATAGTTCCGTTTCCACCAACAGCCTTGCCGTCCTTATCGGCAATAAGTGTTGGAAGCGAGCCGTCTACCAGGGCACATGCCACAACATCCCAGCCAGAATCGCGATTCTCTGGAACCAAAATGGTGTCGTTAAAAAGAATCAGGCTGGTAGGAGTTCCCTCAACCTCAAATAGAACACTCTTAGTTCCCGAGTCACTCGTACGAACAACAGCAGTTTTGCCGTCGCTTTGCTTCTCCAGAGAGTACTTCATGCCGTGGAAGGTAACTGAGCCGTCAACTGCCTGCTCATCCTGCTGTTTCTCGTCAGCGTAGGCGGACTGGGTCTGCTTTGGCTGCTGGCTTGCAGATTCACTC